>SVKM01000236.1 GCA_015068465.1 Oscillospiraceae bacterium | reverse complement strand
CGGTCGCGAATATCGACCAGCTTATCATCGTCGCCTCCGAAGCGATCCCGCGCACCGAGCCGTATTTGATCGACCGCATGACTGCGATCGCGGCGCTCAAAAACTGTGATGTGCTCATTTGCATCAACAAGTGCGACCTTGCCTCGGGCGACGGGCTGAACGACTATTATGCGCGCGCCGGCTATCCAACGCTGCAAATCAGCGCGGAAACCGGCGAGGGGATTGAAAACCTGAGAGAAGCAATAGCTGGCAAGCTGTCTGCCTTTACGGGTAATTCCGGCGTCGGCAAGTCGAGCATCCTCAATGCGCTCGACGCGAGCTACCATCTGAAGGTCGGCGAGGTCAGTCAGGCGCTCGGACGCGGCAAGCACACGACGCGCCACGTGGAGCTTTACAGCATCAGGGGCGGCGCCGAGATCATCGACACGCCGGGATTCTCGTCCTTTGACGCGGACAGTCTGAGCCTGGAGCTCAAGCACCGCTTGCCGGAGACATTTCCGGACTTTGCCCCGTATCTGGACGGCTGCCGCTTTGTGGGATGCAGCCACACCAGGGAAAAGGGCTGCGCGGTGCTGGAGGCGCTGCGCGACGGCAAGATCGTTTCCGGACGGCACGCGAGCTATTTGCGGCTGTACGAAGAACTGAAGGATATCAAGGAATGGAATCGTTGAAAAAGGGTCGGCGGTGCAAACCGCCGGCCCTTTTTCTGTGACCGGACGGCAGGCGGGATAATATAATGAAGTGTCACAAGAAGAGGGGAGGGAACGATATGTGCTGTGAGAAATGGAAACTTCTTGGGCTATGTGCGCTGGCGCTGGGCTCGTCGATCGTGATCGTTGCGATCTTTCCCGTGAGCTTTTTGATGATCCTGGCGGCGTTCCTTCTCATAGCTTGCGGGATCTGGCTGCTCAGAAGGCGATAACGGGGAGGTGAGGACATGACGATCGTGGTTTGGAAGTCTCCGAAGGCGCTCAGCGGTATCCTGCGCTGCCTGTTCGGGATCAGGAAGGAGAGTTAGCATATATTTGTCCCCGGCGGCATAGAGTGAAGCAACACGATGCCAAAGGAGACGAGTACCATGGAACTGGAACTGCAAAAAGAACAATTTGACTGCTACAGGCCCGGCGCGCCGCTCGTGTCGACCCGCGAGGAGACTGCGGAGACCATCGTACCGGATTACAGCCCCGATATCACCCGCATTGTCGACGTCAGCGCGTGCCTTCTTCTGCGCAGCCGCACGGTTGCGGAGGGCAAGCTGACGGCGTCCGGCTCGGTCAAGCTGACGCTGTTATACATGGCGGAAGGGACGCAGGGACTGCGCTCGCTGGAATACTCCATACCGTTTGAGCAGGCGGAAAAGCTGCCCGACGGCTGCGACAAGGCCGTCGTTGAAGGGCGGGTCTGCGAGGTGGAAGCGCGGCTGCTCAATCCGAGAAAGTTGTTTACGCGGCTGAACATCGAGTGGAAGGCGACGCCCTACTGCCGCATGACGATGACGACCTGCGGCAAGATCGCGCAGCAGGAGGAATATGCGATCCAAACGCTTTGCGAAAAGCACGAGATATCCTTGATCGAATCCGTGGGGGATAAGGATTTCGTTTTTTCAGAGGAGCTTGCGCTTCCCGGCGGAAAAGAGGCAATCGCAGAACTGCTTTGCTCCCGCGTCAAGACCCGTGTGAGCGAGGTCAAGAGCGTCGGCAGCAAGGTCGTGCTCAAGGGTGTCGCCTGCGTGTCGCTGCTCTATGCCGCCGAGGACGGCAGGCTGTGCTCCTGGGACGAGGAATTGCCGTTTTCCCAGATATTGGACGGAGTTTCCGCCGAGGAGCGCGGCGAGGTCACGGCGGCAGCGGTCTTGAACCTCTCCGGCTGCGAGATACATACCGCCGGAGAGGGCGAGGAAAATCGCGCGGTGAGCGTCAAACTGTTTCTCAATGCCTGCATTGTCCTGCGCCGGACGGAGTCGGTCGAGTGCATCGTCGATCTTTACAGCACCGCGTACGAGCTTGACGCGCAGACGCAGAGCGTCGAGCTCTGGCAATCGCCCGAGGTTTCGAGCGTTACGCAGAATGTGCGCGAGCAGCTGGATATCGGCGCGGACGTAAAGTGTGTTCTGGGGGCTGACGTCTGCTTCGGAAGCGTAGGCGTCAGCCAAAAGGACGGTCGTGCGTCGATCCGCGCCGCAGCAACCGTGTCGCTGCTGTATTTGGATGAGTCAGGCGCTCCTTTTGCGCTCGAGCGGCGCATTGAGATCACGGCAGAAGGCGAAGCCGGCGGCGAAGCGCAGGCAAGCGTGGAGAATGTCTGCGCGGGCGATATCGCGGCAAACAGCAACGCAGGCGGCGTGGAACTGCGGTTCCCGGTGGTCTTTACGCTCGTTTCCGTTGCGTCGCCCATGTGTGTGTGTCTGACAGGCCTGAGCGCGAGCGAGCCGGAAGCGCCCGAAACAGACCCGCCATCGCTTGTGCTGCGCGCTCTTGGCGAGAACGAGTCGCTGTGGGACATTGCCAAGCAGTACCGCACGACGGTGGAAGAGCTCCTTTCGGCAAACGAACTGACAGACAGCGCCGCGATCGCCGCGGGCCGCATGCTGCTGATCCCGCGCAAGCGCTGAGGAGGAACGGAAATGACGAACAACAATACCCAGATCTATCAGGATATCGCCAAACGCTCGTCGGGAGATATCTACATCGGCGTCGTCGGGCCCGTCCGCGCCGGCAAATCGACGTTCATCAAGCGCTTCATGGAAACGCAGGTCATTCCGAACATCGACAACGTCTACCGCCGCGAGCGCGCAAAGGATGAGCTGCCGCAAAGCGGCTCGGGCCGCATGGTCATGACGGCGGAGCCCAAGTTCGTGCCCGAGGAGGCGGTCGACATCGCGCTCGGCGACGGCGCCAGCTGCTCGGTTCGGCTGATCGACTGCGTTGGCTACATGGTACCCGGCGCCACCGGAGATACGGACGGGGACGC
>SVKM01000002.1 GCA_015068465.1 Oscillospiraceae bacterium | reverse complement strand
CTGACGATCATGGCGGACCAGTACGATCTGGTGTGCAACGGCGTGGAGCTATCCTCCGGCGCGGTGCGCAACCACGACCCCGAGATCATGGTCAAGGCGTTCGAGCTGGTGCGCCTCGGCGAGGATGACGTCAAGGCGAAGTTCCCCGCGATGTACAACGCGTTCTGCTACGGCGCGCCGCCGCACGCGGGCATCGCCCCGGGCGTCGACCGCATGGTCATGCTGCTCGCGGGCGAGGATTCCATCCGCGAGATCATCCCCTTCCCGATGAACAAAAACGCGCAGGACGTGATGATGGGCGCGCCGAGCGAGGTCACGCAGAAGCAGCTCGACGAGCTTCACATCAAGGTCACCGCTCACGAAGAAGAATGAAAAAACTGCTGATTTTACTATTGGCACTCTTGACGCTCGCCGGCTGCGGCGGGCGTCAAGCCGATGTGCCCGAAACCTCGGAGAGCGCGCCGGAGACGCAGGAGCAGAGCGACGGCGAAGGCGCGGGCGAGGACAAGTACCTGCCCGAGAGCTCCCCCGGGCAGGACGACGCGCAGGCGGCGGAGGACGCCGCGGCGCGCGAGGCGGCGGAGCAGAACGCCGCCGCGCTGGACGCGCAGCGCGAGGCAAAGATCCGCGCGCTGCTGGAGAAGATGACGCTTGAGCAGAAGGTCGGGCAGCTCTTTTTCGTGCGCTGCCCGGAGGCGGCGGCAGCAGACAAGATCGCGCAGTACCACCTCGGCGGCGTGCTGCTCTTCACGCGCGACTACAAAGACGCCGCGGGCAACTGGCTGACGGCGGACCAGCTCACGACGAAGCTCGGCAACTACCAGCTCACTGCGGCGTATGACACGGGCATTCCGCTCTTTATCGGCTCGGACGAGGAGGGCGGCACGGTCACGCGCGCGAGCCGCAACCCCAACCTCTTCCCCGCCGTGAGCCCCTCGCCGCAGCAGCTCTACAACACGGGCGGCATCGGCGCGGTGCTCAACGACGCGGCGCAGAAGAACGACCTTCTCAAAAAGTACGGCATCAACGTCAACTTTGCCCCCGTGTGCGACGTGTCCACCGACCCCGGCGACTTCATCTATGACCGTGCGCTCGGGCGCAACGCCGCCGAAACGATGGCGTACGCCGCGGGCGTCGTGAAGGTGATGAACGGCGAGGGCGTGGGCGCGGTGCTCAAGCACTTCCCCGGCTACGGCAACAACGCCGACACGCACACGGGCGTCGTGGTCGACGAGCGCTCGATGGATTGGTTCACGAAGAGCGACTTCATCCCGTTCATCGGCGGCATCCGCTCGGGCGCGCCGTTCGTGCTGGTGAGCCACAACATCGTCAAGTGCATGGACGACAAGCTCCCCGCGTCCCTCTCCCCCGCTGTGCACGAGCAGCTGCGCGGCCTCGGGTTCACCGGCGTGGCGCTGACCGACGACCTCGCGATGGACGCGGTCAAGGCGTACGCCGAGGACGGCAGCGTCGCGGTGCTGGCGCTCCGCGCGGGCAACGACATGGTCGTGACGACCGATTTTGAGACGCAGATCCCGCAGGTGATCGCGGCGGTGCGCGACGGCACGCTCGACGAGAGCCTCATTGACGACGCGTGCGTGCGCGTTCTCAAGGCAAAGATGCAGCTTGGGCTGATGAAGTGACGGGAGACGGCATGGAAACGAAAAAGCTTTACTACGACGACCCGTTCCTGCGCGAGTTCACCGCGAAGGTTCTCTCCTGCGAGGAAACGGCGGACGGGAAATACGCCGTCGTGCTCGACCGGACCGCGTTCTACCCCGAGGGCGGCGGTCAGGGCGCGGATCACGGCACAATGGGGCTTGTACACGTGCTTGACGTACACGAAAAGGGCGGCGTCATCACGCACCTTTGCGACGGCGCGTTTGAGCCGGGCGAGACCGTGCGCGGCGCGCTCGATTGGGCGCGGCGCTTCGACCACATGCAGCAGCACTCGGGCGAGCACATCTGCTCGGGGCTGATCTGCGAAAGGTTTCACTGCGACAACGTGGGCTTCCACATGGGCGCGGACGTCGTGACCATCGACTTCAACGCCGACATTACGTGGGACGCGCTCATGGAGATCGAGCGCCGCGCGAACGCGTACCTCTGCGAGGACCACGAGATCGACATTCGCTTCTACCGCGGCGCGGAGCTGGAGCAGGTCGAGTACCGCAGCAAAAAGCCGCTCGACGGCGACGTGCGCATCGTGTCCTTCCCCGGCGCGGACTGCTGCGCCTGCTGCGGCACGCACGTCCGGCGCAGCGGACAGGTCGGGATCGTGAAATTCCTCTCCTGCCAGAAGTTCCGCGACGGCGTTCGCATCGAGCTTCTCTGCGGCGCGCGCGCGTACCGGCACCTCGGGGAAACCTGGGAGCAGAACCTGCGCGTGGCGCAGTCGCTTTCGGCAAAGCCGACCGAGAGCGCGGCGGCGGTCGAGCGGCTGGAGGCCGAGCTGGGCGCGCTCAAGCTGCGTGCGGCGCGGCTCGAGGCGCAGGTATTTTCGCAGGTCGCGGCGCGGCTCGCGGGCGAGGGCGACGTGGTGCTCTTCGAGGAGGAGATGTCGCCCGAGAGCGTCCGCAAGCTCTGCGACGCGGTGATGAACACCTGCGGCGGGCGCTGCGCGGTGTTTGCCGGCAGGGACGGCGCGTGGAAATACGCCGTGGGACAGACGGGCGGCGACCTGCGTGAGCTGGTGAAATCCCTCAACGCGGCGCTCAACGGCCGCGGCGGCGGCAAGCCGTTCTTCGCGCAGGGCAGCGCGGGGTGCACGAGAAAGGAAATCGAGGATTTCTTTGCAAAGCTGTAAAAAGAAACGATTTGCGACCCCATTTCTTCTTTCGTCTTGCCGAAAGAAGAAACGGTGTCGCCCGCCAAAGAAGAAAGACGCTTTACCGTTGCAGGTAAGGCGTCTTTACCTTGTTCGGCGCGGACGGAAACGATACGCCGCGTGTCTGTTTCCACTCGCCGCTCCATGTTATTTTGCGGCAGTGCGTGCGCCTCTTTTGCACGCGCCTCGACCTATTCCTCTTCCGCGGAAATGACGATCTCCTCCGCTTCCTGCTCCGCGGCGATCAAAATTTTCTTCGCGTACTCCGGTTCGCCCTTTTCCAATGCTTCCACTGCGTCCGCCATCACCGCGAACAGCTTAAAATACAGCTCTTTGTAGAGATTCATGCCGGCGCCTCCAATCGTAATACATATGTGCAACACTTATATTACAGAAAAACTGCGAATAATGCAATACGATAGTAGCACAAAATGTATTGCGAGGTGCTTCTATGGCGAAGTTCAAGATTCCCACCGTCCCGCCGACGACGAATAAGAGCGTCCGCTTTCCCAATGATGTTTTGGAGCGTGTGAATGAGGCGATTCGCGGGATGGACTGCACATTTTCCGCCTTTGTTGTGGAAGCGGTCCGTGTCGCGCTGGACAGCCTTGACGAAGAAAAGGACTGATCGAGGCGCGCGCGAAACAGACGCACGCACCGCCGCAAGATAATATGGAGCGGCGAGCGGAAACAGACACGCGGCGTATCGTCCCCGTCCGCGCCGAACAAAGCAAAGACGCCCTGCCTGTATGGCAGAGCGTCTTTCTCTTTTGGGGAAGTCCGAAACCGTGTTTTCTCTTTTGACAAGACAAAAGAGAAAAGGCGGTGTCGGAAAACGATTTCCAAAATTGCCTTACGCCGCGGCGTTCTTCGCCTCCCGCGAGCGCAGCACGAACAGCGTGCCGACGGTCAGCGCCGCGCCGATGAGCAGGCACACGACCCAGTTGCGGATAAAGCCCGCGAAAATATAGGTCACGAAGCTCACGCCCGCGACGGTCAGCGCGTAGGGCAGCTGCGTGGAGACGTGCTTGACGTGCTCGACCTGCGCGCCCGCGCTCGCCATGATCGTCGTATCGGAGATCGGGGAGCAGTGGTCGCCGCACACCGCGCCCGCGAGGCAGGCGGAGATGCCGATGATCATAAGCTTGGGGTCGTTCTCCAGAACGTAGGTGACAATGGGGATCAGAATGCCGAACGTGCCCCAGCTCGTGCCGGAGGCGAACGCCAGCGCCACGGCGACGAGGAAAATGACCGCGGGCAGGAAGCTGTAAAGTCCGGCGGCGGCGCCGAGCATCGCGTCATGGACGAAGTCCGCCGCGCCGAGGAGCCCGGTCATGTTCTTGAGCGAAACCGCGAGGGTGAGAATGATGATCGGGGGCACCATCGCGACAAAGCCCTTGGGCACGCACTCCATCGCCTCCTTGAAGGTCATGACCCTGCGGCAGAGGAAGTAGATCACGATGAACACCAGCGCGATCAGGCAGCCCCAGGGAAGGCCGACGAAGGCGTCCGTGTTGCCGAACGCGTCGATGAAGCTGCCGGCGCAGTCCGTGCCGCCCCACCAGTCGACGCCGAAGTAGCCGCCGACGTAGAGCATACCGATCGTGCAGGTGACGATCAGCACGATGACGGGCAGCAGCAGGTCGATGACCTTGCCCTTCGGATTGCCCTTTTCGTCCTCGCTGCCGCCCTGCGCGCCGAGGTCGCCGTTGAGCTGCGCGCTCATCTCATGCACGCGCATGGGGCCGTAATCGAACTTCATCAGCGTGAGCGCGATAATGAACACGAGCGTGAGGAGCGAGTAGAAGTTGTAGGGGATCGCCTCGATAAAGAGCTGAATGCCGCTGATGCCGGAGCCGAGGTCGTCCGCGACGCCGGAAACCGCCGCCGCCCACGAGGACACCGGCGCGATCATGCAGATCGGCGCGGCGGTCGCGTCGATGAGGAAGGCGAGCTTGGCGCGGCTGATCTTGTGGCGGTCGGTGACCGGGCGCATGACAGAGCCGACGGTCAGGCAGTTGAAATAGTCGTCGATGAAAATGAGCACGCCCAGCAGGAACGTCGCAAGCTGCGCGCCGACGCGGGTCTTGATGTGCGTTTCCGCCCAGCGTCCGAACGCCGCGCTGCCGCCGGAGCGGTTGACCAGCGCCACGATGATGCCGAGCAGCACGAGGAAGATGAAGATGCCCGCGTTGCCGGACACGGCGGCGAGCATGCCGTTCTCGTCGCTCACGACGTTATTGAGCGCGCCGACGGGAGAGAGGTCCGCCGCCAGCAGAGCGCCGCAGAGCACGCCGATGAAAAGCGACGAGTACGCTTCTTTCGTGATCAGCGCCAGTGCAATGGCGATGATGGGGGGCACGAGCGCCCAAAAGGTGTTTACAAACATAGGGGCCTCTTCCTTTCGTTCTTTGGTTTTGCGGATACTTTATCCGAGTAAAGTAAATATGACACGGAAACGCCGATTTGTCAAGCGTTTGTCTGCCGTTTTGCAAGATTGCGCAGGCGCTGATGCAAAGTCAGGGCGCGCAGAACGCGAGTCGCAGGACGCGGCGGAACATCTGCGCCCAGGTGACGTGCGCCACGCTCTCGCCCGCGAGGATCGGCAGCACCGCGACGGTCTCCCCCGCCGCGTCTGTCACGCGCAGCTCGCCCAGGCGGTCGCCCTCCGCGATCGGCGCGGGGACGCTTTCGGGCAGCGCGACCTCCTTTTGAAGCCCGCCCGCCGCCGACTTTTCCAGCAGCAGCGTGTTCTCTTTCGTCAGCACCGGCTGCACCGCGCCGCGCTCCCCCAGCACGACCGGCAGCGGCGCGAGCGCCGCGTCGGGCGCGACGGTCACGAGCGCGTAGGTCGCAAAGCCGTAGTCGAGCAGCGCGCGCGCGTCGGCAAAGCGCTCGTCGCTCGTTTTGCCCTTCATCACGACGGCGATAAGCTCCATACCGTTCCGCTCGGCGGTCGCGCTGAGGCAGTAGCCGGCGGAGTCGGTCGAGCCGGTCTTGAGCCCCGTCGCGCCGTCGTAGAACCGCACGAGCTTGTTGGTGTTCACGAGCATGGATTCCCCGTCCCGCAGCGAATCCATCCAGATCGTCGTGAACTGGCGGATGTCGGGGTGGTTCAAAATGAGCTCGCGGGACATCAGCGCGATGTCGTACGCCGACGTGACGTGCCCCGCCGCGGGCAGGCCCGTGGCGTTGACGAAGTGCGTGTCGAGCATGCCGAGCTCCTGCGCGCGAGCGTTCATCTTCTCCACGAACGCGTCCTCGCTGCCGGCGAGGTATTCGCCGAGCGCGACCGCGGCGTCGTTGCCCGAAACGACGCACACGGCTTTTAAGAGGTCGCGCACGGTCATCTGCTCGCCCTCGCGCAGCCAGATCTGGCTGCCGCCCATCGAGCTTGCGTGCGCGCTGCCGGTCACGACGTCGTCGTAGGAGATCGCGCCGGAGTCGATCGCCTCCATCGTCAGCAGGATCGTCATGACCTTTGTGACGCTCGCAGGCTCGCGCGGCGTGTGCTCGTCCTTGGCGCAGAGCACCGTGCCGGTGCTCTTTTCCATGAGCACGGCGGACGGCGCGTTCACCTCCGGGCCCGCGGCGCGGACGGGCAGCGTCAGCGCGAGCGCGCAGAGGCAGCATATGGCAAAAAATCGTTTCATGGGGTATCCCTCCCGGTCGGTTTTGCTAAAGGATATGACGGCGGGGGGAAAATCATACATTTTTCGCCTTGCAAAGCGGGGAAAAGTGTGGTAGTATACGTTTTGCAAGTGAATACGCAGGGTTGGTATATCGGTATTACAGCGGCTTCCCAAGCCGTTAAGGCGGGTTCGACTCCCGTACCCTGCTCCATGAAAAACCCACCGGAATCGGGTTGATTCCGGTGGGTTTTTAACATTTCAGACGCAATTTATCGAACCGCCAAAAGGCGGGCCGAAATTGTGACTCTATTGTACTTCTATTTTTTCCGCCGCTCCGCCCGGATCGAAAAGATGATCCGGCCGAGGCACATGGACAGGACCGTTACGCCGTTCCAAATGACCACAAACAGTTGAAACTCCTTTGGAACGGTGAACAAAAGACGGATGTAAAGCGCGGCGGCGGCAAGTCCCGCGACGATATTCGGGATGCGCAGCCGCGGCATGTGCTGATGCACGATTTGCATGTCGCTGACGAGGTAAAGGCTCCCGATAAACAGATAGCTTACTATCCATTTCTTCCACACCTCGATATCGACGGGACCGGGCGTGGAGAAAAAGATGTAGGGCTTGACCTGGACCCTCAAGTGTTTTTCTTTATATCGCGCTTCGACGTCGCCGCCGATGTGGATTTTCCGCTGCAATTTTCTCCGATCACGCCGACGACCATGTTATTTCACCACCAGTTCATAGAGCATTTTCGCGAACAGCAGCCCCAGCACGACGAACATCATGTTCCGGATCTTTTTGCTGCCGCCGCGCAGCGCGTAGCGCGCGCCGCAGAGGTTGCCGAGGATGCTGCACACGAGCGCGGGCGCGGCGAGCTTCCAGAGGACGCTCCCGTGGATGATCCACACCACGGCGCTGCCGACGTTGGAGGCGAGGTTCGCCGCCTTCGAGCAGCCCGACGCGGTCAGCAGGTCCATCGAGAGAAACGCCGTGAAGCACAGGATCATAAACGTGCCCGTCCCGGGGCCGACCAGCCCGTCGTAGCAGCCGATGCCGAGCCCGATGAGCGCCGAGACGATCACCTCGCGCCTCGGCGCGGGCTCCGCGGCGGGAGAATCGTCCCTGCCGAAATCGCGCTTACAAACGAGAAAGACCGCCACGCACGGCAGTGCGACGAGCATGATGGTCCTAAGCGCCGCTTCGGAGATCATCGACGCGAGCTGCGCGCCGAGCATGGAGCCGAGCAGCGCGCCGAGCGCGGCGGAAACGGCGGCGCGCAGGCGCACCTTGCCGTTTTTGAAGTAGCGCAGCGTCGCGCTGAGCGTGCCGCAGCCGTTAACGACCTTGTTCGTGCCGGCGGCGAGATGCGCGGGCAGGCCCGCCATCAGATACGCGGGCAGCGAGATGATCCCGCCGCCGCCCGCGACCGAGTCGACAAAGCCCGCGAGGAACACCAGCGGGCAGACGATGAGTACGGTTTTGAGTAATTCGTCCATACCGGCTCCTTATACGACCTCGGAAAACGCGGCGGCAAGCCCCTCCGCGGCGACGTCCTCCGGTGTGACGCAGTAGGCGGTCATGCGCTTTGCGAGGACGTCCCCCGCGCGTGCGTGCAGCCATACGCCGCACAGCGCGGCGCGCGCCGCGTCCGCCCCTTGCGCAAGGAGCGAGGCGATAAGCCCGGTGAGCACGTCCCCGCTGCCGCCCTTGGCGAGCGCGCTGCCGCCGCAGGTATTTTCCAGCACCTGCCCGTCCGGCAGGGCGACGAGCGTGCGGTGGCCCTTGCGCACGAGCACGCAGCCGTGCGACAGGGCAAACTCCCGCGCCGTTTCCGTGCGGTCGCGCTTTGCCAGCTCCGCGGGCGATACGCCCAGAAGCCGTGCGAATTCCCCGTCGTGCGGCGTGAGCACCGTCGGCCTCCCCCGCCGCGCGTCGAGCGCGGAGAGGTCGAGCGCGTTGAGCGCGTCGGCGTCAAGCACGAGCGGCTGCGCGGTTTCGCGCACAAGCGCGTCTGTAAGCGCGCGCACGCCCGCGCTCCGTCCGAGGCCGGGGCCGAGCGCGAGCACGTCGCAGCCGTCTAATTTCTCCCGGATCGGCGCGAGCGCGTCGGGCGTGAGCATCGCGCCGTCGTCGGGAAGCGGGAACGGCATCGCGGAGGCGCATTTCGCCGCCTCGACCGCCCAGATGCTCCGCGGCACGCCGAGGTATGTGAGCCCGCAGCCCGAGCGCACGGCGGCGCGCGCGGCAAGGTACGGCGCGCCCGTGTAGCCCACGGCGCCGCCGACGATCAAAAGCTTGCCGAAATCGCCCTTGTGCGCGTCCTCGCGGCGCTTGGGCAGCGCTGCGCGGACCGCGGCGGCGTCGATCGGTCTTGTGTTTTCCATACGCTTCACCTCAACTCAAGGGAGCGGCGTTTTCGCCGCTCCCTTGAGTATACAGAGGAACCTTTCCAGCGTCAAGTTTATCCGCCGAGATACGCCTTTTTGACTTCGTCGCTGCGCGCGAGCTCCGCGCCGGTGCCGGAGAGCGTGATGCGCCCCGTTTCGAGGACGTAGGCGCGGTCGGCGACCGAGAGCGCCATCTGCGCGTTCTGCTCGACGAGCAGAATGGTCGTCCCCGCCTTGTGCAGAGAGCGGATGATGTCGAAGATCTGCTCGACGAGGATCGGCGCGAGGCCCATCGAGGGCTCGTCGAGCATCAAAAGCTTCGGCTTGCTCATCAGCGCCCTGCCCATCGCGAGCATCTGCTGCTCGCCGCCGGAGAGCGTGCCCGCGATCTGGCGGCGGCGCTCCTTGAGGCGCGGGAACTGCTCGAACACGCGCTCAAGCGATTCCGGCGTGTCGGCGTTCGGCTGCGTGAACGCGCCCATTTCGAGGTTTTCCTCGACCGTCATCTGCAAAAAGATGCGCCGGCCCTCGGGCACGTGCGCAAGCCCGCGCTCGACGAGCTTGTGCGCCGGCACGCCGGCGATGCTCTTGCCCTCGAACGTGATCGAGCCGGTCTTGGAGTGCAGAAGGCCCGAAACGGTCTGAAGCGTCGTGGACTTGCCCGCGCCGTTCGCGCCGATGAGCGTCACGATCTCACCGCCCTCGACGTGGAAGGAAACGCCCTTGATGGCGTGGATCGCGCCGTAGTAGACGTTGATGTCGCTGACATTGAGAAGCTCCGCCATCACCGCGCCTCCTTTGCGTCGTTTTTGCCGTCCTTTTTGCCGAGGTACGCCTCGATGACGACGGAGTTCTGCTTGATCTCGTCGGGCGAGCCCTTGGCGATGACCTCGCCGAAATTGAGCACGCAGATGCCCTCGCAGATGCCCATGACGAGGTTCATGTCGTGCTCGATGAGCATGATCGCGATCTGGAACAGGTCGCGGATCTTGACGATGTTGTCCATCAGCTCGCTCGTTTCGCTCGGGTTCATGCCCGCCGCCGGCTCGTCGAGCAGCAGCAGGCTCGGGTTCGTCGCGAGCGCGCGCACGATCTCCAGGCGGCGCTGCGCGCCGTAGGGCAGCGACCCCGCCTTCGTTTCGGCGAGGTCCTGCATGTCGAAGATGGACAAAAGCTCCAGCGCGCGTTCGTGCGCGATGCGCTCGCCGCGCCAGTAGTCGGGAAGGCGCAGTATCGCGCTCGGCAGGCGGTAGTCCATCTCGTGATGGAGCCCCACGAGCACGTTGTCCACGACCGACATCTCCTTGAAGAGCCGGATGTTCTGGAACGTGCGCCCGATGCCCATGCGGCTGACCTGCGCGGTGGACATTTTGGACGTGTCGCGTCCGTCGAGCAGGATCGAGCCGCGCGTGGGCTGATAGACCTTCGTGAGCAGGTTGAAGATCGTGGTCTTGCCCGCGCCGTTCGGGCCGATCAGTCCCGCGATCTCGGTGCGGCCGATGATGAGGTTAAAGTCGTTCACAGCGGTCAGGCCGCCGAAGTCGATGCCGAGGTGGTAGCACTCCAGGATCGGGCTCTTGTTCGCGTCGCGCTCGGGCACGATGGCGTGGGTCTGCACCGGCACCATTTTGGTGGGGGGACGCTTTTTCGATTCGCTCATTCAGTCTCCCCTCCCTTCCTGCCGAAGCGGAAAAACCGCGAGAAGAAGCTCTGCGCGATCGGGCTGTTGGTCGTGAGCATGACCGCGATCAAAATGACCGCGTAGATCAGCATGCGGTAATCGCGCATGCCGCGCAGCGCCTCGGGCAGCACGTACAGCAGCACCGCGGCGATGATCGAGCCGCGCATGTTGCCAAGCCCGCCGAGCACCACGAACACCAGAACGAGGATCGAGGTGTTGAAGTCGAACTTTGCCGCGACGAGGTTGGAGTAGTTGAGCCCGTACAGCGCGCCCGCCGCGCCCGCCATCGCGGCGGAGAGGACGAAGGCGATCATCTTGTGCTTTGTCACGTCGATGCCGACGCTCTCGGCGGCGATGCGGTTGTCGCGGATCGCCATGATCGCGCGGCCCGTGCGGCTGTAAATGAGATGCAGGATGATGAAGAGCGTCACGAAGATAAGGAGCATGCCGGCGGTGAACGACGCGATCGTCTGCGTGCCGGTCGCGCCCTGCGCGCCCTTGATGATGACCTGGCCCGCCGGCGAGAGGTTCAGGTCCTCCACGCCCTTGACGCCCTTATAGTTGAAGATGATGTGAAGCCCCTTTTCATCCACGCCGACGAGCAGGCAGGTGATGAGCTCCTTGATGATCTCGCCGAAGGCGAGCGTCACGATGGCGAGGTAGTCGCCGCGCAGGCGCAGCACCGGAATGCCGATCAAAAAGCCGAAGACGCCGGCAAAGAGCGCGCCGGCGAGCATCGCCGCGAGCAGGCGCAGCGGCACCGAGGGAACGGCGTTCATCAGGCTCTGCGAGGCGACGACGCCGGTGAACGCACCCACGCCCATGAAGCCAGCGTGGCCGAGCGACAGCTCGCCCATGATGCCGACCGTGAGGTTGAGCGAGAGCGCCATCACGACATAGCAGCAGATCGGCACGAGCAGGCCCGCCGCCGAGCGCGTCAGCACGCCCTGGGCGCGCAGCACGGCCACCAGGACCCAGACGACGCCGAGGCCGAGGAAGGTGAAGACATTTTGCTTCGTGTGGGGCTGAAGCGTTTTCCATTTCATGTCCGGCACCTCACACTTTCTCGGGCACGTACTTGCCGAGCAGCCCCGCGGGGCGCACCAGCAGCACGACGATCAGCACCGCGAACACGACGGAGTTTGCGAGCTGCGTGGAGATATACGCCTTTGCCATCGCCTCGATCACGCCGATGAGCAGCCCGCCGAGAAACGCGCCCGGGATCGAGCCGATGCCGCCGAACACCGCCGCGGTGAACGCGCGGATGCCGGGCATGGAGCCGGTCGTCGGCATGAGCGTGGGGTTGAAGGAGCACAAAAGCACGCCCGCGACCGCCGCGAGCGCCGAGCCGATGGCGAACGTCACGGAGATCGTCGTGTTGACGTTGATGCCCATCAGCCGCGCCGCGTCCTTGTCCTCGGAGCAGGCGCGCATCGCCTTGCCCATCTTGCTGCGGCTCGTGAAGAGCGTGAGGCCGACCATGATGACGATGCACGCCGCCATGGTGAGCAGCGAGATATAGGAGATGGACAGCTCGCCGAGCTTGAGCGCGTTCGGCTCGCCCGCGGCGTTCGTGAGCGGAATGAGCGGGCTGTAGACCTTGGGCGTCGCACCCCAGGTCAAAAGCGCGGTGTTTTGCAGCAGATAGCTCACGCCGATGGCGGTGATGAGCACGGCGAGCGAGGTCGCCTGCCGCAGCGGGCGATAGGCAAGACCCTCGATGACAATGCCGAGAACCGTGCACACGCACATCGCCAGCAGCAGCGCGAGCCAGCCGTTCAAGCCGAGGTACGCGAAGCCGCAGAACGAGATATACCCGCCGACCATGATGACGTCGCCGTGCGCGAAGTTGAGCATCTTGGCGATGCCGTAGACCATCGTGTAGCCCAGCGCGATGATGGCGTACACGCTGCCGAGGCTGACGCCGCTGATGAGATAGGAGAGGAATTCCAAATTCTCTCGCCTCCCTTTCCGATGAGATCACACAACGTAAGTGGAAAGGGAGAGCCGCCGGGAAATCGGCGGCTCTCCCTGGTTCGCCTGGAGTGAAGCCGTCCGTCTGTTGTCAGGCGGAAACGTATACGCCGTCCTTGATGACGACCGCGACGGGCATCTTCGAGACCTCGCCGTTGGCGCCCCAGGTCATGCCGGAGCCGGTCAGGCCGTCATAGGAGGTCTTCTGCATCTGGGCGATGAGCTTATCGCAGATGTCCTGCGCGCTCATGTCGGGCGTGCAGCCGGAGGCGAGCAGCGCGTTGTAGAGCACGTACACCACATCGTAGCCGTCGGCGGCGAACTGGTTGGGCGTCTCCTTGAAGCGCTTTTGATACTCGGCGACAAAGCTCTTGGTCATGTCGTCCGTCGCGTCCGCGGCGAACGGAGTGAGCAGCATGACGCCCTCGGCGAGCGAGGTGTCGAAGCCCTCCATCGTCAGAATGCCGTCCATGCCGTCCACGCCGAAGAAGACGGGCGCGTAGTTCATGCTCTTCGCCTGTGCGAGAATGACGGAGGCGGGCTGGTAGTAGATGGGCAGGTACAGCAGATCCGCGCCCTCGCTCTGCGCCTTGCCGAGCTGGACGGAGAAGTCGGTCTGGGTGTCCTTGGTGAACGTGCCCTCATAGACGATGTCGAGGTCCATCGCGGCGGCCTCCTTGACAAAGGTGTCGCGGATGCCCTGGGAATACGCGTCGTCGTTGCGGTAGATGACCGCGATCTTGTGGCCGGGCAGATTCTCGGCGATGTAGTCCGCGGAGCCGGTGCCCTGGTTGGGGTCGGTGAAGCAGAGCTGATACATGTTGTCCTTGCCCGCGGTCACGTCGGTGGAGGACGCAGAGGGCGTCAGGCAGAACGTGCGGTCCTCAAACGCCTTGGCGGAGGTCGCGATGGCGGAGCCGGTCGTGACCGGGCCGACCATGACCTGCATGCCCCAGTCCATGAGCGTGTTGTAGGCGTTGAGCGCCTTCTCGCCGTCCGCCTCGTCGTCCTGCGCGTTGAAGACGATCTGGATGCCGCCCTTGGCGTTGATCTCGTCGACGGCGATCTGCGCGCCGTTCATGACCGCCTTGCCGTAGATCGCGGCGTCGCCGGTCAGCGGGCCGCTGGCGCCGAACTTGAACGCGGCGCTGCCGTCCGAATTCTTTCCGCCGCACGCTGCGAGGGCGAACACCATCGCCGCGGCGAGCACAAGAGATAATGCCTTTTTCATCGTTTTGTTCTCCTTTATCTCCTCAAAATGCCGATGCTTTTCGGATAGTAATGCTATTATGCCCGCTTTGACGCGTTAAAGTCAATAGACGGCTAAAACAAATGATATAGTCTATTTGTATAATTCATATAGGCAATTCGCACAAAACATTACAGTTACATGAGAAAGTGTAATATAAAAGATGGACAAACCTCATGGAAAAGCGGCGTTTACAGCTTGTTACACCGCCATCGGATATGATATAATTTTTCAGTTACGACGATCGCAGAAGGGAGGCCGCGCCATGCGCATCGGAAATGTGGAAGTCGATTCGAAGCTGTATCTCGCGCCGATGGCGGGCGTGACCGACGCGGCGTTCCGTCAGGTCTGCCGCGAGCACGGCGCGGGGCTTTCCTGCACGGAGCTGGTGAGCGCGAAGGCGCTTTGCTACAACGACGAAAAGAGCAAGAAGCTCCTGTTTCTCGCGCCGAACGAAAAACCGGGCGTCGTGCAGATCTTCGGCAACGTCCCCGAGGAGATGGCAAAGGCGGCGAAGCTCGCCGTCGAGGTTTCGGGCGCGGACATTCTGGACATCAACATGGGCTGTCCCGTGCACAAGGTCGCCGCGCACGGCAGCGGCGCGGCGCTGATGAAGGACCCCGATAAGGCGGTCGCGATCGCTTCGGCGGTCGTGGACGCGGTGGACGTTCCGGTGACGGTGAAGATGCGCCGCGGCTGGGACAAGGGCAGCATCAACGCCGTGGAGCTTGCGGTGCGGCTCGAGGCCGCCGGCGTCGCCGCCGTTACGGTCCACGGGCGCACGCGCGCGCAGATGTACGGCGGGCAGGCGGACTGGACGACGATCCGGCAGGTCAAGGAAGCGGTGCGCATTCCCGTGATCGCCAACGGCGACGTGTTTTCCGCGGAGGACGCGGTGCGCATTTTGCATTTCACCGGCGCGGACGCCGCGATGATCGGGCGCGGCGCGTTCGGGAACCCGTGGATCTTCGAGCAGTCAAAGGCGGCGATCGAGGGGCGCGAGGTCCCGCCGCTGCCGAGCGTCGCGGAGCGCTTTGCGGCCGCGGTGCGCCAGATCGAGCTGAGCGCCGGCTATCGCGACGAGCGCGTGGCGCTGCTTGAGGCGCGGCGGCACTGCTGCTGGTACCTAAAGGGCGTGCCCTACGCCAATTACTATAAGGAGCAGATCGTGCACGTGGAGACGCTTGCCGACCTCTACCGCATCGCCGAGGGCGTGAAGCGCGATCTGCACGATTGAGGGGAAACGATGGAAGAGAAAGAATTGATACAAGCCTGTCAAAAGGGCGACGAGGCGGCGTTTGAGGAGCTCATCCGCCTGCACGAGAAAAAGGTCTTCGCGCTCTGCCGGCGCATGTGCCGCGACGAGGACGACGCGCTGGAGGCGGCGCAGGACACGTTCCTCGCGGTCTGGCGCGGCATCGGGAGCTATCGCGCGGACGCGGCGTTTTCGACGTGGCTGTACCGCCTCGCGTCGAACGCCTGCCTCGACCTTCTGCGGCGGGAGAAAAAGCACGGCGGCAACGTTTCGCTCGACGACGAGGAAGCGCGCATTGAGCCGAGCGATCCCGCGCCGCAGCCGGAGGAGGCGCTCGAGCGCGCGGAAACGCAGCGCATGGTGCGCGAGGCGCTCTACGCCCTGCCCGACGACTACCGGCAGGTGCTGCTGCTGCGCGAGACCGAGCAGCTTTCCTACAACGAGATCGCCGAGGCGACGGGGCTGGAGCTCGGCACGGTCAAGTCGCGCATCAGCCGCGCGCGTCTGGCGCTGCGGAATTATCTCGCGGCAAGCGGGAACTTTTTTGAACGCGCCGCGTCAAAGAAGGCAAAGGAAGCATGAAAGGGGGCGGAGAAAATATGGAACACAATGCGGAATACAAAGAAAAGCTCTCCGCCCTTTTGGACGGCGAGCTGAGCGACGCGGAGCGCGAGGAAACGCTCGCGCACATGGAGGAATGCGAGGCGTGCCGGACGTATTTTGCGGAGCTGAGCGCGCTGCGCGACGCGCTCGGCGATTTGGAGCCCGTCGACGTGCCCGAGGGCTTTGCCGCGGGCATCGTGGCGCGGCTGCATGAGGAAAACGCGTCAAAACCGGCGAAAAAAGCCGGCTCTTGGCGCAGATGGGGCGCGCTTGCCGCCTGCGCGGCGGTGGTCGTGCTCGCGGCGGCGATCCTGCCGAACAGCCTGCGCATGGGCAAGAGCGCGGACAGCAGCGCCATGACGCCGATGCTCGCCGCGCCCGCCGCGCCGGCGGGCGGAGGGGACGCCCTGCTTACGGAAGGCGAGGCGGATGAAACCGCGGACGCCGGCGACGCCGCGCTCAACGCGCAGCTCTTCCGCACGGAGGCCGCCGCGGCGCCCTCCGGCGCGCCGGAAGCCGCCGAGCCGGAGGAGAACGCCAACGTGACGGCGGATACGGCGGAGGAGAAGCGGGCGGAGGAGCAGGAGCCGGATCTCCTGCTCTACGGCGCGGACGCGGAGTTCTGGCTCTGGAACAACGCCGTATACAACGAAGAGCAGGACGGCTACTGGGTCGACCGCGAAATGCTGCGCCACCTGCCCGACGGCCTGACGCTCGGCACGGCGGATATGCTCGCGCGCTGGAACGCGAGCGGAAACGACTTCGCGTTCGTGCGCGCCGCGGAAACGGAGGCGGGCAGATGATCGGAGATCAGGTACAGCTCGACCTTGCGATCCTCGCGGTGATCCTGGGCCTTGCGATCAGCTTTGCCAGGCAGAAGAACATGCACCGCTTTTTCTCGGTGCTCGGCGCGGTCTGGGTCGTCATCGTTGACCGCTACGTCAAGCGCCTCGTCGCCGCGGAGCTCGCCCTCGGCGAGAGCGCGGAGATGATGCCGGGCTTCATCCGGCTCCAGCGCGTCCACAACTACGGCGCGGCGTGGTCGAGCCTGTCCGGCGCGCGCTGGCTGCTCATCATCATCACCGCCGTGGGCCTCGGCGTGATCGCGTGGGTCTACTTTAAGATCGTGCGCCACCCGCTCGGCACATGGGCGCTCGCGCTCGTGATCGGCGGCGGCATCGGCAACTTGATCGACCGCGTCAGCCTCGGCTATGTGATCGACATGTTCGCGACGGAGTTCATCGACTTCCCCGTTTTCAACGTCGCGGACATCTTTGTGACCTGCGGCGCCTTCGCCGCCGCGGTCTACTACCTCAAATACTACGAGAAGTGCGACGCGAAGAACTGGGAGAAGAAAGCCGATGACGGAGCCGATCGTCCTGACGACGGAAAATTGCAAAAATAAACGCCTCGACAGCTTCCTCGCGGAAGCCGTCGAGGGCGTTTCGCGCTCTGCGGCGGCAAAGCTGATCGAAAGCGGCTGCGTCGCCGTCGACGGGAAGACCGCCGCGAAGAGCTGCCGTCTCACCGGCGCAGAAACGGTCGCCGTCACGCTCCCCGAGCCGGAGCCGATCGACGCCGTGCCGCAGGACATCCCGCTCGACGTCGTATACGAGGACGACGACGTGATCGTCGTGAACAAGCCCTCGGGCCTTGTCGTCCACCCCGCGCCGGGGCACCCGGACGGCACGCTCGTCAACGCGCTTTTGTACCACTGCGCGGGCTCGCTCTCGGGCGTCGGCGGCGCGCTGCGCCCCGGCATCGTGCATCGCATCGACCGCGACACGAGCGGGCTCATTATCGCCGCGAAAAACGACTTTTCGCACCGGGGGCTCGCCGCGCAGTTGAAGGACCACACGCTCGCGCGCACCTATGAGTGCATCGTCGTGGGAAATATGCGCGACGATTCCGGCACGGTCGACGCGCCCATCGCCCGCGACGCGCGCGACCGCAAGCGCATGGCGGTGGTGAACGGCGGACGCGAGGCGGTGACGCACTACGAGGTTGTTGCGCGCTATCCGGGCTATACGCACGTGCGCTGCCGGCTCGAAACCGGGCGCACGCACCAGATCCGCGTGCATATGGCGTACATCGGGCATCCGATCCTCGGCGACACGGTCTACGGCGCGAAAAAGCCCGTGCCGGGCCTGACGGGACAATGCCTGCACGCCGCCGGGCTGCGGTTCATCCACCCGCGCACGGGGGAGGCGGTGGAGCTTTCCTGCCCCCTGCCCGAGGAATTTACGGCGATGCTCAAAAAGCTTGACAAATGAGGAAACGGAGGAAGACCAGGATGCGGAAATACCTTGCGATCATGCTGGGGCTGGCGCTTGCGCTGGGCCTTGCCGCCTGCGGCGCGCCGAAGGCGGAGCCGCTGCCGGAGAACGCGCCGCAGACCGAGGAAGCGCCGCCGCAGTTTGTTTTCACGCGCGAAAACTTCCCGCGGCTCAACGGTTCGACCGCAATGGTCCCGCTCGGCCAGGCGATCGCGAGCGTCCTGCTCGGCGAGACGCGCGAGGAGGTCGCCGACCTCACGAACTTCTCCCGCACCACGCAGTCCTACCGCGAGCTGATGGACGGTCGGGCGGATCTGCTGATCTCCGGCGCGCCGCCGGAGAAGATCTACGAGGAGAAGGAAGACCTCGGCTTCGAGTGGGAGATCGCCACCTTTGCCGTGGACGGGCTCGTGTTCGTCGTCAACGAAAGCAACCCCGTCGACAGCCTCACCACCGAGCAGATACAAAAGATATACAGCGGCGAGATCACGAACTGGAGCCAGGTCGGCGGCGACGATGTGGACATCGTCCCCTTTCAGCGCAACGAGGAGGCGGGCAGCCAGACGGCGATGCGCAAACTCGTCATGGGCGATATCCCGCTGATGGAGGCGCCCGCGGAGTATGTCAGCGGCGCGATGGGCGATCTGGTGAAGGTCGTCGCGTCCTACAATGATTCCGCCGCCGCGATCGGCTATACCGTCTACTACTACGCGCACGACATGAAGATGGCGGACGGGCTCAAGCTGCTCGCGGTGGACGGCGTGGAGCCCAGCGCGGAAACCATTCGCTCGCGCGCGTATCCGTTCATCAACGATTCCTATGTCGTCATCCCGGCGGGGCTTCCCGACGACGCGCCCGCGAAGATCCTATACGACTGGCTTCTGAGCCCGGAGGGGCAGAAGCTCGTCGCGCACGAGGGCTACGTGAGCGTCCTGGACGTGGGTGACAAGCCATGAAGCGGCTGCTTGCGGCGCTGCTGCTCGGATGCGTGCTCGCGGGCTGCGCGGCAAAGCCCGCGCCGGCGGAGGCTCCCGCCGCCGCGCCGGCGCCCGCCGCGGCGGAGCCGCCGTCCCCTGTCTACACCGACTGGTCGAAGCTCACGCCCTATGAGCCGACGCGGGAGATCTTCTCCTATCACCCGGGCTACTGCGCGGACGGCGCGTTCGAGCCGCGCGGCGATTACGGCGCGCTGCTGCCCTATATCGGGAAGTACTCCGCGATGGAGCAGTACGTGATCGACGCGCTGCCCTTTTACGGGCTTGTGACAGACAAGGGCGAGCTCGTGACCGAGGCGGTGTATACAGACGTCTGGTTTTATGACGAGTTCCTGCTGCTCTATCGCGGCGGTCCCGAAAACGGGGGCTGTACGCTCGCCGCGTCCGACGGGCGCTGGGCGCATGAGCTGGCGGGCGGCTTTTATGTCGGGAGCGGCTGCGGGCTGCTCATGACGGCCGAAGACGACCGCTCGCTCGAGCTGTGGAACGCGGACGGCGAGGTCGTTACACGCTTTGACCGCGCGCGGTTTACGCCGTATCTCGGCGAGGAGTTCGTCTGGGGCGACGAGGGCGGCCCCTTTGTCAACTGGACGGACGACAAGGTGGGGTATGTCGTTTCCTACCTTGTCAACGACGAATATGTGGACGACGGCGTCCGCCTCTACCTTGACTTTTCCGACGGCGCCGTAATGACCGAGCCGCCCGCGGGCTACCCCGCCGAGATTGACTACGAGGCGCTGGAGGACGCCTGTCCCGAACCGCCCGAGGTCGAGGGCTGCGGCTATCTTTCGCCCATCGTCGACGAGGTCACGGGCGAGACGTATTTCTCCGGCTTCTGCTCCGGCGAAAACGGCGTCGGATACGACGCGCTGTTTGACGGTTCGGGGAGGCTTTTGGTCAAAAACGTCGATATGTGGCGGTTTGAAGCGTCGATCATCGTGCGCGCGGGGCTGTGCGGCGCGGTGGAGGACGGCTGCTTCTGCCTGCGCTCTTTGAAGGACGGCTCCCTGGTGTTCCGCCGCGTGATGCGGACGAATACGGATTGAAAAAATTCCTGCGCCGTGCGGCGCAGGAATTTTTTCAGTATCGCTTGTCCAGGATATCCACCACGTCGGCGATCGCGCCGTCGGCGCAGTGGGAGACGATTTGGATGCCGGGCACCGCCTTCATCTCGTCGATGGCGTTCGCGGGGCAAAAGCGCAGCGCCGAAACCAGCGCCATCGAAACGTCGTTGCTGTGGTCGCCGATGCAGTAGACGTCGCCCTGCTTCACGCCGAGGTGCGCGGCGAGCTTGAGCACCATCTCGCCTTTCGTCGCGCCGCGCGCGGTCATCTCCAGCAGGTTGTCGCTGGAATAGATCAGCTCGTATTCCCCGCCCCAGCTCTGCGCGTGGATAAAGTCGTTCACCGCGTCGAGCTTGTCGCGGTCGTCTTCAAACAGGAGCTTCACCAGGGGAAAATCCACCTCGTCGAAGCTCTCGACCGCCACGGTCGGCGCGCGCGTGAGGTGCTCGTGGTTGGCGATGTAGCGGTTCGGGTGCATCGCGTGGATGCGCCGGTCGGTGTGGTAGATCTCAAACGGCAGCGCCGGAAAGCGCTCCAGCAGCACCGCGACGTGCGCGCGCGTGCGCTCGCCGAGAAAAGCCGTTTCGATATACCGCTCCGCGCGGAAATCGTACAGCCCCGCGCCGTTTGCGATGATGCACGGCGCGTTGATGGGCAGATCGGGTACGTAGCGCGCGAAGGCGGGCACGGCGCGTCCGGTGGAGATCGCGAAATATCCGCCGTTTTTCGTGAAATAGTCAAGCGCCTCGCGGTTGCGCGCGCACATCGGCGGGATCTCGGTCGAGCCCGCGTCCAGCGCGCCCTTGGTGTAGACGAGCGTGTTGTCGAAATCGCTCGCGAGCAGAACGTTTGAAAACTTTCCCATGTCACTCTTCCGCCTTCGGCGCGTTTCCGCCGTTCGGCTTGCGATGGTTCCGCCCGCCGCGGTGGCTGCGTCGGCGCGCGCTTTTTTCGCCCTCCGCCTGCGGCGCGGTGGATTCGCCGCCGGCCTGTTCCGGCTTCGGCTTCGCCGCCTTCGGCGGACGCTCGGCCTTGGGCTTGTCGGCTTTGGGCCTGTCAGCCTTGGGCTTGTCCTGTCTGGGCCTGTCCTGCTTGGGACGCTCGGGCTTGTCCGGCTTTTCCGCCTTCTCGCCGCTCTCCTGCTTCGGCGCGTCGGCGTTTGCCGGCTTGTCGCCGCCTCTGCGGCGTCCGCGCCCGCCGCGGCGGGAACGGCGCTTTTCGCCGCCCTCCTCGTCCTGCGGCGTATCCAGCATCGCCGCCAGCTCGCGCGCCTCGTCGCGCAGCCGCAGCTCGACCTCGTCGGTCTCCTCCTCCGGCGCGCGGTAGCGCTCCGGGCGCTCGCGCGGGATCTCGATGCCGTCGCGCGAGCCCTTGCCGTTGCGCAGGACGTTGAGCTCGCAGTTGTGGTAGCGCCTGGGGCTCTCGGGCTGGTCGTCCAGCCGCACGACCGCCTGCTCGCGCAGGATGTCGACATTGGTGATGTTGCCGGGGCCGTCGGGCGTGAGCACGAAGGAATCCTGCTTCGGGCAGCGGCGCACCGCGTCCTCGTAGGCGTCCTGCTCGTACTTCAAACAGCACATGAGCCGCCCGCAGGTGCCGGAGATCTTTGTGGGGTTGAGGCTGAGGTTCTGCGTCTTCGCCATCTTGATCGAAACGGGGATGAAATCGTCGAGGAACTCGGCGCAGCAAAACGGCCTGCCGCAGATGCCGATGCCGCCGAGCATCTTTGCCTCGTCGCGCACGCCGATCTGGCGCAGCTCGATGCGGGCGTGGAACTCGGAGGCGAGGTCGCGCACGAGCGCGCGGAAATCGACGCGCCCGTCGCTCGTGAAATAGAACACGATCTTGCTGCCGTCAAAATTGCTCTCGACGCGGATGAGCTTCATGTCCAGCCCGTGCGCGGCGATCTTCTTCTGGCAGATGCCGAAAGCGTCCTTTTCGCGCTTGCGGTTGAGCTCCCAGGTGCGCTGGTCGTTTTCGGTCGCGACGCGCACAAGCGCGCGCAGCGGTTGGACGACCTCGCTGTCCTCGACGGCGTGGTTGCCGGTCACGCAGCGGGCGTACTCCTGGCCCTGCGCGGTCTCGACGATGACGAACTTGCCCGGCTCGACGGAAATGCCGCGCGGGTCGAAATAGTATTCCTTTGGGCCGCCGCGAAAGCGGACGCCAATGATTTCGGTCATAGATCACAGCTCCTTTTCCAGCTCGGCGGCAAAGCCTCCGAGCGCCGAGCCGACGCCGACGTTGTAGGCGCAGCTGCGGCGATAGGTGTCCAGCAGGTCAATTGTGCGCATGATCTGCGTTTTTGTCAAGCGGCGCGCCAGCGCGGAAACGACCTCCGTATCCGTGTGCGCCGTTTCGCCGTAAAGCGTGAGCAGCGCGTCCGAGAGCACGAGCCGCGCGTCCTCAAAAAGCGCGCCCAGCTCGTCGCGCGCGATCTTGGCGGTTTCGAGCCTCGCAAAAAACGCGGCGCGCGACGCGGCGCTTCCCGTTGCGATCAACCGGCACAGCTCCAGCGCTTCCCCGCGCCCGCCCTCGTCCGCGCCCGCCTCGGCGCCGAGCTTGACTTCGACGCAGCGCGAGCGGATGGTCTGAAGCAGCGCGGCGGAGTTTTCCGCGCAGAAGAGGAACGCGCAGTACGGCGGACCCTCCTCGACGATCTTGAGCAGGATGTTCTGGTCCTTTTCGTTGAGGATCGCACAGTCTTCAAAGATATAGACCTTGCGCTCGCCCTCGTTGGGGCGGATGAACGCGTCGGTGCGCATCGCGCGCACGGTCTCGGCGGAGAGCTCCTTGTGCTCCGGGTCGCGCACATACGCCACGTCGGGATGGATGTCCCCCATGACCTTGCGGCAGTGGGCGCACGCAAAGCAGGGTTTTTCGCCCTCCGCGACGCACTCAAACGCCGCGGCGGCATAGCGCGCGGCGTCCACGCGCTCGCCCGCGCCGGAAAAGATCAGCGCGTGCGCGAGCGCCCCGCGCGTCGCGGCGGCGCGGATGCGCGCGGCGGTATGCGATTGTGCAAAGGCGGTCAGATCGCCCATGGCACGCTCCTTACTTGATCCCGCGATTTTCCAGAACCTTCAAAAGCGGCAGACCCAGCGCGTAGCACACGACAAGCTCGCCCGCGCCGACGGTCAGCGCGTTGTAGGCGAACGCGGCGAGGAAGCCCGCGCCGAAGCCCGCCTCGTACCACGCGAGCATCGCGCCGACGAGCAGCGCGTTGGCGATGACCGGCGGCATGGGGGCGAAGGCGCGCTTGCCGCACTTGCTCGTCCAGATCGCGGCGAGAAGCGTCGCGAGCGAGCCGATCACAAGGTCGAGCGCGCCGTAGGGGCTCAAAAGGTTGGACACGACGCAGCCGACAAACAGTCCGGGGATCGCCTCGGGGAACACGAACGGCAGTACGGTCAGCGCCTCGGAGAAGCGGAACTGCACGGGGCCGTAGGCGAGGTTCATGAGTCCGGCGAGGTAGGTCAGCACGACGTAGACCGCCGCGATGATGCCGGCGCGCGCGAGATAGCGGGTGTTGAATTTGGCGGTAGTGGTTTCCATGATGACAGTGTTTCCTTTCTGTTTTGATAACGGGGGTTACCAGACACCCCGGTATGCAATTGTTTGTTTTTTTGGGATCAATCCAGCTTGGGGAGCTTTGCGACGACCTCCGCGCAGCGCGGGCACAGCCCGTCGGCGTTCGCGCTCGTCGAGTGCTTCCAGCAGCGCGGGCACTTCTCGCCCTTCGCCTCGGAAACGGCGACGCGCCAGCCGTCGAAGGACGTGTCCTCGCCCTGGGCGTAGAGCGCGGCGTCGCGGGAGACCTCCACATCGGAGACGATAAAGAGGTCGGGAAGCTGCGCGCCGAAGGCGTCAAGCGTCTTTTCCAGCTCGACCTGGGAGTCGGCGCTCTTGACGAGCGTGACGTGCGCCTCGAGGCTCTTGCCGATCTTCTTGTCCGCGCGCGCCTTCTCCAGCGCGCCGTTGACGTCGTCGCGCAGCAGCCGGAGCTGTTCCCAGCGGGAAAGGTCGCCGGAGAGCGCGTAATCGGCAAAGGGCTTGTTCATCTCGTTTAAGAGCACGTTGCGCTTATCGTCGCCGGCGCGGTGCGGCATCGCGAGCCAGATCTCGTCGCAGGTAAAGGCGAGGATCGGGGCGAAGAGCTTGGTGAGCGTGTCGAGCGTGAGGAACAGCGCGGTCTGCGCGCTGCGGCGGGAAACGCTGTCCGCGCCGTCGCAGTACAGGCGGTCCTTGACGATGTCGAGATAGAACGTCGAGAGCACGCCGACGCAGAAGTCGTTGACCGCGTGGGTGATGATGTGGAACTCATAGTCGTCGTAGGACTGCTCCACCTTCGCCATCAGCTCGCCCAGCTTCGTGATGAGCCAGCGGTCGAGCTCGGGCATGTCGTCGGGCTTGACCATCTGGGTCTTCGGATCGAAGTCCACGAGGTTATCCAGCATGAACTTGCAGGTGTTGCGGAACTTCAGGTAGTTTTGCGAGAGCTGCTTGAAGATATTCTCGCCGCAGCGCACATCCGCGTGATAGTCGGCGCTCGCCGCCCAGAGGCGCAGCATGTCCGCGCCGTAGCGGTTGAAGATGTCGGCGGGGTCGACGCCGTTGCCGAGCGACTTGTGCATCGCCTTGCCCTGCTCGTCCACCGTCCAGCCGTGCGTGACGCACGCCCGGAACGGCGCGCCCTTGCCCAGCGCGCCCACGGCGGTGAGCAGCGAGGACTGGAACCAGCCGCGGTACTGGTCGAGGCCTTCGAGGTACATATCGGCGGGCCAGAAATTCTGGTCGCGCTGCATGGAGGCGAAGTGCGACGAGCCGGAGTCGAACCAGCCGTCGAGCGTGTCCTCTTCCTTGGTAAACGGGCCCTTGCTCCCGCACTCGGGGCAGGTGAAGCCCGCGGGCAGGAAGTCGGCGGCGTCCGTTTCAAACCAGGCGTTCGAGCCCTTTTCGCCGAACAGGCGCGAGATCGCCTCGATGCTCTCGTCGGTGCAGATCGGCTTGCCGCAGTCGGGGCAGTACACGACCGGGATCGGCAGGCCCCACTTGCGCTGGCGGGAGATGCACCAGTCGCTGCGCTCCTGGATCATGGACTTCATGCGGTCGATGCCCCAGTCGGGGACCCAGCGCACGTCGTCCGCGGCGGCGCAGGCGTCGCGCTTGAACGCCTCGACCGAGCAGAACCACTGCGGGGTCGCGCGGAAGATGATGGGGCCCTTGCAGCGCCAGCAGTGCGGATAGGAGTGGACGATGTCCTCGGAGGCGAACAGCGCGCCGGACGCCTTCATGTCCGCGAGGATGACGGGGTTGGATTCCTCGGTGGTCATGCCGGCGTACTTGCCGGCGTAGTCGGTGTGGCGTCCGCGGTCGTCGACCGGCACGACCATGTCCATGCCGTAGCGCTTGCAGGTCTCGTAGTCGTCCGCGCCGAAGCCGGGCGCGGTGTGGACGCAGCCGGTGCCGCTGTCCATCGTGACGTAGTCCGCGAGCACGAGGCGCGAGGTCTTGTCGAGGAACGGGTGTTTGGCGAGCATATTCTCATAGAAGCTGCCCGGGTGCGTCTCGACGATCTCATAGTCCTCCACGCCGCCGAGCTTCATAACCTTGCTCACCAGCGCCTCGGCGAAGATATACATTTCGCCGTTTGCCTTGTTGCGAACGACGGCGTAGCTTTCCGCCGGATGCATCGCGATGGCGAGGTTGCCGGGCAGCGTCCAGATGGTCGTCGTCCAGATGACGAACGAGAGCTTCGAGCGGTCGAGGTGCGAAAGCTTGCCGGAATCGTCGTGCATCGGGAACTTGACGTACACGGTCGTGACGGGGTCGTCCTGATACTCGATCTCCGCCTCGGCGAGCGCGGTCTCGTCCTTCGGGCACCAGTACACGGGCTTTAACCCCTTGTAGATGTAGCCCTTGCGGTACATCGCGCCGAAGACCTTGACCTCCTCCGCCTCGAACGACGGCTCCATGGTCTTGTAGGGGTGCTCCCAGTCGGCGACGACGCCCATGCGCTTGAAGCCCGCGCGCTGCACGTCGATGTAGTGGTCGGCGAACTCGCGGCAGGCGGAGCGGAACTCGGGGATGCTCATCGCCTTGCGGTTGAGCTTGTTCTTCTTGATGATCGCGCTCTCGATGGGCATGCCGTGGTTGTCCCAGCCGGGGATGTACGGCGTGTAGCGCCCGCGCATGGCGTAGGAGCGGATGATGAAGTCCTTAAGCGCCTTGTTCAGCGCGTGGCCCATGTGCAGCTCGCCGTTGGAGAACGGAGGGCCGTCGTGCAGGGCAAAGCGGGGCTTGCCCTCGTTCTTTTTGAGCAGCTCGTGATAGAGGTCGAGCTCCTCCCAGTGCTTGAGCATCTCCGGCTCGCGCTGCGGCAGGCCCGCGCGCATCGGGAAGCCGGATTTCGGCATATTCAATGTCTGTTTGTATTCCATAGCAGTGTCTCCCAGCAAAAAATTTGCATAACAACCACATATAATATTAGATGCCCGGCGATTTGTCAAGCTTGTAAACGCCGGAATTCCCTGTTAAAATGGGCAAAAACGCAAAGGAGAAGCGCCATGATACAGGACATCGCGCCCAAACGCCTTTTGAATCCGTACGACCCGACGGCAAAGCCGGCGCCGGAGAGCGTCGCGCTGCACTTCCTCGGCAAACGCTTTCTCTGCCGCGCGGAGGGCGGCGAGCTGACGTTCCCGACCGTCGCCGACTTGGGCGGCGGCGCGGGCGAGTATACATACCTCTTCAAAATCGACGATACCGCGTACTTCCTCCGCCGCGGCGACGCCGAGCTTTCCGCGGACGGCTTCGCCTATGAGGACATTGCGCTCTGGCGCGGCTCTCGCCCGAGGGAAAACGCGTTCGCGGCGGTGACGGCGTTCCATCTTGCGAGCTGGTACGCGGCGTCGCAATTCTGCGGGCGCTGCGGCGAAAAGACCGTGCACGACGAAAAGGAGCGCATGATGCGCTGCCCGAGGTGCGGCAACCTGATCTTCCCCAAGATCATGCCGTCGGTCATCGTGGCGGTGACGCACGGCGACAGGCTCCTGCTCACGCGCTACGCCAACCGCCCCGGCGCGAGCCGCTTCGCGCTCGTCGCGGGCTTTACCGAGATCGGCGAAACCGCCGAGGAGACGGTCGCGCGCGAGGTCATGGAGGAGGTCGGGCTTCGCGTGAAGAACATCCGCTACTACAAGTCCCAGCCCTGGGGCATTTCCGCGGGCGGGCTGCTGCTGGGGTACTGGTGCGAGGTCGACGGCGACGACACGATCCGCCTCGACCACGTCGAGCTTGCGGACGGCGCGTGGGTCACGCGCGACGAGCTGCGCGAGACCTATACCGACGCGGGCGTCGCGCTCACGGGCGAGATGATCGAGCAGTTCATTCGGGGGAACAACCCGTAGAATACGCAAAGAAGAAGGACCGGCTTTTTTCGCCGGTCCTTCTTTCAAGTGGACGCCATATCAGAAATTGCCGTCTTGAAAGCCCAGTTCAATGCCCATCGCTTCGAGCGTTGCGATCGTTTCGGTCATTTGCTTCGTGATGCGCGGCATATACGTCCGCGTGCGGCGTCCCGGATCTTCATCGGCGTTACGCGTCGGCGCATTCGGCGCGCTGTAGTCCGTGTCGTCGCGATAGGTCGCGTACAGCTCCAGCCGGCAGCGGGACTGGGAGATATCGTCCCGGAACAGGGAATCGCTGATACGGCCCGCCGCGACGTCGCGCAGGATCGCCTCGTAGACGTCCTGCGCCTCGGCGGCGGTCAGGTCGCGCTCCTGGTCGTGGACGTAGGCGCCGCCGTCCGACCAGACCGATTGGCTGAAGTACCCGCCGGTGAAGCGCAGCTCGGGCAGCGTGCGCGGGTCGGCGCCCCATGTGTCGTAGTCGTGCATGACGCCGTAGTCCATGACGCTTTGCAGCTTGACGCCGGGGGCGTTGTAGAGCGCGGTCATCGCCGCGGCGGGGGACGCGGGATCGTCCAGCTCGCTCGCGAAGAGATAGGCACTGCTGTAGCGGCGGTTTTTGAGCGTGTAGGAAACGCTGAAGTATCCGTCGCAGACGTGTTCGCCGGGGTTCGGCTCGGAGGCGTCCTCACCGAGCTCGTATTGGGCGACGTAATCGAGATAGTTTCGGTCGGTGGCAAGCTGGCGCTGCTTGTCGGCGACGAGCGCGCGGTGGGCGTTCGCGACGAGGCGGAGCGTTTCCGCGTCCTCGACGCGGGCGGAAAAGCTGTTTCCGGTGTAGCTGCTCCACTGCACGTCCGCGCGCCGCACCTGCGCCGCGTCGGGGACGCGGCTCTCGTAGCCCCAGAGGTCGAAGCTCATCACGACGCCGAGCAGCACGAGCGCGAGCGCGACCGCCGCCGCGCCCATCCAGCCGGAGCGGAACACATGGAAGCTCTTTTTGAGCAGCATCTCCGCGAGGAAGTAGCCGATCAGCCCCGCCGCCGCCATGCACGCGAGCGTGCCGGCGAGCGAGTAGTCGCCGCTTGCACGGTACTGGCCGAAGAAGAGGTAGTAGAGGAGCTGGCCGAGCGCGAGCGCCGTGCAGAACGCGACGCCGTACTTGAAGATGGGCTTCGCCCAGCCGATCGCGACGGTCGAGCCGGTCGCCTCGCTCGGACGGGAGCGGTAGACGAGCAGCCCCAGCGCCGCGAGCACGAGGCCGATAAGCGCGTAGAGCAGCAGCCAGTCAAGACCCTGCAGACGGAGCGGGCCGTTCTGGATATAATCGACGATAACGCTGCCGTCTGGCATCTCCGTCCGCGCCATCTCCGCGCCGGCATCCACGTCGATCGTCAGCATCAGCTTCATCAGCGGGGAAAACGCGGTGAGCGTCGGCGCGGAGGTGCCGGGCCAGCCGTAGAGGAAGCTGCCCGCGAACGTGCGCAGCAAAAATTCCACGCCCACGACGAGGAAGTTCAGCGCCGCGTAGAAAACGGGCGCCGCGAGGATCTGTCCCGTAAACGTCATGCAGAAGACGGCGAAGGAGTAGAAAAAGATCGTCGGCAGCATGAGCGCGAGCAGCATCATGCCCGTCACGCCCGCGTCGAACGCGCCGTGGGACGCGAGCACCGCCGCGGCCAGCAGCACGGCGAGGAGCTGCGATGCGAGCTGCGGGCAGAGCCCCGCGAGAAAATGCGTCGCGTACAGCGTTTCGCGCCGCGCGCTCAGCGCGTGCAGGCCGTTCGTCGCGCGTGGATTCGTCAGGTACGAAAACGCCGCCATCGCAAAGAGGATCGCCGTGAAGAACGCGACCCAGTATCCGCTGTGCGCCGTGAGCTCGAGCGTTTCGTGCAGCATCTCGGAGGGGTGCATGCCGGCGAGCTGGTGATCGAGCACGGTGAGCCGCGTGAGCGGCAGAAGCAGCAGCCACAGCAGCGCGTAGCCCGCCGTCAGCGGCCAGAAGTGCCGCTGATCGCTCCAGAAAACGGTTCGATTAAAGAATGATGTCCTTGACCGCATAATCGGCGCCTCCCAACTCATAGATGAAAATTTCCTCCAGCGTCAGCGGCACCGCCTCCATGAAGAGCGGGCCGAGCGCGCCGAGCCGCTGCTCGATCTCGCTCTGCTTGCCGCGGAAGATGACGGTGCGGATGCGCCCGACCGCGCTCTCGTGCAGCACGGTGAGATCGTCCGGCAGCGACGCAGAGCCGTCCTTGAAGACAATCTGGATCTTGACCGTGTTGTCCTGCAATTCGCTCAGGCTGCGCTCGAGCAGCACGCGGCCCCTGTTCATGATGCCGACGTGGTCGCACACGTCCTCCAGCTCGCGCAGGTTGTGCGAGGAAACCAGAACCGTCGTGCCGCGCTCGGAAACGTCCTGCATGATGAGTCCCCAGACCTGGCGGCGCATGACGGGGTCGAGCCCGTCCACCGGCTCGTCGAGGATCAGGTAATCCGGCATGCAGCACATCGCCAGCCAGAACGCCGCCTGCTTCTGCATGCCCTTGGACATGCGGCGCAGCGCCTGCGTTTCGTCGAGCTCGAAAACGCTTTTGAGCTTTTCGTAGCGCTCAGCGCTGAAATTCGGGTAGAAGCCGCGGTAATAATTCTTCATCTCCCGCAGGCTTGCCTGCATAAAATAGTACCAGTCGTCCGGGATGGACGCGACGCGCGTCTTGACGTTCGGGTTTTCCCACACGCCCTGCCCGTCGATCTCCACCGTGCCCGCGTCCTGGCGGTACACGCCGGTAAGGTGGCGCAAAAGCGTCGTCTTGCCCGCGCCGTTGGGGCCGACGAGGCCGTAGATCGCGCCCTGCGGTACGGCGACGTTCGCGCCGTCGAGCGCGCGGAAGCCGTCAAAGGTCTTGACGAGATCCTTTACTTCGATCATGTCGTTTTCTCCTCCTTGCAAAGCGCTTCGATCTCGCTCTGGGGCATGCCCATCGCACGCAGCTCGGCGGCGGTGTCGCGCAGCGTTTTGCTCAGCTCGCGCCGCCGCGCGTCGTCCTCCGCGCGCTCGGCGCGCACGGCAAAGCTCCCCTTGCCCGGCACCGACGCCGCCCAGCCCTCCGTCTCCAGCTCGTTGTACGCGCGCTGGATCGTGTTGGGGTTGATGGCGAGCTGCGCGGCGAGCGAACGCACGCTCGGCAGCTTTTCCCCGTCCGCGATGGCGCCGCTGACGATCAGCTTGCGCAGCGCGTCCTTGACCTGCTCGTAGATCGGGCGCGTGTCGCGGTAATTCAATGTGATCAACGTGTTTCCTCCTTTCGGTGAAACTGTATTAACCGTACTAGTACAGTTAAGATAGCACGCGAGATTTGTTTTGTCAAGAAAAACCGGCGCAAAACTTTAAGAAACATTGTGAAAAACATAACGACAGCTTTCCTGTTGACAGACCGGAGAGAGTTTGCTATTCTGTAATTGAAATTTTTGAATACAAATTTCAGAAATTTTAATATGTGTAAAAGGAGAGAGAACAGTCAATGGAAGAAGCGATTACACGGATCAACGACGCGGTAAACGGCTTTGTCTGGGGCCCCGTAATGCTGGTGCTGCTGGTCGGCACCGGTATTTATCTGACCATCGGTACCGGCTTTATCCAGTTCAGCAAGTTCGGCTACGCGATGCGCAACACCCTCGGCAAGATCTTCAAGAAGTCCGAGGCGGGCGCAGGTGAGATCACGCCGTTCCAGGCGGTCTCGACCGCGCTGGCGGCGACCGTCGGCACCGGCAACATCGTCGGCGTCACGACCGCCATCATCATGGGCGGCCCGGGCGCGGTGTTCTGGATGTGGATCGCGGCGCTCGCCGGCATGTGCACCAAGTACGCGGAGGTCCTGCTCGCGGTGAAGTACCGTGAGCGCAACGACAAGGGCGACTGGGTCGGCGGCCCGATGTACTACATCAAGAACGGCCTCGGCAAGAACTTCAAGTGGCTCGGCGGCGTGTTCGCCGTCCTCGGCGCGATCGCCGCGTTCGGCATCGGCAACATCGCGCAGATCAACTCCATTGCGACCTCCGTCAAGGACGTCGCCATCGCGTTTGATCCCGCCGTCTCCTCCTCGTCCGGCACGATCGCGCTGGTGACGGGCATCGTCGTCGCGGCGTTTGTCGGCGTCGTCGTCATCGGCGGCGTGAAGCGCATCGGCCAGGTCACGGAAAAGCTCGTTCCCTTCATGGCGGTCATCTATATCATCTGCGCCATCATCGTCGTCATCGCCCACGCCGGCTCCATCGGCCCCGTGTTCGGCATGATCTTCAAGGGCGCGTTCAATCCCTCGGCTGTCACCGGCGGCGTCGTCGGCGCCATGCTGGTCGCGATGCAAAAGGGCGTCGCGCGCGGCGTGTTCTCCAATGAGGCCGGCCTCGGCTCCGCGCCGATCGCCCACGCGGCGACCTCCGAGCGCGAGCCTGTCAAGCAGGCGATCTACGGCATTTTCGAGGTCTTCATGGATACCATCGTCATCTGCACGCTGACCGCGCTGGTGGTCATGTGCTCCGGCGCGGCGGACGGACGCTGGGGCGTCAAGGAGGCGGCGAGCGCTTCCACGACGATTGCGGGCTTCTCGACCGTGTTCGGCGCGAAGTTCGGCTCCACGCTCCTGTGCGTCGGACTGCTGCTGTTCGCGACCTCCACGATCCTCGGCTGGGCGCTCTACGGCTCGCGCTGCATGGAGTATCTGTTCGGCACGAAGTCGCTGCTGCCCTATCAGGTCGCGTTCGTGATCGTGATCGTTCTGGGCGCGACGATGGACCTCAAGCTCGTGTGGGATATCTCCGATACCCTCAACGGCCTGATGGCGTTCCCCAACCTCGTCGGCCTGCTGCTGCTGAGTCCGGTCGTTATCAAGACGACCAAGGAGTACTTCAAGGCGATCAAGAAATAAGTATTGTGACAAGGGAGGGCGAAAGCCCTCCCTTACCTTACCTTTTTTGTGCAAATTTTTTCTTTACAATCGGGAAAAACTGTGATAATATAGCCGAGCGATTCCCACGAAGCGTCATATTTATCATTCCCCGGCCTCGTTTGCGGACAGTCCACCTGCTCCCTGACGCAGCCGCGGGAGAATTTCAGGAAAGGTGGAAACACACTATGATGCTCAAAGACCAGAAGACCTCGATCATCGAGGCGAACCGTACCCACGAGAACGACACCGGCTCCCCCGAGGTGCAGGTTGCGATCCTCACCGAGCGGATCAACCAGCTCACCGAACACCTCAAGGAGCACCCGCACGACAACCACTCCCGCCGCGGCCTCTACAAGATGATCGGTAAGCGCCGCAGCCTGCTCGACTACCTCATGAAGAAGGACATCGAGCGTTACCGTGCGCTCATCGCCAAGCTGGGTATCCGTAAGTAATCGCATAAAGGGTGGCGGAGCGTTTCCTCCGTCACCCTTTTGCCGCATAATTCCCCAAAAACCATCCGCAAATTGCCGGGAGCGGCGGCTTTTGTGTTTGAAACTGTGCCCGAGAATTCGGACATGCTTTCAAATGCGAAAGCTCGCTCCCGAGTATCAAAAACGAAGGAGTAACGACATGTCAACCATCATCACCAAAAGACAGTTCCCGAACTATCACAAGTATGAGCTTGAAGTTGCGGGCCGCCCGATGTTCCTTGAGGTCGGCAAGCTCGCCGAGCTCGCCAACGCCGCCGTCATGGTCGGCTACGGCGACACGCGCGTGCTGGTGTGCGTCACCGCCGCGCCCCGTCCCCGCGACGGCGTGGATTTCTTCCCGCTGTCCGTGGACTTTGAGGAGAAGATGTATTCCGTCGGCCGCATTCCCGGCAGCTTCAACCGCCGCGAGGGCCGTCCCGGCGAGAAGGGCATCCTGACGAGCCGCGTCATCGACCGCCCGATCCGCCCGCTGTTCCCCTACGACTTCCGCAACGACGTTTCCGTCATGGCGACGGTCATGGCGGTCGATCACGACTGCTCGCCCGAGATCGCCGCGCTCGTCGGCACGTCCGCCGCGCTCGCGATCTCCGACATCCCCTGGAACGGGCCTGTCGGCGCGCTCAAGGTCGGCCTTGTCGACGGCGAGCTGGTGCTCAATCCCACGAGCGAGCAGCGCAAGGTCAGCGACCTTGACGTGACCGTCGTTTCCACCGGCAAGAAGGTCGTCATGATCGAAGCCGGCGCGAACGAGGTTCCCAACGACAAGATGCTCGCCGCGATCAAGCTCGCGCACGAGGAGAACCAGAAGCAGATCGACCTCATCAACCGCATGGTCGCCGAGATCGGCAAGCCCAAGTTCGACTATCCCCACGCCGACTTCGACCAGGAGCTGTTCGACAAGATCGTCACCGACTTCATGGACGAGGCGAAGGCCGCCATGGACACCGACGACAAGAACGTGCGCGAGGCGCGCTGGAACGAGATGATCGAGCACTGGCACGAGAAGTACCTTGAGGACCATCCCAACATGGACCAGTACCTCGAGGAGATCACCTACAAGTTCCAGAAGAAGATCGTCAAGGCGTGGCTGCTCGAAGGCCACCGCGTCGACGGCCGTCAGAGAAACGAGATCCGCCCGCTCGACGCCGAGGTCGGCGTTCTGCCGCGCGTCCACGGCTCGGGCCTCTTCACCCGCGGTCAGACGCAGGTGCTCTCGGTCTGCACGCTCGACACGCTCTCGGCAAACCAGAAGCTCGACACCATCTGGGAAGAGACCGAGAAGCGCTATATGCACCACTACAACTTCCCCGGCTACTCCGTCGGCGAGGCGAAGCCCTCCCGCAGCCCCGGCCGCCGCGAGATCGGCCACGGCGCTCTTGCCGAGCGCGCGCTGCTGCCGGTCATCCCCTCCGAGGAGGAGTTCCCCTACGCCATCCGCGTCGTCTCCGAGGTCGTTTCGTCCAACGGCTCGACCTCCCAGGGCTCCATCTGCGGTTCCACGCTCGCGCTGATGGACGCCGGCGTGCCCATCAAGGCGCCGGTCGCGGGCATCTCCTGCGGCCTTATCCAGGACGACAACGGCGAGTTCACGACCTTCATCGACATCCAGGGCGTTGAGGACTTCCACGGCGAGATGGACTTCAAGGTCGCCGGCACGAAGAAGGGCATCACCGCCATCCAGATGGACCTCAAGAACGACGGCCTGACCATGGCGATCATCGAGAACGCCCTCGACATCACCTACGACGCGCGCTGCCAGATCCTCGACCAGGTCATGCTGCCGGTCATCTCCGAGCCGCGCCCCGAGGTCAGCCCCTACGCGCCCAAGATGATCACGATGCACATTGATCCCGACCGCATCCGCGAGGTCATCGGCAAGGGCGGCAGCGTCATCCAGAAGATCGTCGCCGACACCGGCGCGAAGGTCGATATCGACGACGACGGCACGATCCACATCGCCTCCCCGAACGCGGAGGCGTGCGACGCCGCGAAGAAGTGCATCGACGACATCGTGTTCGTCCCCGAGGTCGGCAAGCTCTACTACGGCCGCGTCGTGCGTCTGATGCAGTTCGGCGCGTTCGTCGAGATCGCCCCGGGCAAGGACGGCCTCGTGCACATCTCCCGCCTCGACAAGAAGCGTGTGGAGAAAGTCGAGGACGTGGTCTCCGTCGGCGACATGATCTGGGTCAAGTTCATGGAGATCGACGAGAAGGGCCGCTGGAACCTCTCCCGCAAGGACGCGCTCATGGAGATCGAAGCGCAGCAGGGCAAGCAGGAACAGTAATTTCCACAACGAAGGGCGGGCGCAAGTCCGCCCTTTTTCCATAGGAGGGGATATCCATGGACACCATCGCCGCCATTGCGACGCCGCTCGCGCGCAGCGCGTTCGGCATCATCCGGCTCAGCGGGCCGGATGCGCTCGCCATACTGGATAAGCTCTTTACGCCGGTGGGCGGCAGGCCGATCTCCGAGGCGCGGCCGCGCAGCATGGTCTACGGCACGCTGCGCGACGCGCAGGGGCGCGTCATCGACCGCCCGCTCGCGGTCTGGTTCGCGCCGGGGAAGTCGTACACCGGCGACTGCGACGCCGAGATCCACTGCCACGGCTCGCCCGTTGTTTTGAACGAGGCGCTCGCCGCCGCGTTCGCCGCGGGCGCGCGGCAGGCGCAGCCCGGCGAGTTCGCAAAGCGTGCGTTTTTGAACGGCAAGCTCGACCTGACCGAGGCGGAGGGCATCGTCGACCTCGTCGACGCCGAAACCGCCGAGGCGGCGCGCAACGCCGCGCTTCAGGTGGACGGCGCGCTGCGCCGCATCGCGGAGGACGCCTACGACAAGCTGCTGGGCGTCACGAGCCGCTTCTACGCGGTCGTAGACTATCCCGACGAGGACGTTGCCGACGCTTCCCCCGCCGAGACCGAGGCAGCGCTCGCGGAGATCGAGCGCGTTCTTTCCGAGCTGCTCGCGACCTATGCGCGCGGAAAGATCGTCAAGTCCGGCGTCGCGACCGCGATCGTCGGCGCGCCGAACGCGGGGAAATCCTCTCTGTTGAACCGGCTGGTCGGCTATGACCGCGCGATCGTCACCGACGTCGCCGGTACGACGCGCGACACGGTCGAGGAAAAGGCGGTCGTCGGCGGCGTGCTGTTGCGGCTGATCGACACCGCGGGACTGCGCGATACCGAAGACGCGGTGGAAAAGCTCGGCGTCGAGCGCTCGCGCCGGGCGGTCGAGAGCGCGGACCTCATTCTGGCGCTTTTTGACGAGAGCGCGGATTTTACGAGCGACGACGTGCGCGGACAATGGAGCGAAACGCTGCGGCTCGTGCAGGACGCGGGCAAGCCGTGGATCTTCGTCGCGACGAAAAAGGACCTCGTCGGCGAGAGCGCGTCGATCCGCCCCGCGGGCGAGGACGCGCCGCCGTATGTGGAGCTTTCCAACGTCACGGGCGAGGGCTTTGACGAGCTGGAGGCCGCCGTCGCAACGCTGTTTCCCGCGCCGCCGGCGGAGAGCGGCACGATGCTCACGAATGCGCGGCAGGCGGAGGCGGTCGGGCGTGCGCTCGGCGCGGTACGCGAGGCGCTCGGCGCGCTGCGCGGCGGCATGACGCCGGATGTGGTGCTCACCGAGGCGGAGGCGGCGTCAAACGCGCTCGGCGAGCTGACGGGCCGCACGGCGCGCGAGGACATGGTCGCACGCATTTTTGAGCGTTTTTGCGTCGGAAAATAAGGTACTTCCCTTTTTTACAAAACTATGGTACGATAATTCAAAGGAGGATAGCTTTATGCGTGATTACGTAATTATGACCGACAGCTGCTGCGACCTCAGCGCGGAGGAGGTCGCCGAGAGCGGCGTCGTCGTCATTCCCCTTACCTTTACGATGGAGGGCGTCAACCGCCGCGACACGCCCGACCATGCCGATATGTCGCTGGAGGCATATTATAAGAAGATCCGCGAGGGCGTGCTCTCCACGACCTCGGCGGTCAGCGTCGGCGATTTTGTGGACGCGATGCGCCCGATCGTGGAGTCCGGCAAGGACATTTTGTGCATCAACTTCTCCAGCGCGCTGTCTACGACCTACCAGTCCGCGGTCATCGCGGCGGAGGAGCTGAAGTTTGAAAATCCCGAGGGAAAGATCGTCGTCATCGACTCGCTCGCGGCGTCCCGCGGCCAGGGCATGCTGGTGTGGTACGCGGCGAAGAAAAAGAAAGAGGGCATGAACATCGACGACCTTGCCGACTGGGTGCGCGAGATGGCGCCGCATCAGGACCACTGGTTCACCGTCGCCGACCTCAACCACCTGCGCCGCGGCGGACGCCTCAACGCGACGAGCGCGGTCGTTGGCACGGTGCTCTCGATCAAGCCGGTCATGCACTGCGACGCCGAGGGCAAGCTCACGCCGGTCAGCAAGGCGCGCGGCATGAAGCAGGCGCTGACCGAGCTCGTGAACAAGATGGACGAGCTGGGCACGCGCCCGCTCGAGGACCAGACCGTGTTCATCTGCCATGCCGACGCGCCGGAGAGCGTCGAGTATGTCAAGGGGCTTTTGAAGGAGCGCTTCGGCGTGACCGACGTGCGCGCGGGCTACATCGGGCCGGTCATCGGCTCGCACACGGGCGCGGGTACGCTGGGACTGTTCTTCTTCGGCAAAGAGAGATGAAGTGGCTGGAGCTTTGGATCGACACGACGCCCGCGGGCATCGAGCCGGTCAGCGGCCTTCTCTCCGAGTACGGCGTAGATTCGCTGATGATCGACGAAGAGGGCGACTTCAAGGACTTCCTGGAGAACAACAAGCAGTACTGGGACTACGTCGACGAGGATCTGCTGAAGGAGAAAAAAGGCAAGTGCCGCGTGACGTTCTACCTCAGCGAGGACGACGAGGGCTTTCACACGATGGGGCAGATCCGCATCGCGCTCTCGGCGCTGAAAAAGCAGCACCCGGAGTTTTCTCCGCTTCTGATGTCGATGAAGAACGTCGCCGACGAGGACTGGGAGAACAACTGGAAGGCGTTTTACAAGCCCATGGAGATCGGCGAGCGCCTGCTCGTCGTGCCCGAGTGGGAGCAGGCGCCGGAAAACGGGCGCGTCAAGCTGATTTTGAACCCGGGCCTGACGTTCGGCACCGGCAGCCACGCCACAACGCGGCTGTGCCTGACGGCGCTCGACCGGCTCATTCAAGGCGGGGAGAAGGTGCTCGACCTCGGCTGCGGCAGCGGCATCCTCTCCATCGCGGCGCTGCGCCTCGGCGCAAGCCGCGCGTTCGCCTGCGACGTCGACCCGACCTGCGTGAGCGTCGCGAACGAGAACGCCGCGCTCAACGGCGTCGACCCCGCGTGCTACACGGTGCGCGCGGGTGACGTGACCGCGGACAGAGAGCTTGCCCGCGAGTTCGGCGGGGACTACGACGTCGTGGTGGCGAACATCGTCGCGGACGTCATCATCGCGCTCGCGCCGAGGGTGCGCCCGCTTTTGAAGCAGGGCGGCGTGTTCCTCTGCTCGGGCATCATCGACGACCGCGCCGCGGAGGTCAAGGCGAAGCTGCTCGACGCCGGCTGGACGGTCGAGGAAGAGAACAGCTCCGAGGGCTGGTTTTCGTATCTGTGCAAATGAAAAAGGAAGAACCGGAAGGCGGACGCCTTCCGGTTCTTTTCAATTCCGTTCAAAGACCATATAGCCAGGCGTGGTATAGTCTCCGTCTCTCTTGAACGAGTAGTTGATGCGAAGCCGCTCCATCCCCTCCCGATAGAGCACCGGAAAGTAGACGACGCCGCGGTAGGACAGCAGCGGATAGTAGAAATCGCCTGCCGTGTAGGTCTTGCCGTCGATGGTCAGCGTGCCGCCGTAGAGCGCCGCTTTGCCGTATACGCCGTGCCTCATGGTGTTGCCGCCCTGCTCCGGCGCGCGGAAGTCCGGCTCGGTTTTCAGCACCAGGCCGGTCTCCGCGCTCCAATCGCAGGAGAAACCGAGCGCGCGGCAGGTGCCGTAGGTGAGCGGGATATAGGAATAACCCAGATAGTTGATGAACGGATAGGTCAAAGAGTCGTTCTTGTAGACTGTGCCGTTGATATCAATGAGGTTTTCGCTCAGCAGAACGTCGAACGTATCCTCCTCAAAGCGGAAAGTAAGCGGCTCGACGACGTTCCCCTCACGGTCGATGGTTCCCTCGCGCACAAAGACGTTGAGGTTGTATCCCTCCTCGGCGCTCCAGACGACCGCCAGACCGTTTTCAAAGGCAAAGCCGTTGGAGTATTGAAACGGGATCGCCGTGTTCCCGTCCCTGTCGATGTAGCCGACCGTCCACTGCGCGTTACCGACCGCCGCCAGACCCTCGGAGAAGTTCTGCGCGGAATAATACTGCGCCGGGATCACGACGTTCCAGTTTTCGTCAAAGAACCCGTAGCCCTTGTCTGTCACATAGAACAGGGCGCGGCCCTCGACAGGCGGCGTGATGCTCTTGTAGATTGGCTCCACGATGAACGTGCCGTCCGGCGCGAGCACGCCGCACTTGTCGTAGATATCGACCGTGCCGCCGCGCGGCGCGGCTATGAGCCTGTGCTCGGTATATACGATCTTGCAGCCGTCCGGAAGGACGGTTTCGTTGTAATACGCCTCGTCCTCCGCGTGAACGGAGAGCGAGCAGAAAAGCGCGAGAGCCAGCAGAAGAGAAAAGGCCTTTTTCATATCGTATCGCTCCTTTTTTTGGCGGATCACGAAAGCGTCGCATCCACCGCCTTGATGAACGCGCTGCGCATGCCAGCCTCCTCCAGCGCCGCGACGCCGCGGATCGTCGTGCCGCCCGGCGAGCAGACTGCGTCCTTGAGCGCGCCGGGGTGCGCCGAGGGGTCGCGGAGCACCATCTCGCCTGCGCCGACGAGCGTGCTTGCCGCCAGCTCGTAGGCGGCGCGGCGGGAAAGCCCGTTTTTGACGCCCGCGTCGCCGAGCGCCTCGATCACCATGTACAAAAATGCGGGCCCGCAGCCGCAGATCGCGGAGGCGGCGGGGATCTTCGCCTCGGGCAGCTCGACGATTGCCGCGACAGAGCCGAGCAGGGCGCGGATGTGTTCGCGCTCGGCGCTCGTGAGGTCGTTTTCCTCCGCGAGCAGCACCGTGCCCTTGCCGACCTTCATCGGGGTGTTGGGCATGATGCACTGCACGCGCGCGCCGTCGCCGAGCACGCGCTTCAAATCGGCGAAGCCCCAGGTATTGACGATGGAGACGACCGCCTTGCCGGAAAAGTCCAAACCGCGCACCGCGTCCTCCACCTGATAGGGCTTGCAGGCGAGGACGATGGTATCGCAGGCATTTACCAGCTCGTCCGCGCTTTCGCACGCGTGCACGGAGCACGCCGCCGCGCGCTCGCGCAGCTTGTCCGCGTGCGGCGCCCAGGCGTACTGTCTGACCGCGCCGCTTTGGACCTCCGGGCAATGATCGGCGAGCCCCCGCGCGATGGCGGAGCCCATCTGTCCGAAGCCGAGATAGCCCAAATTCATACCGTTACCTCCTCCGGGAGCGAATCGTCGTTTTCGATCCAGTCTGAAACGTTCACGACCTCGTACTCCGTCGGCGTGCGGCGGATGATGACGCGCGCGAGCCCCGCGTTGATGATCTGGCGGCGGCACATGGCGCAGGAGTCCGCGTCGCCGAGCAGCTCGCCGGTGCGCGCGTCGCGCCCGACAAGGTAGATCGTGCCGCCCGCCATGTCGCGCCGCGAGGCGGAGATGATGGCGTTCGCCTCGGCGTGGACGCTGCGGCAGAGCTCGTAGCGCTGCCCGCGCGGGATCTGCAGCTGCTCGCGCGTGCAGAAGCCGAGGTCGACGCAGTTCTTGCGCCCGCGCGGCGCGCCGTTGTAGCCGGTGGAGATGATCTCGTCGTTCTTGACGATGATCGCGCCGTAGACCCGCCGCAGGCAGGTCGCGCGCTCCGTCACGGTCTGCGCGATGTCGAGGTAGTAGTTGTCCTTGCTGATGCGCTCCATGGTTCGCTCCCCTTTCTCAAAGCCCGCTCAGATCGAAGGCGGGCGTGTATTCTTCCTTCGCGCTGCTCTTTTCCTGCACAAAGCCGTCCGTGACGCCGCAGGCGCGCATGTATTCGACCGCCGCGCGGTACTCCGCGCCCGTGACGCGCCGCGCGAGCGCGCCCGTCGCGCTTATCTGCGGCGTGTACTGGCTCATGAGCGAAAAGAGCACCTCTCCCGGCGCGAAGCGGCTTGCGACATAGTCGATGACGCGCCGGGTGTTGTCGAGCTGCCCCGGCAGGACCATGTGGCGGATGATGACGCCGCTTTGCAGGATCCCGTCCTCGCCCATGCGGTACGGCCCCGTTTGGCGGAGCATCTCGTCGATCGCCGCCTTGGCGACGTCGAAGTAGTCCGGCGCGCGGGAGAGCTCCGCGGCGAGCTTCGCGTCCGCGTACTTGAGATCGGGCAGGTACACCTGCACCCTGCCCTCGAGCGTCCGCAGCGTATCCACGCTCTCGTAGCCGCCGCAGTTCCACACGACGGGGACGGGCAGCGGCTTTTCGAGCGCGGGCAATATCCACGGCGCAAAATGCGTGGGCGTGACGAGGTCGACGCAGTGCGCGCCGCGCGCGACGAAATCGTCGATGATCTCCCGCAGGCGCTCGGCGGCGATCGGCTTTCCGAAATCATCGCGGGAGATGCTTCCGTTCTGGCAGTAGACGCAGCCGAGGTTGCAGCCGGTGAAGAACACGCACAGCGCGCCGCGCGTGCCGGAAAGGCACGGCTCCTCCCAGTGGTGGAGCATCGCCTTCGCCGCGACGATGCCGGCGGGCATGCGGCAAAAGCCCGCGCCGGACGTTTCCGTGCGCTCGGCGCCGCACCGGCGGGGACAGAGGTTGCAGATCATTTGCTCGGTTTGAAATCCGGCCCCAAGTCGCCCTGCGCCCAGTGCTTGCGGCAAAGCCCGATGTACTTGTCGTTCGCGCCGAGCACGACCTGCTCGCCTTCCTTGACGACGTGGCCGTTTTCGTCGAAGCGGGCGTTGAAGGTCGCCTTCTTGCCGCACCAGCAGATGGTCTTGACCTCCTCGAGCTTGTCCGCCATGACGAGCAGCTCGTAGCTGCCGGGGAACAGCTCGCCGCGGAAGTCCGCGCGCAGGCCGTAGCACATCACGGGGATGCCGCAGTCGTCGACGAGATGGACGAGGTACATGACCTCCTCGCGCGTCAGGAACTGCGCCTCGTCGACGATGATGCAGGCGTTTTCCTTCAGCTCGTCCTCGCTGAGCGCGCGCATCTCGTCGAAGTAAATGCACGGCTCCTCAAGCCCGATGCGCGAGTGGACCATGTGGTCGCCGTCGCGCTGGTCGAGCCGGGGCTTGACGAGCAAAACCTTCTGCCCGCGCTCCTCGTAGTTAAAGCGCGCCATGAGCGCGTTGGCGGTCTTGCTGGAGCCCATCGCGCCGTACTTGAAATAAAGCTGTGCCATGTGATTTCTTTCTCCTATGTGTTGTTTATCTTTTTTGAAACCGTTTCTCTCTTTTTGATTCCGCCGCAGGCGCGGCAAAACAGAGACGCGACCCGCCAATACCATACGATGGAGCGGCGAGCGGAAAGAAACGCGCACGGCGTCGTTTCGGATGCGCCGGCCGGGTTTGCGCCGCGCCGCCTGTTGCGCGGGGCGGCTTTTCCTTCTACGGAAGTCTGAAACCATTTCTTCTTTTTGGCAAGACAAAAGGAAGAAACGGTGTCAGGAGAGCAGCGCCCTTGCCCGCGCGGTATAATACCGGAACGCGCTCGGGATCGCGAGCGTCTCAAACTCTTGCGCGTCCACCCAGCGGAAATCGGGGCATTCGCCCTCGACTTCCGCAACATAGCCCTTCATCTGCCATTCAAGGTGCGTAAAAACGTGCTTCGCCGTGCCGCAGGGCGTCAGACTTTCCGCCGCCAGACCCCAGCGCGCGAGCGCGACGCGCGCGCCGGATTCGTCAAGGCTTCCCTCGACGTTCGGGAACTCGATCAGCCTTGCCAGAAGTCCCGTGTCGCCCCGCCGACGCACCGCGAGCCTGCCGTTTTGCGTGAGCAGAAACACCGTGCGCTCCTCCGCGCGGCGCTTCTTTTTCTCCGCGCGCACCGGAAGCGTCTCCGCAAGCCCCGCGCGGTACGCCGCGCACAGCGCCTTCGCGGGACACTGCGCGCACAGCGGCGCGCCGTTCGGCAGGCACACCGTCGCGCCGAGATCCATCATCGCCTGATTCCACTTGCCGGGCTCGTCGCGGTCGATCGCCGCGGCGAGCTTTTCGCGGAAGCGCTTTTTTACCTTCGCGTCGGTCACGTCCTCCGCGCAGAGCGCGACGCGCGATGCGACGCGCAGCAGATTCCCGTCCACCGCCGGCTCCGGCGCGCCGAAGTTGATCGACGCGATCGCGCTCGCTGTATAGTCTCCGACGCCGGGCAATTTTTTGAGCTCCTCCATCGTGCGCGGCAGCTCGCCGCCGTATTCCCCGACGACGATCTGCGCGGCGCGGCGCAGGTTTTTTGCGCGCGAATAGTAGCCAAGCCCCTGCCACAGCTTGTAAAGCCGCTCCTCGGGCACGTCCGCGAGCGCGCGCACATCGGGCAGCTCCGCCATGAAGCGCTCGTAGTACGGCAGCACCGCGCCGACGCGCGTCTGCTGGAGCATGATCTCGCTGACCCATGTGCGGTACGGCGACGGCGCCTCGCGCCACGGCAGGACGCGGCGGTGCGTTTCGTACCAGCGCAGCAGCGGCTCGCGCAGTTTATCTAAATTTCCCCAATGCTCGGTCATCATTTGTTGAATCTTAACGCGTAGCCGCAGCGGCGGCACAGCTCCTCCGACGGCCTTCGCTGTGAAAAGCCCTCAAGCATCGCCCGTGCGCGCGGCGAGGCGAGAATGTCGTCCAGTTCCTCGACGAACAGGTTTCCCAGCGCGAGGTCGCCCTCATGGTCGAGGCAGCACGGCACCACCGTGCCGTCGGCAAGCACGCCGAGCTGCTCGCGCAGCGCGCGGCAGAACTCGGTCGGCGCCTCGGGCGCGTCAAGGTCGGGCCACGCGAACGCCGATTCGCGCTCGAGATAGAGGTTTTCCGCGAGGCGGAAGCTCCGCGCGCGCGGCTCGGGCCATTCGCTTTGTCCGGTCTTCCCGCGCAGGAAATCGAGAATGACGCCGTTGTGCGTGTCCGCCGCGCCTTCGTTCCAAAGGCGCAGCGCGACGATGACGCCCTTTGCCGCGGCGCGCACGGCAAACGACCAGACCGTTTCCAGATATTCCCGCGCCTGCGCGGGATCGCCGCCGTTTTCCTCGACGCTGTGGAGCGAAACGCTTATCTTGTAGAGCGCGTCTGCGCGCAGCAGCATTTCCGCCTGCGCGCCGAGCAGCGTGCCGTTGGTCGTGACGCACACCTTCATGTCCCGCTCCGCCGCGAGCGCGAGCAAGCGCGCAAGCTGCGGGTGCAGCAGCGGCTCGCCCATGATGTGCAGATACACGTAGGAAACGTGCGCGCGCAGCTTGTCCAGCACCAGCGCGAACTCGTCCGCGCTCATCGCGCGCTTTTCGCGCTTCGTGCCGGGGCAGAACGCGCAGCGCAGGTTGCACGCGTTCGTGATCTCGACATAGGCTTTTTTCAGCACCGCGCACCCTCCCGCTTGACATTCATCCGTTTGATGATACCACATGTTGTGTTACTTGCGCAAGAGTGTCCGATGAGATATAATCCTTTGTCGAAAACAGGTTCAGAAAAAGGAGAAACCCCATGACCGTTACCTATCTCGCCCACAGCGGCTTTCTCGTCGAGTGGGACAAATTCTATACGCTCTTTGACTGGTGGAAGGGCGAGCTGCCGCCCCTCGATCCGTGCAAGCCTCTGCTCGTCTTCGCGAGCCACAGCCACGAGGACCACTTCGACCCGCGGATATTTAAGCTTCCCGAAGCCTATCCCCTCACGCGCTACGTCCTCTCGCACGACATCCGGCTCGCGCCGCGGCGCTGGGAAAGGCTCGGCATGACCGAGGAGATCTTTTCGCGCGTGACGTCGATGCGCGTCGACAGCGTCTACCAGACCGAGGCGGCGGGCGAGGCGCTGAGCGTGCGCACGATCAGCTCCACCGACGCGGGCGTGGCGTTTCTGCTCTGCGCCGAGGGAAAACTCGTCTACCACGGCGGCGACCTCAACTGGTGGCACTGGGCGGAGGAGGGCAAGCAGTACTGCAACAACATGGCGGCGAATTACCGCCGCGCGATCGAAAAGCTTGCCGCCTGCGTGCGCGACGAAGCCGCCGATTCCGGCTGCGCGCCCGTCGTCGACGCTGCGATGGCGCCGCTCGACCCGCGGCTGGAGGACGCGTTCGGCATGGGCGTGGAGCACCTGCTCAAAAACGTCGCCGTGCGCCGGCTCTTCCCCATGCACATGTGGGGAAAATACGACTGGATCGAGCGCTACTGCCGCGCCCATCCCGCCGACGCGGACAAGCTCGTGCGCATCACCGGCGACGGCGAGCGCTTCACGATTTGACGGCACAATTTCAAAAAGCGAACGATACGATAAAAAACGTGAAAGCAATCTTGCAAAAAGCACTTGCTTTTCGTCAGAGTACAGTATAGAATCTAAGCAACGAAACAAACTTTTGTTGAAATATATGAATAAGAGAGGAGAAGCGTTATGGCCAAATTTAAAGTCTATTACACCATCGAACTCAACGAGGTGGCAACCAAAATCTTTGAGCAGAACGACTTCGAGGTCAAGGTTTGCTCCCACAACGACGAGGAGACCTACGTCAAGGAGCTTGCCGAGTTCCAGCCCGACGGCATCATGTGCCGCACCGAGCCCATCACCGCGAAGATGATGGACACCTGCAAAAACCTCAAGGTCATCGGCAAGCAGGGCGCCGGCCTCGACAACATCGACATGGACCACGCCGCCGAGAAGAACATTCAGGTCGTCTTCGCGCCCGCCGGCAACGCCAACGCCGTCGCCGAGCACGCGATTTTGCTGATGCTCATGTGCGCCAAGCGCTTCAACTATGTCGACAAGCAGTTCCGCGGCGGCAACTTCCTCGTTCGCATGAACATGACCAACACCTTTGAGCTTGAGGGCAAGACCCTCGGCATGATCGGCTGCGGCCGCATTTCCCAGCTCGCGATGCGGAAGGCGAAGTTCGGCTTCGGCATGAAGGTCATCGGCTACGACCCGTACCTCACGCAGGAGAAGATCGGCGATCTGTGCGAGCTCAAGGCGACCGCGAAGGAGGTCTGGGAGCAGGCGGACTTCGTCAGCGTCCATCTGCCCGAGGTCGAGTCCACGCACCACTCCATCGGCCGCGAACAGTTCTCGTGGATGAAGCCCACCGCGTCGTTCATCAACTGCGCGCGCGGCGGCCTCATCAAGGAAAA
>SVKM01000235.1 GCA_015068465.1 Oscillospiraceae bacterium | reverse complement strand
ATGCTGCTGTTCCACCGCGTCCGCGGGAGGAGGAGCAGCGCGTTCTTTCTGCGCGTTTCATGCGTCTTCTTCTTTCTCAAGCTGCTCGCCATCGCGCTCGCGCCGAACGTCCCGCTGCTCTTCGCCGCGCTGCTGCTCCAGGGTCCGTCCTTCGGGCTCTACGCCGCCTGCTCGGTCGACTATGCCGACGAGGCGGTGCCTTTGGAGGACTCCGCCAAGGCGCAGAGCCTTTCGTTCAGCATGACGACGGTCGGCTCGCTCTTCGCCAGCGCGGTCGGCGGGCTGCTCTACGACCACATGTCGGTGACCGCCACGCTGGAAGTATCCGCGGCCGCCTGTTTCGTCGGCGCCGCGATCGCGCTGCTCGGGCTCAGAGAGGAAAAAGCTCTTCGCGTATAACGCGAAGAGCTTTTCTTACAGCTCGTGGAAGCGCGGCTCCATGTGCTCAAAGGTGCAAAACCGGCGAAAGCCGAGCTCGTCGCGCAAGATCGCGCGCGCCTCGTCAAAATTCCCGCCGACGCGCTCCGGGCGGTGCCCGTCGCTGCCGATCGTCAAAATCTCGCCGCCGAGGTCGCGGTAGAGCCGCAGGATCTCGCGGCGGGGCTGAATGTCCTCAAGCTCATAGCGCCAGCTCGCGGTGTTGAGCTCAATGCCCTTGCCCTTTTGGATCGCCGTGCGCAATATCTCCGCGACGATGTCCCGCGTCGCCGCAAACGGGAACTCGCCCGCCGGGTCATAGCGGCGCATGACGTCGAGATGCGCGAGGACGCTGTAGTGCTCAAAATCCCGCGCAACGGCGAGCAGCTCCTCATAATAGCCCAGATTGTACTCCGCCTGCGTCTTGCCCTCCATGTACTCCGGCGGGTAGAACTCAAGATCGTTCACCTGATGGACGCTGAGCAGTGCAAAATCCAGCTCGTCGCGGTATTTTTCATACAGCGCGTCGTACTGCCCGATCGTGTGCCGCTGCACGCCGAGCTCCAGCCCCTGCCTGAGCGAAATGCGTCCGGCATAGCGCCGTTTCATCTCATGGAGCGTTTCAAAGTAGCGCGGATAGTCGACGTTCCGGTAGGGGCGCCCCTTCCGCATGGGCGGGTTCGGATCGTCCCAGTCGGCCATCACGCCGTAATCGACGTGCTCGGTAAAGCACATCTCGTCGAGCCCGAGCTCAATGCCGCGCTCGATCTGCGCCTCCATCGGCGCCTTGCTGTCAAAGCTGAAATCGCTGTGGACATGGTAATCTGCTTTCATCCCGGCCTCCTTGGCTGCTTGGTAGTTGTATCCTACGCTCCGCGAGCCGGTTTGTCAATGCAAAACGCCGTTGACAAGTCAGGCTTTCAAAGGTAAGATAGAGGAGAAATAATTAAAAGAGTTTATTATTTGCAATGAGGTGATGCGATGTACCAAACCGAACACGCCGGCGGACGCCTGGCTCTGACCGCGGACGGCCTCGTTCTGCTCGAGCATACGCCGCAAGCGCCGTTCATCACAGCCGTGCGGCATGAAAAGACCTACCGCTCCGTCCGCGGCAGCGTCAAGGAGCAGGTGCGCGAGGTCGAGCGCGTCCCGCTGACGCAGGCGGAGCTTACCGGCGGCAGCGAGGCGGTCTTTTCTGCCGGCGCGCGGCATGTAAACGCCTCGATCTCGGAGGTTGACGGTGCGATAAAGCTTTCTTTCTCAGGCGAGGACGGCTGGGCGTATGAGTTCCGCCTGCCCGCCATCGACGGTGAGGCTGTCTTCGGCGGCGGCGAACAGTATCGAAAGGTAAACCTTCGCGGCGAAACGGTTGTCAACTTTGTCGCCGAGCACATCAAGGCGTCGACGATCCTGCAAAAGGCAATCCTGCCCCGCGCGCTGTACCGGGAAAAGCCGCACAAAAGCATCGGCTCCTACGCGCCGATGCCCGTGTTCGTCACCGACCGCGGGCGGTTGATGCTCTTCGACACGGCGGCGGACGGCTCGTCGCATTTCGGCAAAAGCGAATACCGCTTCTGCTTCGACCGCTGCCCCAAGTCGCTGCTGCTCGCGCGCGGCGCGGACTATCCCGCGCTCTCCCGCGTGCTCGCCGCACAGATTCCGAACCGGCAGTACCTTCCCGACTGGTGCCACGACGGCATGATCCTGAGCATTCAGGGCGGCACGCAGGCGATCCTCGACAAGACCTTCGCCATGCTCGACGCCGGCGCGCAGATCTGCGGCGTGTGGAGCCAGGACTGGTCCGGCGAGAACCGTACCGTCATGGGCAAGCAGGTCTGGTGGAACTGGGAGGCAGACGAAACGCTCTACCCCGACCTCAAGGATGCGATCGCCCGGCTCAACGAACGCGGCGTGCGCTTTCTTGCCTACATCAATCCCTATCTCGTCAAGGACGGCAGCCTTTACAATTACTGTAAGGAGCAGGGCTGGCTGATCACGCGGCAAAACGGCGAAATCTATCACATTAAGTCTACTACGTTCGACGCCGGCATGATAGACTTAACGAATCCGTACGCCGCAACCTATCTTAAAGACACACTCATCAAGCGCAATATGCTCGATCTGGGCGTATCCGGCTACATGGCGGATTTCGGCGAATACTTGCCCGTCGACTGCGTGCTGCACAGCGGGGATGCGCACCTGCTGCACAACGAGTGGCCGGTGCTGTGGGCGAAGCTCAACCGCGAAGCGATCGAGGAGTACGGCAAAGACGACGTGTTCTTCTTCATGCGCTCGGGCTACCTCGGCGTGCAGGAGTACGCCCCCGTCCTCTGGAACGGCGACCAGCACACCGACCTCACCCGCGACTACGGCATGCCCTGCGTGATGCCCGCAAGCTTTTCGCTCGGCTTCTCGGGCGTGCCGATGGTCCACTGCGACGCGGGCGGGTTCTTCTCCTTCGGCAAGCTCAAGCGCGACGAAGAGCTTTTCATCCGCTGGATGGAGATGTGTACGTTCAGCCTTCTGATGCGCTCGCACGAGTCGCTCCGCCCCTGGGCAAACGCGCAGTTCGACGCGCC
>SVKM01000234.1 GCA_015068465.1 Oscillospiraceae bacterium | reverse complement strand
GTGCCGATACCATAAATGAAGGAATGGGCTGTTTTTGCCCTGAGCGCACGGAGGAGGGAACCGATATGTATATTTCCAATATGATGGGGCTTGCCGCCGGCCGCAGGAGCGGCGCGGGACAGAAGACGGCGAAAACCACCGTGAAGCCGAAGACCGCCGCGGCGGAAAAAACAGCGCCCGCGCCGAAGCGCGACCGGCTGGAGCTGCAGTTCAACGACGTCCTGCAGGCGGAGAAAAACGGCTATATCGAGGTGGGCGGCAAGCGCTTTGCCGTTACGGCGGATATGGCCTCGCAGATGCGCGCGGCATACGAGGAGATGAAGAGCCGCAACGAGGCGAAGATGGCGTATGAGGTCGCAAAGGCGAATGCGGAGAAGGCGAAGGAGCAGTCCGAGCTGATGAAGGAGCAGGGCGACGCCATGGCGAAGGCGATGGAGATCGCGCGCCGGCTTGCCAAGGGCGGACGCATTCCGGGCAAGGACGAGGAATTCCTGCTCAATTTCTCGCAGGAGATGTATATGGCGGCAAAGCTGCAGGGAATGCTCGCGCGGCAGCACGAGAAATACGACAGCGTGCTCGGCGACGAGGAAGAGGAAGCCTCTGACGGGAACGAGGCGGAGGCGGAGGACGGCGGGACGCGCGCAACCGTCGAGGCGACGCTCGCGGACGGCGCGGTGGAGAGCGTTTCGGTCGGCGAGGCGAGCGCGGGAAACGCCGAGGGATAGCGCTGTATGTTGCGGACCGTTCGGGCTTGCGCGGGCGGTTTGCCTTTGCCTCTTTACTTTTTCTCTTTATTGTGCTAAACTATCAAGAGAAAAACCACACGGGAGGCGAATGCCATGGCGGCACCGGGGAGCCGGATCGGCAAAAAGGCAAAGAACGACGACTTTTACAAAGCGATATTGCTGCTGAAAAACGAGCAGGAGTGCTACAGCTTCTTCCGCGACGTCTGCACGCAGACTGAGCTGCGCGCGATGGAGCAGCGCTTTGAGGTCGCGCGGCTTTTGACGCAGGGGATGGTCTACAACGATATCCTCGAGCGCACGGGCGCGTCGAGCGCGACGATCTCGCGCGTCGCGCGCTCGCTCACCGATTCCGACGGCGGCTACGACTGCGTCTTTGGACGGATGGACGATGGCAAGCTATGAGTTTCTGGCGCACAGCTACGACGATCTGATGCGCGACGCGGATTATGCGCGTCGCGCCGATTTTGTCGAAAAGCTGTTTTTGCGCACGGCAAAGCGTCCGGTGCGCACGGTCCTCGACCTTGCCTGCGGCACGGGCACGATGACGTGCCTGCTCACCGAGCGCGGCTATGAGCTTATTGCGGTCGACGGCTCGGAGGATATGCTCATGGAGGCGCGGGAGAAGGCGCAGGGGCTTGCCGGCGTCGAACCGCTGTTCCTGCACCAGCCGATGCCGCGCCTCGACCTCAACGACACCGTCGACGCCGCGATCTGCTGCCTTGACAGCCTGAACTACTTAACGAGCCCGCGCGACGTCCGGCGCACCCTCGAGCGGCTGCGGCTGTTCGTTTCGCCCGGCGGCGCGCTGGTGTTCGACGTCCACGCGCGCGCAAAGCTCGAGGCGATGGACGAGCAGGTGTATCTCGACGAGGGCGACGACGTCTACTGCGTCTGGCGCACGGAGTTTCGCCGGGAGCTGCTCGACTACTGCGTCGACCTCTTCACGCGCCGCGCGGACGGCGCGTGGGAGCGCGAAACCGAGTACCATCGCCAGCGGTATTACAGCGCGGAGGATCTGACGCGGTGGCTCGCGGAGGCGGGCTTCGGCAATATCCGCACCTGGGGCGACTGCCGCATGCGCCGCCCGAACGACAGCGACGGGCGCATTTATTTTTCGGCTATTCGCGAATAGCCGAAAAACAAACGAACCGCCATTTCGCTCGCCGCTGAAGCGGCAACCGCGAAATATGGCGAAGCTTTTCCGCATACGGAAAAGCTTATATCAACCTGATCCGGGAGTGATCTGACCATGAACGACTGCATTGTACGCGCTATGTCGCGCGACGGCTTTGTCAAGGCCGCCGCCGTCTGCTCGCGCGCGCTGACGGAGCGCGCGCGGAACATCCACCATCTCTCGCCCGTCGCGACCGCCGCGCTCGGGCGCGCGCTCGCGGGCGCGTCGATGATGGGCAACGCCCTCAAGGGCCAGGGCGAGAGCCTGACGCTCCAGATCAAGGGCGGCGGCCCGCTGGGCACCGTGCTCGCAGTGTCGGACGCCGAGGGCAACGTGCGCGGCTACGTGGGCGATCCGGCGGTCGACCTGCCGCTGCGCCCGGACGGGAAGCTCGATGTCGGCGGCGCGGTGGGCTGTGACGGCACGCTGACCGTCATCAAGGACCTGGGGCTCAAGGAGCCCTATGTCGGCACGGTCGACCTGCTCGGCGGCGAGATCGCGGAGGACCTCGCGGCGTATTTCGTCGAGTCGGAGCAGATCCCCTCCGCGTGCGGCCTGGGCGTGCTCGTCGACCGCGACCGCAGCGTGCTTGCCGCGGGCGGGTATCTCATTCAGCTTTTGCCCGGCGCGGGCGAGGACGTCATCACCAAGGTCGAGGGCGGCATCTACGCCGCGCCGAGCGTGACGAACATTTTGAAGGACGATCCCGACCCTGTACATCTGCTGCAAACCGTACTCTCGGACTTTGAGCTGGAGATCCTGGAAACCGAGCCGATCGAGTACCGCTGCTACTGCACGCGCGAGCGCACCGAGCGCGCGCTCCTTTCGCTCGGCAGCGCGGAGCTGGAGAGCATGCTGCGCGAGCAGGGCAAAGCCGAACTGACGTGCCAGTTCTGCGACAAGGTACACGCGTTTTCCGGCGACGAGCTGCGCGCAATGATCGCGGAGCTCAAGGCGGAAGGCAAGTGAGAGAGAAAAAATCAAAAAAACCGAAAATTTTTGTTGACACGGTGGGCTTGCTCGAGTATAATACATCTTGCCGTTCGCGAGAGCGGACGCATGAGGGAGCATAGCTCAGCTGGTTAGAGCACCTGCCTTACAAGCAGGGGGTCACTGGTTCGAGTCCAGTTGTTCCCACCA
>SVKM01000233.1 GCA_015068465.1 Oscillospiraceae bacterium | reverse complement strand
TCGTTTATCGCTTTTCTGCCGGTTTTCCCGCAATTCTTTTTGATTCAGCTACTTGACTTCATACCACTGGACTAAAAATCATTTCATCTCCGCAAACGGGTGCAGATCCGACAGGTAGGTCCTCTCCGAACCCAGCCGCCAGCCGCGTTCGGTTTCCTGCCATTCGAGTTCCACGATCTTGTCGTTGTCGGAGACATAGTAATACGTATGCTGCGGCATCTCCGATCCCTCGCAGGCGTAGAGCTGCGCGGGGAACCATCCGTTTGGAAATTCCGGCTTGTAAAAGCCGTCCTCCGCGCGCTCGATCGTGATATCGCGGCCCGCGTCGCGCTCGACGGTCGTTGTTTCGACCTCTCCCGTCTTCCCGTCAAGCTTTTCCGCGCGCTCATACACGGGCATCCACACGCGGAAGTCCGGCAGGTCGCGGAATTCCATGCGCTGATATGTGACGCGGCCGGCGCGCAGCTCTGCGTACTCGTCCCCGCCCTCCGCGGTAACGCGGTCGAGCAGCAGGCCGTACTCGCTAAATATGCGCCGCGTCTGGGCGAACGTAATGCTTGAAACGTCAAACGCATCCGGTACGCGGCACGTGAAGTCGACCGTGATCGCCGGGCGCTCCTTCGGGGAGCGGACAAAGTCCTCCAGCGTACCGCCCGAGCGCACGAAGTCCGCGGGCAGAATGTTCGGCGGCGCGTCAGAAGCCGACTCTGCGCCGATGTCGATGTACGCGCTGACGTTGCCGTTGATCTCGCAGCCGTCGCCGAACCCCAACGCCTCCGCGGCGTATGCCGCACACAACTCGCGCAGCTGCTCCGCCGTCTCCTCGTCCTGCTCGAAGTACACGACGCCGCTCGCCGTGTCGAGCCAGCAGCTCTGCTCCTCGCCGCCGCTGCGGAACGTACCGTAGACCGCGTCCGTCAGCTCGTATGGCGCGACGCCGAGGTTGTGGGAGACATACGGCTCGACGCTCACAAGCTCCGCCTCGGGATACGTGCGCGCCAGCCATTCGCGCATCATCTGCTCGCCCTTTTGCCGCACGGCAGTTTCTTCCTTCTCCGAATACTGCCTGCCGAAGCAGCCCGCGAGGCAGAGAAGCAGCGCGAGCAGCGCCAAAAGCGCGTTTGTTTTTTTCATGGGCTTTTCTCCTGTCCGCGTGTTCTCTCGCCTTAGCCGAAGCTCAGCTCAAACACCCGCCCGAAATACTCGTCCGTAAAGAAGTTCTTGAGCACGACGGCGAAGGGATCGCCGGTGCGCGGGAGATAAACGACGGCGCAGTCGATGCTCTCGCCGGGGGCGATATCCGTCATCGCGTTGTCCTGCTCGTCGGAATAGTCGTCGCACATACTGCTCTCCAGGCCGAAGCCGTCCTGCACGGCGTAATTCGTGAAGGCGGAGAAGAAGCTGTCGTCGCTCTCGCCGGTGTTCGTGAAGCGGAAGTGGACGACAATGACGTCCTCGCCGTCATAATCGGTCGTCGTGTCATAGCCGAGGATCTCCACGCCCTCGCCGGTTTCCGCGACGCCCGCCATGTACGCGGGCATGGCCGGGTCTTCCTCCCACGCGGGGCCGTCATACTCCGGCGCGCCGGGCAGCGCGTTCGGGTCAAGCTCGGCGGTTACGCTGTTGCCCATGAATTCGCTGATCGCCACGGAGATCGTTCCAAGCGCCGGATCGTATTCATAAAGCGCCGTGCAGCGGGCGGTGTAGCCGGGCGCAACGCCGAGGGCGTTGTTGCCGGACTCGGGCACGTCGTCATTGAGATAGGTAAAGTCGAGATCCTCCCCATTCTGCTGCGCGGTCGTATACAGCGCGGTCCACGGAGCGACAACCTCGTCGGACTGGTTGACGAAGTCATACCAGATGCGGATGGCGGGATCGCCGTCATCGTCTTCAAGCGCCTCCGCGCCGACAATGCGCACGTAATACTCGCCGATCTCGCCCTCGCCCTCGAAGCTCTCGCCCTCGGGGAAGCCGGAACCGTGCTCCTGATAGTAAGCGAGCTCGCTGTCGGTCAGGCGCGTGAAGGTCATCTCGCCGTCCTCCGTGCTGAGCTTGAGCACGCCGTTTTCGTAGGTGTACTGCGAGGCCGCGCCGTCTTCGTCGGTAAAGGTGTTCTCGTCCCACTTGAGGTTGGTCTGCTCGCCAACAACGTCCATATAGCCCGTGCCGTCCTCGTCGAGCACGAGATAGAAGACCATGCCGAGCTCTTCAAGCGCGGACAGATCCTGCTCTTCCCCGTTCTCCACATAGCCGGTCAGCTTATAGCTGCCCGCGGGGGAATCCTTTGCCGCCGTCGGCGCGGGGGTGCTGCTTGTGCCGCTCTGCGCGGCGGACGCGCCGCCCTGCGGCGCGGGCTCGGAGGCTTTGTCCTTGCCGCCGCAGGCTGCAAGCGACAGGAGCATCAGCAGTGCCAGAAGCAAAGATGCAAGCTTTTTCATGGCAGGTTTCCTCTCTTTCTTTCCTTATCAACCGTTGACCGGGCCGCCGCAGTATTCGCAGCGTCCGTTCGCGTCGGGGAAGGTCGTCGCGCCGCACAGCGGGCACTTCACGGCTTCCTTGGGCGCGGCGGCGGCCGCCGCCTCGTTGCGGATCTCCTGGCGCGCCTGCGTCAGCGCCTCCTTGATCTCCTTGCCCATCTGGACATATTCCTGATAGTCGGTCGCGCCGGGAACCGCGTGCATACCGCTGGTCGGAACGGACATGCTGTGGCTGCCGGTATTGACCGAGGAGGAGTTGAGCTTGAAGCGCATCTCGTCAAAATACGGATGGTTCACGCGGATCGTGATGTAGAAATCGTAGGAGTACTCGTAGCGCGGCGGGTTGTAGCTGACCTCCTTGCCGTCGGGGCCTTCCCTCATGATCTCGTCGCGGTCCTCGTCGACGTCGAGGTCGCAGCCCGTGACCTGCGAGAAGTCCAGCACGTCGGGGTTCGCCTCGTCAAGGCGGCTCGCGTTCGTGACCATGAATTTGCGCGCGTCCTCGTCGAGATAGACCTTGTAGTTTTTGCCGAAGCTGCGCGTGGTGTGGAATGCGCTGACCGCCTGGCGGTTCTCGTCGCGGTAGGCGA
>SVKM01000232.1 GCA_015068465.1 Oscillospiraceae bacterium | reverse complement strand
CATGCTAGTACATCCAGGAAAACGATCGACGCCCAGCCTGTGCCGAGCATCGCGCAGGCGTCGTAGAAGCCGTGCAGAAATACGGCGCTGAGCCAGCCCTTGCGCAGGCAGACGCGCGCGCCGGCGCGGTCGCCGCGGTTTTCGAGCAGCCTTGCACGCCCATACCAAAGCCCCATGAAGATCGAAAACGACATATGCCCGGGGATCGCAAGCAGGGCGCGCGGCAGGGCGATGGAAAGCCCGTAGTTGACGACGTACTGGACGTTTTCGAGCGCCGCGAAGCCGAGTGAGACAAACACGGCATACACCATGCCGTCAAAGCGGTAGTTGAAAGCGGGGTGCTTCCAGGAGCGCAGCTTGAGGAAAAAGAGCTTTGTGCCCTCTTCGACCACCGCTACGACGAGAAACGCCAGCGCGATGATATAGATGGGGCTTTTGGGGGAGATGAAGACCTGCAGCAGATACTCCGCGACAGCCTCCAGAGCGCCGGAGCAGAGCGCCGCGAGACAGCCCATGCCGATCAAGGACCAAAGGAGGCCTGCGGGCTCCTTTTCAATCGTGTCGTGCCGGTAGACATAGCGCAGGAGGAAATAAGCCGGCAGAACGGCGGCGAGAAAGTAAATAAGCTTTGGCAGAAGGGCAAGAACGGGAAAGACAAAAAACATGACGCACGCCCCTCCGGTCAGCCTTCAACGGTAAAATGCAGGCTGCTGTTTTCACACGCGGCGTCGTGCAGCACGTTTTGCAGGATGTCAGCGTAGACGCCGAGGTGTGCGAACAGCTCGTCCGGGCTGCGCAGGACGATGTCGCAGGGCTCGTGAATGTCCGTCAGGCAGTCAAAGAGCGCGTCCAGATTGCGCCCGTAGTGCTCCGGCAGGGCAAGCTGGCGCGCAAGCGCGTCGTGCAGCTCGCTGCGCGAGTTGACGGCTGCGCCGTCGATCAAAGCGTACATCATGGCTGTTCCTCCCCATACAAGAGCTCAAAGCTCTGATAGTGGTCTTCGGTATAGTAAACAAGTCCGTCGTTGGAAAAAACAATGCGCTTCGCGCCGCGGCTTTTTGCGCCGAGCGTGTCGACGTCGCACTCGGTCCAACGCCGGCCGTCCGCATCGGGCAAGAGCCCTTCGTAGTTGCCGAAGCGGCTTCCGCCGATGCATTTGCCGGGGGCGTAGGGCTCCAGCGAGCCGCCGGTCCAGCCGAGCGCCTCGGCTTCCTTTTTCGTGATGAAGTTATCGGGCAGATGCCCGTAAAGGTGCAGGTAGAGCGCAACGTCGTCCTTTGTGGTGTAGCTCCCGTCCTCGGGAAGCGTCTTTTCTTCGTCGGACGGCTCCTCCGTGACCGGCTGCGATTCGGGCGGCGCCTGCGGTTCGGCGCCGTGTGTCTGCGCGTCGGACGCGTCGGAGTGCCCGCTTTCGTCGGGCAGGAGCACAAGCTCCGGCAGCGGCGCTTCCGGAGTGGGGACATGATGCGGTTTTGCGGCGCAGGCTGCGAGCGAGAGCGCGAGCAGCAGCGCCAGCAGCAGAGAAAACAGTCGTTTCATACTGCTATTTTACCACGCCGCGCGCACAATATAAATAAGCATTTTATACGGATTTTTGATCGACGCGCGCCGAAGAAAAGGCAAAGATTGACAGCGCGCGCCGGGAAGCATAAACTGGTGTGGAAAACGATCGACCCGGAGGGGAATGACGATGGCGAACAACGAATTTGAAACGATCTTCTCGGCGCTCCGGCGCGGCGAGGCGGCGGCGCTCCACCGTACCGTCGGCGGCGCGGAGCATACGCGGCGCTTTGTGCCGCGCGAGCGGCTGATCCTGCTCGGCGGCGGTCACGTCGCCCGCGCGCTCGCGGAGGTGGCGGCGGCGCTCGATTTTGCCGTGACCGTCGTCGACGACCGTCCGGCGTTCGCAAACCGCGAGCGGTTCCCGAGGGCGGAGCAGATCGTCTGCGATGCGTTTGAGGGCGCGATCCGCGCACTGGACGTGCGCGCAGGCGACTACGTCTGCGTGCTCACGCGCGGGCACCGTTGGGATCGCGAGTGCCTGCAGGAGCTGCTTCGCGGGACGGAACCGTCCTATCTCGGCATGATCGGTTCAAAGCGGCGGGTACGGGGTCTTCTGGACGCGCTGGCAGAGGAGGGCTTCGACCGCGCGGCGCTGCAGCGTATCCACGCGCCCATCGGGCTGATGATCGGCGCGGTGACGCCGGAGGAGATCGCGGTCTCGATCGCGGCGCAGCTCATCGAGCACCGCCGCGCCCAGCCCGCAGACGCGGCGGAGGACGCGCTCGCGCAGACGAACAGCGATATGGGACTGCTGCGCTTTCTCGCCGAGGGCGAGGGGAAAAAGGCGCTGTGCCTCGTGCTGGAGACCCGCGGCTCCACGCCGGTCAAGTCCGGCGCGGTCATGGCGGTCGACGCGCAGGGCAATATCTACGGCACCATCGGAGGCGGCTGCGGCGAGGCGGAGGCGATCACGCGCGCCCGCGCGCTGCTCGGGACGGGCGCTTCCGCCGTGATCGAGGTCGACATGACAGAGGACGCCGCGGCGGAGGACGGCCTTACCTGCGGCGGCACGATGAAGGTCTATCTGGAGGATGTGAAGGCATGAACGCTATCCCCTATTTTGACGCGCACTGCGACACGCTCAGCCGCTGTATGCGGGACGGGCGCTCCTTGCGGGAAAACGGCGGGCATCTCGATCTGACGCGGCTGCGGGAATACCGCAGGGCGGCGCAGTTCTTTGCCATCTATCACAATCTTTCTTACGCGCCGGCGGACGGCATGCTTGCCGTGTGTCGGCGGCAGCGGGAGATCTTTGCGCGCGAGTTGGAGAAAAATGCCGAGCTTGCCGTCCAATGCCGCACGGCGGAGGACGTGCGGCGTGCGAACGAAGCGGGCAAGGTTGCGGCGATCCTCTCCTGCGAGGGCGCGGAGCTGCTGAACTGCGCCCCGGAAAACCTTGACTGGGCGCGCTCTGTGGGCATCCGCGCCGTGAACCTCACGTGGAACCATGCGAACTTCCTCTGCGGCTCGCACATGAGCGAGCCGGAGCGCGGGCTCAACGACCTCGGCAGGGAATTTGTCCGCCGCGCGCAGGCGAACGGCATCCTCATCGACGTGTCCCACTG
>SVKM01000231.1 GCA_015068465.1 Oscillospiraceae bacterium | reverse complement strand
TTCCGACAACGGCATCGGCATGGACAAGGAGGAGCTGGAGAACAACCTCGGCGTCATCGCCGCGTCCGGGTCGTACAAGTTCCGCCAGGAGGCGGGCGAGAGCGAGGACGTCGACATCATCGGCCAGTTCGGCGTCGGCTTCTACTCCGCGTTCATGGTCTCCGACGAGATCACGGTCGTGACGAAGAAATACGGCTCCGAGCAGGCGTATTCGTGGTACTCCACGGGCGCGGACGGCTACACCGTCAGCGAGTGCGAGAAGGAGAGCGTCGGCACCGACATCATCATGCACCTCAAGGACGACACCGAGGACGAGAAGTACAGCGAATACCTCGACAACTACAAGCTCTACTCCCTCATCAAGAAGTACTCCGACTACATCCGCTACCCCATCCGTATGCTCACCCCCGTGCAGAAGGAAAAGGAGGGGAGCGACCCCGAAAAGCCCGAGTACGAGATGGTGGACGAGCTGACGACCATCAACTCGATGGTGCCGCTCTGGCAGCGCAAGCGCAGCGAGGTCACGGACGAGGAGTACGCCAAGTTCTACATGGAGCTCGCCCGCGACTTCGACAAGCCCCAGCGGATCATCACCGTTTCCGTCGAGGGCAGCGTCACCTACAAGTCGCTGATGTTCATTCCCTCGCGCAAGCCCATGAACTACAACACCGAGGACTTTGAAAAGGGGTTGCAGCTCTATTCCGCGGGCGTGATGATCATGGACAAGTGCGACGCGCTGCTGCCCGACTATCTGCGCTTCGTGCGCGGCGTGGTGGATTCCCCGGACCTGAGCCTCAACATCTCCCGCGAGCTGCTGCAGCACGACCGCCAGCTCAAGGTCATCGCGAAGAACCTCGAAAAGAAAGTCCTTGCCGACCTTGAAAAGTTCATCAAGGACGACCGCGAGGGCTACGAGAAGTTCTACGCCAACTACGGCCGCGCCGTCGGCTACGGCATCGTCAGCGAGGGCGGCGAGACGCGCAAGGACGAGCTCCGTGACCTTCTGATGTTCTACTCCTCGACCGAGAAGAAGCTCACGACGCTGCGCGAGTACGCCGACCGCATGCCCGAGAGCCAGAAGTGCATCTACTACGCCGCCGGCGAGAGCACGGCGCAGATCGACGCGCTGCCGCAGAACGAGCTGCTGCGCGAGAAGAACTACGAGGTGCTCTACCTCACCGGCGAGGCGGACGAGTTCGTGCTCCAGACCCTGCAAAACTATGCGGACAAGCCCTTCCGCTCGATCATCGACGGCGATCTGGAGCTCGGCGACGAGGAGGAGAAGGTCCTCGACGAGAAGGAAGACCTGATGAAGTTCGTCAAGGAGACGCTTGGCGACAAGATCAAGGAGGCAAAGGTCTCCCGCCGCCTCAAGACGCACCCCGCCTGCATGTCCGCGGGGCAGGGTTTCAGCTTCGAGATGGAGAAGTATTTCAAGAACTTCGACATGCCCCAGCCGATGAAGGCGGACCGCATCCTCGAGCTGAACACCAGGCACCCGTCCGTCATGGCGATGGAGACCGCGCTGCTCACCGACAAGCCAAAGGCGGAGCTGTACGCGAAGATCCTCTACAACCAGGCGCTGCTGATCGCGGGGCTGCCGCTCGACGACCCCAGCGGTTACACCGACATGGTCGCGGAGCTGATGAAATAAAGCAAAAGCCGGCGGAAGCCGGCTTTTGTTTTATCCTGTTACCGTTTCCGCGAAGCCCTCGGCGAAAAGCCGCGCGGCGGAGAGCGCCTCGGCGAGCGAATTGCCCGCCGTGCCGACCTCGATGAGCAGCGACCCGGGCGAGACCTGCTGGTTGTAGCGCGAGTTGCGCACGACGATCGGACGCATGAGCGTCGGGTACTTTTCCAGCAGCGTTTTCTGCACCGCGCAGGCGAGCTTCAGGTTGTCGCGCCAGCGCTCGTGCGAAAGCCCGCCGCCGTCCGAGCCGATGACGAATTCGAGCTGCGCGGCGTCCGGGCGCTCGGCGCACAGGAGCTTATACTGCTTTCCGTCCGCATCGGCGACCGCGTCGCGGTGAACGTCGAAGACGTAGGTGATGGACGGATGCTCCGCGCGGTACTTTTCGATCGTTTCGAGCGAGCGGTTGTACGCGCCGGAATAGCTCGGATAGTCGTGGAGCGTGCGGTCATGCACGACGCCGATGCCCGATTCCTCCAAAACGCGCGCGATCTCGTCGCCGACGCGCACGACGTTGTATTTTTCGTCGAGCGTGCGGTGGTCGTCGGATTCGACGTACTCCTCGCCCTCGGGCATCGTGTACGCCTCGCAGCCGTGCGTGTGGACGATCAGCACCTGCGGCTTATCCTCCGCAAGCTTCGCCGGAAAGTCGAAGCCGAGGTCGCTTTGCGCGAGCGACGCCGCGGAGCCGTTGTGGACGTAGACCTCCCCGCAGACCAGATACCCCGCGGGGTCGGACGGGCGCAGCGTCGTGGACGGCACGCCGTTGTCGCGCGCGGAAACGGGCGCGGGCTCGGGGGCGGACGCCTCGGGAGCGCCCGGCGCATCGCTGTCCTGCTCCGCCGCCTCGCGCGCATGGTTCGGCGTCGGGGAGGACGCATCCGGCACGTCCCACGCGCCCACGACCGCGTCGTGCGCGCCGAGCAGCAGCGGGGAAAAGCGCAGGGCGAACGCCGCCGGCAGGGACAGCGGACTGTCCGGCAAAAGATCCCCGCGCTCGAAGCGGATGAGCGCGAGCGCGCTTCTTGCCGGGTCGAGCAGTTCCCGCGCCGCCTCGCCGGGCGTTTCCGCCGCCGCCGCGCGCGTCACCGCCCACAGCGTCGAGACCGCGAGCGCCAGAGATATTCCGCCGCGCAGGATGCGGCGCGTCCGCTGAGTCATTTCTCATCGCCTCCCGGACAAACCTATGCGCGGGCGGGCGGCGGTATGCCGCGTACCTTGCGTTTGTGCGTCTTGACCAAAACAAACCGCGCGCCGGCATGCGGATTTGAGTGTTTCGCCGTTGCGACGTGCGCGCCTCGTGCGGCAAGTCCCTATTGTGAAATGAAAAACCGTGTGATATACTTATTCAGTTATAATGGGTTGTCCCAGCTTCAGGAAAGGAAGAATCAAAGGTATGAAATTAGGGAAGCGCTGATTTAATCTACCCCAAACGAGGGCAGATATGATATAATAGAGGCACCAGAAAAGAAGGCGGTG
>SVKM01000230.1 GCA_015068465.1 Oscillospiraceae bacterium | reverse complement strand
CGTGCGCGAACTTCGTGCCCGAGGAAAAGCGCGGCTACACCAAGAAGACCGCCGCCAGCGCGGAGGAGAAGGCTGCCGAGAAAAAGCCCGCGGCGGCGAAGAAAACCGCTGCTGAGAAAAAGACCGCCGCTGCGAAGAAACCGACGGCAGCAAAGAAGCCCACGGCGGCGAAGAAGCCCGCGGCGGCAAAGAAGACCGCCGCAAAGAAAACCACGAAGAAAGAAGAGAACTGATGCAAGCGACCGTCATCGGCGCGGGGCTCGCCGGCAGCGAGTGCGCGTGGCAGCTCGCCCGGCGCGGCGTAAGCGTCACGCTTTGCGAGATGAAGCCGCAAAAGCGCACCCCCGCGCATGAAACGAACGATTTTGCGGAGCTGTGCTGCTCCAACTCCCTGCGCTCCGACCAGCTGGAGAACGCGGTGGGGCTTTTGAAGGAGGAGATGCGCCGCCTCGGCTCGCTGATCCTCTCCTGCGCCGACGAAACACGCGTGGAGGCGGGCGGCGCGCTCGCCGTCGACCGCCACGGCTTCGCCCGGCTTGTGACCGAGCGTGTGCGCAGCCACCCGAACATCACGGTCGTCGACGGCGAGGTGACGGAGATCCCGGGCAGCGGCGAGGTCGTTATCGCCTCCGGCCCGCTGACCTCGGACGCGCTGGCGGACGCCATCGCGCGCAAGCTCGGCGGCGGGGACGACGCGGGAAACACGCTCCACTTTTTTGACGCCGCGGCGCCGCTCGTGACGTTTGAGAGCGTCGATATGTCGAGCGCGTGGTTCGCCTCGCGCTACGACCGCGGGACGGCGGATTATGTAAACTGCCCAATGACCGAGGAGGAGTACCTCGCGTTCTGGGAAGCGCTGACGACGGCGGAGGAAGCGCCGGTGCACGGCTTCGAGGACAAAAACGTGTTCGAGGGCTGCATGCCGGTCGAGGTCATGGCGCGCCGCGGGCGCGACACGCTGTGCTACGGCCCGCTCAAGCCGCGCGGCCTCAAGGACCCGAGGACGGGGCGGGAGCCGTTCGCCGTGGTGCAGCTGCGCCGCGACAACCGCGACGGCAGCGTTTACAACCTCGTCGGGTTCCAGACGCACCTGCGCTTCCCGGAGCAAAAGCGCGTCTTTTCGATGATCCCGGCGCTGCATGACGCCGAGTTCGTGCGCTACGGCGTGATGCACCGCAATACCTATCTCGATTCCCCGCGCCTGCTCGACCGCTATTACCGGCTCGTTGCCGAGCCGCGCATCGCGTTCGCCGGACAGATGACCGGCGTGGAGGGCTACGTCGAATCGGCGGCGTCCGGTTTTCTTGCCGGCGTGGAGCTGGCGCGGCGGCTCGAGGGCAAGGCGCCGCTCGACTTCCCGCAGGAGACCGCCATCGGCGCGCTGGGGCTGTACGTTTCCAACCGGAGCGTGACGGAGTTCCAGCCGATGAACATCAACTTCGGCATCATCCCGCCGCTGGGCTACCGCGTCCGCGGCAAGCGCAACAAGAACGCGGAGCTTTCCAGGCGCTCGCTCGGGATCATCGACGCGATGCGCGGCGAAGCGCTCAGCGATGTGAAGGAATGAGGAGAAACCAATGAAAATAGCCATCGACGCGATGGGCGGCGATTTCGCGCCGTCCGCGCCCGTAGAGGGCGCGCTGCTCGCGCGTGAGAGATATCCCGACGTGGAGCTCGTCCTCGTCGGACGCGAGGAAGATATCCGCTCCGTCCTGCGCGAAGCGGGGAAAAGCGATCTGCCCGCCGGCGTCAGCATCCGAAACGCCACGGAGGTCGTCGAGATCGCGGACGAGAGCGCGACGGCGTTCAAGAAAAAGCCGGACTCATCGCTGACCGTCGGGCTCAATATGGTGCGCGACGGCGAGGCGGACGGCTTCGTTTCCGCCGGCAGCACCGGCGCGCTGCTCGCGGGCGCGACGCTGCTCGTCAAGCGCATCCGCGGCCTTCGCCGCGCGGCGCTCGCGCCGACGTTCCCCACCGCGACGGGCAAGGCGGTGCTGCTCGACTGCGGCGCGAATGCGGAGTGCACGGTCGAGTACCTGCTCCAGTTTGCCTACCTCGGCAGCTATTACTGCTCGAAGGTGCTCGGCGTCGAAAAGCCGCGCGTCGGGCTTTTGAACATCGGCGCGGAGGAGGAAAAGGGCGACGCGCTGCGCCGGGAGACCTATCAGAGGCTTGCCGAGGCGAACGGGCGCGGCGACATCCGCTTCGTCGGCAACGTCGAGGCGAAGGAAGCGATGATGGGCGTGTGCGACGTTATCGTTGCCGACGGCTTTTCCGGCAACGTTATGCTCAAGACCATCGAGGGCGCGGGCAAGATGCTCGGCGGACTGCTCAAGGCGATGCTTCTCAAAAACGCAGGAACCAAGCTTGCGGCGCTGCTGCTCCGCGGCGGCCTTCGTGATTTCAAAAAGGTCTTCGACCCCAACGAGGTCGGCGGCACGGCGCTGCTCGGTATCTCCAAGCCGGTCATCAAGGCGCACGGCTCGTCCAACGCCCTGGCGTTTTGCAACGCGGTGCGCCAGGCGGTGGAGGTTGCGCGCAGCGGCATCGCGGACGATATCGCGCGCGATATCGACAAGATGCGCATTGACCGCACCGAGGACGGCAAATAAAGACAGAATTTGAAAAATGCCTCTTGACACACCATATGCTTTGTTGTACGATTCAATACACAATATATGCGGCGGTTGCCGAGAGGAGAGAACAGTATGACCCCGGAAGAGCTTTTTAGTACCTTGCAGAATCTGATCGCGGAGCAGTTTGCCCTTGATCCGGAGACGATTACGATGTCGAGCTCATTCACGGATGACCTCGGCGCAGACTCGGTCGACCTCGTGGAGCTTGTGATGGCGATGGAAGAAGAATTCGACCTCGATGAAGTGAACGAGGATGATCTCGCCCAGCTCAAGACGGTCGGCGATTGTGTGAAGTATCTCAGCGGCAGGATCAACTGACCGGATATGGTGCCCCGCGGGAGCGGGGCATTCCCATTTTTGAGAAAGGAGGAGGGATCATGCGGGCTTTGGAGGATGCGCTGGGCTATCATTTTAAGAATACGGCGCTGCTTCGCGAGGCGCTGCGCCACAGCTCCTACGCCAACGAGCATCGCGGCGAGGAGTCCGTGAGCAACGAGCGGCTGGAGTTTCTGGGCGACAGCGTGCTCGGCTTCGTGACCGCGGATTTCCTCTTCCAGCGCCAGCCGGACGCTCCCGTGCAGGCT
>SVKM01000229.1 GCA_015068465.1 Oscillospiraceae bacterium | reverse complement strand
TCTGGATCTTGTCGCCCTCGTTGATGAACAGGGGCACCTTGACCTCCGCGCCGGTCTCGACCGTGGCGGGCTTGAGCGTGTTGGTCGCCGTGTTGCCGGCAAGGCCCGGCTCCGTCTTGGTGACGACGAGGTCCATGAAATTCGGGCACTCAATGCCGAACACGCTGCCCTTGTAGCTCAGGACCTTGCAGACCGTGTTCTCGGTCACGAAGCGGAACGCGTCGCCGAGGAGCTCCTTGTTCAGAGGCACGTCGTCGTAGGTCTCCTGATCCATGAAGTGATAGAGGTCGCCGTCGGCATAGGTATATTCCATATCCCTGCGGTCGATGGTCGCTTCTTCGAACTTCGCGGTCGGGTTGAAGCTGGTCTCGGTCACGCCGCCCGTGATGACGTTGCGCATCTTGGTGCGGACGAACGCCGCGCCCTTGCCGGGCTTGACGTGCTGGAACTCGACGACCTGGTAGACCTTGCCGTCCATCTCGAAAGTCTTGCCGTTGCGGAAATCGCCGGCGGTAATCGTTGCCATAGTATATTCCTCCCAGATTCCGAGGAAATCGGCAGCGACTTCCTCAAATAATAATAATAATAGCCTTGGTAAATAACCTAAGGTATTTTACCCTATCTTGTGGCTCAATGCAAGTCTTTTTCTCTCTGTTGCGGTAAAAATTTCAGTTTTTTTGTCTTGCGTCCCGTTTGCAGGCGCGTTTGAACGGTTCCTGCAGGGCATGCAGCACATGGTTCCACGCGCCGACCGGCCCGCCCTTCGGTTCGACCATCAGCATCAAAACGCCGCTGCGCTTTGCGCCGAGCGTGTCGGTGAGCAGCTTGTCGCCGAGCATCGCCGTCTCCCCCGGCGCCGCGCCGCCGCGGCGCATCGCCTCAAAAAAGCCGCGCGTTCCGGGCTTTCCGGCGTGCCCGACATAGGAGATGCCGAGCGTGCCGCAAAAGCGCTCCACACGCACGGGGCTGCGGTTGTTGGAGAGGATGGCGAGCGTCACGCCGCCCGCGCGCAGCGACTCCGTCCACGCGCGCAGCGCCTCGTCCGGCTCCCGCTGGCGCTTGGGCGCGAGCGTATAGTCGAGGTCGGCGAGCAGCAGCTTCACGCCGCGCGCGCGCAAAAATTCCGGCGTAACGGCGCGGTAATCGGTGAACACATAGTCGGGAATGAGTGAAAGAGCCATAAATGCCTCGCAGAGTTTGCCGCCCGCAGGCGGCAAAAAATCAAACTCAAAAAAGGGATGCCAAAGGCATCCCTTTTTTGAAGACACATTAATAGAAACGCTTGTTGCGGTTCTTGCGCGCGGCCTCGCTCTTCTTGCGGCGCTTGACGCTGGGGCTCTCGTAAGCCTCACGGCGACGGACCTCCGCCACGATGCCTGCCTTGGCGCAGCTTCTCTTGAAACGCTTGAGAGCGCTATCCAGAGACTCGCCTTCCTTGACGTGCACTTCGGACATCTATGTTTTCCCTCCCTCCGATGCGCCCGGCTGATTCCAGAGCGCTCAGTAAGAGTCACTTGCATGACTTGCGAAAAGCATTATATGAGAATTCTGTTGGCTTGTCAACAAATTTTTTCGGATTTTTCCCGAAAATATCAATTTTTCTTTTATGCGGGCTTGACGATCAGATTGACCAGCTTGTTCTTCACGAGAATCGTCTTGACGATCTGCATCCCCTCAAGGGACTTGGCGACCTTTTCGTTCGCCTTCGCCGCCGCGACGACCGTCGCCTCGTCGGAATCGAGCGCGACGGAGATCGTGCCGCGCAGCTTGCCCTGCACCTGCACCGCCATCTCGACGGTGCTCTCGACGGTCTTGCTCTCGTCGTGCTCCGGCCACGGGTTCTGCATCGCCATTTTGCCGGTCTCCTTCGCGAAGCCGGTCAACTCCCACATCTCCTCGACCATGTGCGGCGCGAACGGCGAGAGCATGAGCATCAGCGTCTTGAGGTCGCCGCGGGAAAGGCCGTTCGCGTAGAACTCGTTGACCATCGTCATGAGCGCCGCGATCGCGGTGTTCATCTTCAGCTCGTCGATGTCGCTCGTGACCTTCTTGATGGTCTTGTGGACGATGGCGGCGTTTTTCTCGGAGATCTCCGGCTCGTCGCCGACCATGTCCATGAGGTTCCAGCAGCGGTCGAGGAATCGCTTGGAGCCCTTGACCGCCTCGTTCGACCACGACACCGCCTTTTCAAAGTCGCCGATGAACATGATGTGCAGGCGCATCGTGTCCGCGCCGTACTGCTCGACGATGTCGTTGGGGTTGACGACGTTGCCGCGGGATTTGGACATCTTCTCGCCGCCCTCGCCGAGGATCATACCGTGGCTCGTGCGCTTGGCATACGGCTCCTTGGTGTGGACGACGCCGATGTCGTAGAGAAACTTGTGCCAGAAGCGGGAATAGAGCAAATGCAGCGTCGTGTGCTCCATACCGCCGTTGTACCAGTCGACGGGGCCCCAGTACTGCTCCGCCTCCCTGGAAACGGGCGCGGAAGCGTTGTGCGGGTCCATGTAGCGCAGGAAGTACCACGACGAGCCCGCCCACTGCGGCATCGTGTCGGTTTCGCGCTTGGCGCTCTTTCCGCACTTCGGGCAGGTCGTGTTGACCCAGTCGGTCATCTTGGAGATCGGGCTTTCGCCGTCGTCGGTCGGCTCATAGCTCTCGACCATCGGCAGCACCAGCGGAAGCTGGTCCTCCGGGACGGGCACCCAGCCGCAGTCCGGGCAGGAAACCATCGGGATCGGCTCGCCCCAGTAGCGCTGGCGGGAGAATACCCAGTCGCGCAGCTTGTAGTTGACCTTTGCCTTGCCGATGCCCTCTTTTTCCAGATGCTCGATCATCGCGGGGATCGCGTCCTTGACGCTCTTGCCGTTGAGGAAGCCGGAGTTGGTCATGATCGCGGTATCGTCCTTGGCGACGAACGCCTCCTTCGTCACGTCGCCGCCGGCGACGACCTCGACGATGGGCAGGCCGAACTTCTTCGCGAAGTCCCAGTCGCGCTGGTCGTGGCCCGGCACCGCCATGATCGCGCCGGTGCCGTAGGTGGAAAGGACGTAGTCGGAAATGAAGATTGGGATCTCCTTCCCCGTCGCGGGATTGACCGCGCGCACGCCCTTGAGCTCCACACCGGTCTTGTCCTTGGCGAGGTCGGTGCGCTCAAGGTCGGACTTTGCCGCCGCCGCCCTCTGGTACGCCGTGACCTCGTCCGCGTTCTCAAGTGTCGGCAGCCACTTCTTCACCAGCTCG
>SVKM01000228.1 GCA_015068465.1 Oscillospiraceae bacterium | reverse complement strand
GCGCGCTGGCGCTGGGGAACGCGCCGGCATATGCCGCCGGGGACGCGCTCTATGACATGGAGGAGATCAACCAGTACAGCCAGTACTTTACCAACCATGTCGACGGCTACCGTCTGATGGTGCAGCGCTCGATGGAGGCGGATATGAGCTGCGCGAGCGTGCGCACGGTGCTGAGCAACGCCGCCAATACCATCGAGATCTACGACCAGAAGCTCGGCGGCGGGGAGTCCTTCGCATCCTACCGTTACTACGGCAACCGCTTTATCGGCGAGTACCCGTCCTATCGCGTCGCGTACGACGGCTGGATGACGATTGCCGGACGGCAGGCCTACGTGCTGGAATGGTCGCGCCCGGCGCTCAAAAACGTGCCGAACGACAAGTGCTGGTACGCCAGCGTGGATATGCAGATCTCCGGCGACCGCGCGCTGACGTTCCTGTTCAAGAGCGCGAAGCCCTTCGAGCAGTTCGGCAGCAAGTACTATATCCTGGTGCTCGAAACGCTGACGCTTGAGGACAAGACCGCGCAGCCCATTGACCGGCGCACGGAGGCGGCGCCGAATCCCGTGTGGAACGAGGAGACCCGCGCGCTGTACGACGCCTGGTTTTCCCCGGAGAGCGGGCTTGTCTGGGGGATCTACGAGCCGGGTGCGCCGCGCTGGGACGTCGAAAAGCTCTACGTTCTGGAAAAGGGGCTGGACCACCGCTTCCCGCTGCTGCTGGAATACTCCGGCTTCCCGTCCTGCGACGTGGAGGCGGTGCGGGAAACGCTGGACCATGCGGCAAAGGACGGCAGGACCGTCGAGCTGACGCTCCAAACCGACCCGGACGAAGCCGGCAACGTGCTGATGGACACGCTGAACGGGCAGTATGACGAGCTGCTCAACGCGTATGCGCGGACGGTGGCGGAGAGCGAAAAGCCGGTGCTGTTCCGCCTGTGCAACGAGATGAACGGCGACTGGTGTGTGTACTCCGCGTACCACACCTCGAAGGATACCGACCTCTACAAGGCGTTTTACCGCTATGTGTATGGCGTTTTTGCCAAAAACGGCGCGCTCGCCAACACGATCTGGGTCTGGAACCCGAACGAGCGCTCGTTCCCGAACTTCGACTGGAACCATGCGCTTTGCTACTATCCCGGCGACGAGTACGTCGACGTGGTGGGGCTGACGGGCTACAATACCGGCACCTACTATCCCGGCGAGCGCTGGCGCGGCTTCGGCGAGATCTACGACGCGCTCTACCGCACGTACGCCGACCACTTTGCCCAGCCGCTGATGATCACGGAGTTTTCGTGCAGCAGCTTCGGCGGCGACAAGGCGGCGTGGGTGCGCGAGATGCTCGGTGCGATCGGCGCGTATGACCGCATCAAGGCCGCGGTCTGGTGGGACGGCTGCGATTGGGACGGCGAGGGCAATATTGCCCGGTCGTATTTCATCGACGACGATCCCGGCGTGCTGGACGCGTTCCGCGCGTACTTTGCGCAGTAAAAGAAAAAAGCGAGGGAGGTTCCCTCGCTTTTCCTTTTCGCTTATCCGACGACTTTTCTGCCCTCGGACCAGACCGCGCGGATCGCGCTCTTGTCCATGAGGTAGATGCTGCGCTCGAAACGCTCGCGCAGCGTCAGCGCGCGCACGGGCTCGGCGAACGCGCCGTCGTCCACGACGATCGCGTGGAGCGGCATGCCCTTCGCGAACCCGCCGTCCGCGCCGAACCAGCGGTGACCCGCCGTGGAGCCGAGGTAGTACGCCTCGTCCACGGTGAGGAACGGCAATGCGCCGCCGGTTTCGATGCACAGCGTCTTGGAGGCGCGGATGCTCGCGGTGACGACCTGGTTCATCGCAAGCTGCGCGCCGCCGGCAATGTCGGAGCCGAGCGTGACCCACACGCCCTCGCGCAGCATCGTGCGCACCGGCGCGACGCCGGAGCAGATGTTGACGTTCGAGTCCGCGCAGTGCGCGACCACGACGTTGTGCCGCGCCAGCGCCTCGCGCTCGCGCGCGTCGGAGTGGACGCAGTGCGCCATGATCGTGTGATCCTTCCAAAGCCCGTACTTCTCATAGGTCTCCCAGTACTGCGCGCAGTCGGGGTGCAGCTCCTTGACCCAGGCGATCTCACCGTCGTTTTCGGACAGGTGCGACTGGACATACAGGCCGCGCTCGGCGGCAAGAGCGCCGAGCCACGCCATCAGCTCGTCGGTGCACGACGGCGTGAAGCGCGGCGTCAGGATCGGCCTGACGTGCCGGAAGCGCTCGCATTCGTCGAGCCAGCGCAGCGTTTCGCGCTTGCTCTCCTCGGTCGTTTCGCGCAGGACGTCGCCGCTGTTGCGGTCCATGTTGACCTTGCCGACGCAGCCGGTCACGCCCGCGCGTTCGAGCTCCTCCATCAAAATGAGCGTCGCGTCCGTGTGGAGCGAGGAGAACATGCAAACGCGCGTCGTGCCGCCGGTGATGAGGTCGTTTGCGAGGCGGCGGTAGACGCGCCGGGCGTAGTCCGTGTCGGCGAAGCGCGCCTCGGTGTCGAACGTGTAGGTGTTGAGCCAGTCGATCAGCGGCAGATCCATGCCCATGCCGAGCATCGGGTACTGCGGCGCGTGCAGGTGCATATCGGCGAACGACGGCATGACGAGCGCGTCGCCGTAATCAAAAGCCTCGGCGTCGCAGCTCTCCGGCGGCGCGGCGAGAATGTCGCGGACGGCGCCGCCGTCGTCGAGCAGCAGCGCGCCGTGTTCCAGCGTCACAAGCTCGCCGAGGCGAGGCGCGTAGACGATGTTTCCCTTGATAAGTTTCACAAAAGGTCAACTCTTTTCAAACCGTGATTTGTCTATATTATCATAAGTGAAGCAAAAATGCAAGCCGCGGTCCCTTGCCCGCATGTCCGGCAGGCGGTTTTTGAAACCACGTCGCGCGATCGACGGAACGGGTGCGAGGCCTTGAACGGATCGCTCTTGTTTTTCCAAATCAGATCTGCTATTGTATATAGAAAGGAAGGTGATCGGCATGGTCGAAGCAAAAGAGCTTTCCAGGCTCTGCCATCGTGTCGCGCAGCTGCGGCTGCCGCGCTGGAACGAGCTGCCCGATCTGGAGCTCTACATGGACCAGGTGCTCTCGCTGATCGAGCGTTATCTTGAGGGCTACCCGGGCCGCAAGGGGCTGACGGCGGCGATGGTCAACAACTACGTCAAGCTCGGCGTGATGCCGCCGCCGGTCAAAAAGCGCTATACGCGGCTGCATCTGGCGTATCTGCTCGCCATCTGCGTGCTCAAGGCGAGCCTGCCGATCGACTCGATCAAGCGCATGGTCTCGG
>SVKM01000227.1 GCA_015068465.1 Oscillospiraceae bacterium | reverse complement strand
GCCGCGTCTGGAGGAGGCGCTGACGGGCTGCCGGTTTGACAGGGCGGCGCTTGCCGCGCGCGTGCGAACAAGCGCTCTGGAGTGCGCGGAGGACGTCGCCGCGCTGCTTTTGGAACAGGATATTTAGAAGGGAAAAACCACCATGAACGATTATCAACTCATTGTCATCGGCGCGGGCCCGGGCGGCTATACCGCCGCGCTGCGCGCCGCGAAGCTCGGGCTCAAGACCGCCGTCGTCGAGGCGCGCGAGGCGGGCGGCACCTGTCTCAACCGCGGCTGCGTGCCGACCAAGACGCTGCTGCACTCCTCGGAGGCGTACAAGGCGGCGACCGCGAGCGCGGGCATCGGCGTCCATGTCGAGGGCGCGCGCGCCGACATGGGCGAGATCTTCGCCTACAAGCGCCACATCTCCCAGACGCTCTCGCAGGGCGTTGAGAGCCTTTTGAAGGGCGCAAAGGTGCCGCTGCTGCACGGACGCGCGCAGATCACCGCGCCGCACGCCGTCCGCGTGACCGCGTCCGACGGCACGGCGGCGGACTACACCGCGGACAATATCCTCGTCGCGACCGGCTCCGTGCCGGCACGCCCGCCGATCCCCGGCCTTGATCTGCCGGGCGTGATGACGAGCGACGAGCTGCTTGAGGGCGCGGACCATCTTTACCAGTCCATTATCATCATCGGCGGCGGCGTGATCGGCGTCGAGTTCGCGACGTTCTACGCCGAGCTCGGCTGCGCCGTGACGGTCATCGAGGGCATGGACCGGCTGCTGCCGAACATGGACCGCGAGCTGGGGCAGAATCTCGCGCTGATCCTCAAAAAGCAGAACGTGCAGGTCTTCACGAGCTCCATGGTCAAGAACGTGGAGAAGACCGCGGACGGCTTCACGGTGAATTTCACCACGAAGGACGCGCCCAACGCCGCGAGCGGCGAGGCGGTGCTCTGTGCCATCGGGCGCAAGCCGTACTGCGAGGACCTGTTTGCCGACGGCCTTGCGCCGGAGATGAACGGCAAGTCCCTTAAGGTCGACGGGCGCTATCAAACGAGCGTCGAGGGCGTGTACGCCATCGGCGACGTATCCTCCCGCATCCAGCTCGCGCACGTCGCGGCGGCGCAGGGCGTCGCCTGCGTCGAGATGCTCTGCGGCGTGGAGGACCATACGAATATGGACGTGGTGCCGAGCTGCATTTACTGCCGTCCGGAGATCGCGGTCGTCGGTATTACCGACGCGGAGGCGAAGGAGCAGGGGATACCGGTCAAGGTCGGCAAGTGCGTCATGGGCGCGAACGCGCGCACGCTGATTGCCGACCCCGGCAGAAGCTTTATGAAGGTCGTCGCTCACGCGGAGAGCGGCGAGATCCTCGGCGCGCAGCTGATGTGCCCGAACGCGACGGACATGATCTCCCAGCTCGGCGAGGCGATCGCGAACCATATGACCGCGCGGCAGCTGCTGCTTGCGATGCGCCCGCACCCGACGTTCGAGGAGGCGCTTTCCGACGCGCTGAACGATCTGTGCGCGAAGCTCGCCAAGTGACGAAATTGTAAAATTTTTGCGCCGCGCTTGATTTTTCGCGATAATTTGGTATCCTAAGGGTAAGAACCAAACAGGAGGATAACCATATGAAAAAGAAGATCGTCTGCTTCCTGCTCACCGCCTGCTTCGGCGCCTGCGTTTACGTGCACCGCCGTGTGATCCTCGCGCTTATCAAGGGCGAGGAGATGCCCGAGGCGCCGTCCTGGCACTTCTGGTGCAAGAACAGAAAGTAAAAACGGAAAAAGAAAAACCTGACGCGAAAGCGTCAGGCTTTTCTTTTTAAAGGAGAAAGGAAAACAAATGAAGAAGCAATTGTCTCTTGCAGGAACTACGTTACAGGGAAATTGTTAAGAAATCCCGGCAGCATTCGTTAAATAAGTGTTAATTCCTGCCTGCGCCATGGTCTGGCCATCGGCGCGCTCTGCTTCTTCGGGGTACTGGACGCGCATGCGCGCGAGATTCTCCTGCGCGTTGTTGAGATCCGTTTCCGTCGGGACGCGCGGCTCCTGAACGGCGATCGGCTTGCGGACAGCCGCGTCGGGAGAAACCTTGCGGACGGCGGAGACGGGCTCGACCGGCGCTTCGGGCTGCGCGGGATTTGCGGCGGCGGAATAGGCCGACGAAACTCTGGAAGCGTACTGCGCCTGCTTCCAGGCGGCGGACAAATTGCTGCCGTACCCCACTGCGTTGATACCTGCCATAGGATGCGCCCCCTTTCTGATCTTTTTGATACATAATTATCATAGCATACCGAGCTGGGAAAAGCAAGCAAAAAGTTCTTGCGGGAGCGATTGTTTTTTCCCTGCAATCGTGATAATCTGGACGAGGTAAATTTTTGGCGAACGGAGGAGTCATCATGCCTGTTTTGGAACATCTCGAACCGAAGCGCGTATTCTCTTTTTTTGAGCAGCTTTGCGCCATCCCGCACGGCAGCGGAAACACGAAGGCGGTCAGCGACTGGGTCGCCGGCTTTGCAAAGGAGCGCGGGCTTTGGTACGTACAGGACGATCATGACAACGTCGTGATCAAAAAGCCGGCTTCCGCCGGCTATGAGAATGCCGCTCCGGTCATTTTGCAGGGCCACATCGACATGGTCTGCGAGAAGACGGCGGACTGCGCGAAGGATATGGCGCGCGAGGGGCTCGACCTCGCCGTGGACGGCGACGTGATCTACGCCAGAGGCACGACGCTCGGCGGCGACGACGGCGTGGCGGTGGCGATGCTGCTCGCCGTGCTCGACGACGATACGCTCGCGCACCCGCCCATCGAGGCGGTGTTCACCTCCGACGAGGAGATCGGACTTCTCGGCGCGGCGGCGCTCGACGCCGGCGTGCTGGAGGGCAGGCGGCTCATCAACCTCGACTCCGAGGACGAGGGCATTTTCACGGTCAGCTGCGCCGGCGGCGCGGGGGCAAACTGCGAAATCCCGGTCAGGCGCGAGACGTTTGCCGGTACGGCGCTCCGCATCACGGTCGAGGGACTTCGCGGCGGGCACTCCGGCGCGGAGATCGACAAGGGGCGCGCCAATTCGAGCAAGCTGCTCGGGCGCGTGCTCTACGCGCTGCGCGGGGATTACCGCATTTGCAGCGTGCAGGGCGGCACGGCGGACAACGCGATCCCCGTCAAGTCCACGGCGATCCTCGTCGGCGATATGGCGGCGGCGAAAGCGGCGGCGGAGGAGATGCAGCGCGTGTTCCGCGGGGAATACCGCAAGACCGACCCCGACATCTGCGTGCGCGCGGAAGCGTGCGACGCCCCGTTCCTGCCGATGGACAAGTGCG
>SVKM01000226.1 GCA_015068465.1 Oscillospiraceae bacterium | reverse complement strand
CTCTCGGTCGGTATCACGGTCGGCGAGCAGGCAAAGGCGGGCACGGTTGCCGTCAGCATTGCCGATACCTCGACGATGATCGTCAACGCGATGCTGGACGAAATGTACATCTCCTACGCCAAGGTCGGCATGCCCGTGAGCATTAAGCTGTGGGAGAATGAGATGTACGGCACGATCGAGAGCGTCAGCCTTACCGCCAGCGCGGAAAACGGCATTGCGCGCTTCCCGATGGTCATTTCGGTGGACAACAGCGAGGGGCTTTTGATGTCCGGCGCCTATGTCGACTATTCGTTCACCGCGAGCCAGAGCGACGACTGCCTGCTCGTGCCGATCCAGTGCGTCAAGTCCGCCCAGACGGTGGACGGCGAGAACTGCAAGATCCTCTTTGTCCAGACCGACGTTCCGCCGGAGAATCCGGTGGAACTGGCGACGGACATGATGCAGATACCCGACGGCTTCTGGCCGGTTTACGTGGAAATCGGCATTTCCGATACGAACAACGTGGAGATCCTCTCCGGCGTCGAGGAGGGCACGGTCGTCTACGCCGGCGTCGTGGAAAACGACAGCGGCATGGGAATGGGTATGTATTTCTGATAGTATGCTGATTGAATTAAAGGACGTTTACAAGATATACGGCGAGGGGATGGAGAGCGAGGTCCGCGCGCTCGACGGCGTGAGCCTTACGATCGACTACGGCGAGTTTGTCGCCATTGCGGGCCAGTCCGGCTCGGGCAAGTCGACGATGATGAACGTGCTCGGCTGCCTGGATATCCCGACCTACGGGGACTATTTCCTCGCGGGAAAGGACGTCGCGCTGCTGACGGACAAGGAACTCTCCCATATCCGCAACAAGCAGATCGGGTTCATTTTTCAGGGCTATAACCTGATCCCGTCCCTCAACGCCGTGGAAAACGTGGAGCTGCCGCTCATTTATCAGGGCGTTTCGGCGTTCGACCGGCGCGACATGGCGATGGACGCGCTTGAGCGCGTGGGGCTTGCGGGGCGCGCGAAGCACCTGCCGAGCGAGATGTCCGGCGGCCAGCAGCAGCGCGTCGCGATTGCGCGCGCCATCGCGGCGCATCCGCCGATCATCATGGCGGACGAGCCGACGGGCGCGCTGGACTCCAAGACCGGACATGAGGTGCTCGGCTTTTTGCAGCAGCTCAACCGTGAGGGCAGCACGATCCTGCTCATCACGCACGACAACGGCATCGCCGCCACCGCGCGGCGCATCGTGCGCCTCTCGGACGGCAAGATCATCGAGGACCACGCGCAGGATGTGGATTGGTATACCCCGGCGGGAGGTGAAGGCGCGACATGAAATTCGGTCAGGCGGTCAAGATGGCGGTCAAGTCCATCCTGGCAAAGAAAGGACGCTCCTTCCTCACCATGCTCGGCATCATCATCGGCATCGCGTCGGTCATGACGATCGTCGCGACCGTCGAGGGATACAACCGCAAGATGATGGAGGCGTTTGAGGCGCAGGGGACGAACAAGGTCACGGTCTCGCTGTATCTCCAGAACGGGGAGAACAGCTTTCAAAAGATCTACGATTACTGTCAGGGGCTCGGCGACTTCGTCGTGGGCGTGACGCCCAGCGCGGAGGCGGACGGCACCGTCAAGTACGGCGCCAAGACGTCCGACACGATGGATTGGGACAAGCGGCCGCGCGTGATACTCGGCAGCGACCAGTATTCGCTTTGCAGCAGCTTTACCGTGGCGCGCGGGCGCGACATTAACCGGCTCGACATTGATGACTATCATCAGGTCTGCGTGCTCGGCGCGCGCGCGGCGAAGACGCTGTTCGACTACGCCGACCCGCTGTATCAGAACATCATGATCAGCGGCGTGCCGTTTACGGTCGTCGGGATCTATGTCGAAAAGGACAAGGACAGCAACTATTCGATGGACAGCGTCATCGTCGTGCCGTATACGGCGAGCCGTTTCCTGCCGAACGCGAATACGGACTTCAGCGAATGCGTGGTCAAGGTCAAGGATTCCCAGTCCATCAACAAGACGATCTCGACCCTGCAGGCGTATATCAGCTCCCTGACGGAGGACGGTCAGCGGGGCTGGGGCTACGCTTACAGCGAGCAGCAGTGGCAGAAGGAGAGCAACAACATGCTCACGATGATCTCGGTGGTGCTCGGCGGTATCGCGGGCATCTCGCTGCTCGTCGGCGGCATCGGCATCATGAACATCATGCTCGTTACGGTCACCGAGCGCACGCGCGAGATCGGCATCCGCCGCGCCATCGGCGCGCAGCGCAGCTCGATCGTGGCGCAGTTCCTCGTCGAGTCTGCGATGATCTGCGGCATCGGCGGCATCATCGGCATCGTTATCGGCTACGGCGGCACCAACATCGCGGGCAAGCTGCTCTTTGAAGGCATGTCGCTGCTGCCCTCGCCGACGATCACGCTGGGGGCGTTTGCGTTCTCGGTGACGCTCGGCATTATCTTTGGCATGTATCCGGCAATCAAGGCGTCCGGCCTGCAGCCGGTGGTGGCGCTTCGCGCCGAATGAGGAGGGGTTCCATGAAAAAGAGAATTTTGCCGCTGGCGCTGGCACTCGTGATGCTTCTGGCATTTCTGCCGCCTTACGCCCATGCCGAGGGCGGCTTTGCGGACGTGGAGGACGCGGCGGTCGCGCGCAATACCGAGGTGCTGCGCCTGCTGGGCGTCGTTTCCGGCGACGATACCGGACTGTTTCGCCCGAAGGGCAACCTGACGCGCGCGGAGTTCTGCAAGATGGCAATTGAGCTGCAGGGCCTTGGCAGCAAGTCGGCGCTTTACAGCAGCCGCACGATCTTCCCGGACGTGCGCGCGGAGCACTGGGCGTCCGGATATATCAATCTGTCGACGGTGGCAGGAAAAGAACAGCCCGCGCTGATGCACGGCTTCCCGGATGGCACGTTCCGCCCCGAGCAGAACATCAGCTACGGGGAAGCGGTCACGGTGCTGATGCGTATGCTCGGCTATGAGGACAAGGACACCAGCGGTATCTGGCCGCGCGGCTATTTCGACATTGCCGCGGCGAGCGGCGTCACCAAGGGCATGAACCGCTCCGAGGAGGGCGGGCTTCTGCGCGAGCAGGCGGCAAAGCTGTTCGTCAACGCGCTTGCCGTGGAGAAGAAAAGCGGCGGGACGCTTTTTACGCTCGGCAAGGAGACCACGCTTTTGTCCATTGACATTGTCAAGGGCGTTATGCGCACGGCGGACGGCGAGGAGACCATGGCAAAACCGATGGCGAGCACGCTGCTCAACGGGCTCAAGGGCAGGGTGGTCTATAATTCGGATAAGAAGGCGCTAACCTTCCTGCCGAGCG
>SVKM01000225.1 GCA_015068465.1 Oscillospiraceae bacterium | reverse complement strand
AGCAGTTTTACGCCTACATCGCGCGCGACGAGGACGATGCGTTCATCGGCGAGGTAAATGTTCACCGCTCCCGCGGCGGCGACTGGTACGACATGGGCATTTTGATCGAAGCAAAGTACCGCGGCATGGGCTACAGCGAGGAGGCGCTGCGGCTGCTGCTCGATTACGCCTTTACGAAGATGGGCGTACGAGAGGTACACAACGATTTCGAGACCACGCGCGGCGCAGCTTACAAAACGCACCTCGCCTGCGGCTTTCGTGAGCTGGATCGCAAGGGCGATATGCTGCTCCTGGGCATCACAAGGGAAGAGTATCTGGCGAAAAAAGACGCGTTCTCGTGAGAGAGCGCGCCTTTTTTTGCACGCATCCGTCAAAATGAAGGAAAAATGCAGGGAAAATTGCAAAATGAACTTGTAAATAGACGCGGCAAATGATATAATAATTCAGTTAGAGTATATCATGCCATCCGTATGCATGATCGAATTGGAGTAACTTCGTTGAACGCCTTTCAGGACTATTTTGCTTCACTGGATACCGCCGCGATGATGAAGGCGGCGCTGCGATTGATCGCGGTACTGCTGTGCCTGACCGTGCATGAGACCTGCCATGGGCTTGCGGCGTATGCGCTTGGGGACCCAACCGCAAAGAGCCAGCACCGGCTGAGCCTCAATCCGCTGCATCACATCGACTGGTTCGGGCTTGCGGCGATGCTGACGCTCGGCTTCGGCTGGGCAAAGCCCGTGCCGGTGGATATGCGCTACTTCAAGCGCCCCAAGTGGGGCATGGCGCTGACCGCGCTCGCCGGCCCCGCGTCGAATCTGCTGCTGGCGCTCCTGTCGCTGCTCGGCTGCCGCGCGATTTACGATTACGCGCCCGATACGGCGGCGTGGGCATGGGCGTTTACGTTCTTGCAGCTGCTCGCCTCGCTCAACGTGGGCCTCGGCGTATTCAACCTGATCCCGATCTCGCCGCTCGACGGCTCAAAGGTGCTCTTCGCCGTGCTGCCGGACGCGGCGTACGAAAAGCTCATGTATTATGAGCGTTACGGCTTTGTCGTGCTCTACGCGCTGATTTTCTTCGGCGCGCTGGACGGCTTTCTCGGCAAGGCGGTCTCCGCCGTCTTTACGGCAATGGTGAATCTGATCTTTTAAGGATATTTCGATATGGACAACCCCATTTTCAAGCTGGAAAGCGTGGTGCAGGAGCACAACGAGGAGGAGCTTCAGGACTTTGAAGGCCCCCTTGACCTGATCCTGTTCCTGCTCTCGAAAAACAAAATCGAAATACAGAACATTCCCATCGCGCTGATCCTCGACCAGTACCTTGCGTACCTCGAGCAGCGCAAGCGGCTCGACCTCGAGATCGCGAGCGAGTTTATCACGATGGCGGCGCACCTCATGTATATCAAATCACGCATGCTGCTCTCGCTTGAGGACGAGGAAACGCAAAACGAGATGGACGAGCTGATCCGCTCGCTGCAGGAGCGCCAGCAAAAGGACGTGTATCTGCGCGTGAAGCTCCTGACCGAAACGATGTCGATGCTCAGCGAGTTTGGACGCAACACGATGACGCGCGGCCCGGAACCGGTGGAGCACGGCGCGACCTACGAGTACGACCACGAAAAGGGGGATCTGCTGCTCGCGATGGCGGCGATCTCCGACCGCGCGGACAGGCTCGCCCCGCCCGATACGGCGGCGTTTACCGAGATCGTACGGCGTGAGCCGTATCCCGTGCAGGACAAGGTCACGGAGATCATCAACCGGCTCAAGGGCTTCGGCATCACGCGGTTTTTGCTGCTGTTTCGCGGCAGCCGCTCGCGCAGCGAGATCGTCGCGACGTTCCTCGCCGTGCTGGAGCTGTGCAGGGAGAAGGTCATCCGGCTCGCGGGCTCGGACGTCGACTGCACCGTGGATTACGAACGGGACGTGCCGGAAAAAATGGCGCTGTAAGGAGAGAACGCATTGGCAGTTATGGATTTACGCGAGCTTGAAGCGGCGATCGAGGGCATCCTCTTCGCCTCGGGCGAGCCGGTGGATATCGAGCGCATCTGCATCGCGCTCGATCTGGACAAGGAAACGGCGGAGCAGCTGCTGCAAAAGCTGGGCGACCACTACGCCTACAACCGGCGCGGCGTGCGCCTTGTGCGCATGGACGACGCCTATCAGCTCTGTTCCGCGCCGGATTACGCGGACGTCATCCGCAAGGCGTTTGAGATCCGCAAGAGCGCGAAGCTCAGCCAGCCCGCGCTGGAGGTGCTGACCATCATCGCCTACTACCAGCCGACGACCCGCGCCTATGTCGACCAGGTGCGCGGTGTGGACAGCTCGTATACGATGGGGCTCTTGCAGGAGCGCAAGCTCATTGAGGAGTGCGGGCGGCTTCAGGTGCCGGGGCGGCCGCATCTGTATCGCACGACGAAGGAATTCCTGCGCGTGTTCCACCTCGGCTCGCTGGACGAGCTGCCCGAGATGCCGGGTATCGAGGCGGACGGTCAGATGCGCATCGGCGTTGGCGGCGTGATCGATCTGCCCGACGAGGAGGAAACGGCGCAGCCGCAGCCGGAGGATGCGCCGACGAAGGCTGAAACGGATGCGGAATCGGAAACGGATGAAAACCAGGTGACCTTTTGACCGTCGGTACGGAAAGGGGGGCGGCGCATGACGGCGCTTAAAATCATCGGCATTATCCTGCTGGTCTTTCTCCTGATCGGCTTTGTGCGCGTCGGCGCGCTGGCTTCCTTCGGAGACGAGCTTTGCGTGAAGCTGCGCGTGGGCTTCATCAGGCTGACGATCTTCCCGGAGAAAGAAAAAAAGCCGAAGAAGCCCAAAAAAGAGAAAAAACCGAAAGAGGAGAAGCCAAAGGAAGAGAAGCCAAAGAAAAAGCGCTCCCTTCCGCGCCTGACGCTGGAGGATATCCTCGACCTCGCCCAGACGGCGCTTTCGGCGCTCGGGGCGATGGTACGGCGCGCGTGCAGGCGCGTGCGCATCGACCCGCTGGATGTGACGGTCGTGTTCGGCGGAGACGATCCCGCCATTGTCGCAGCGGCGTACGGCGCGGCGAGCGCGGCGGTGTTTGAGCAGATGCCGAAAGCGGAGGAGAAGTTCTACATCCCCGATCCGTCGCTGCATCTGCGCATGGACTTTACGGCGGAGGAAACGACGGCGGAGGGCAGCGTGGGCGTTTCGCTGCGCGTATGCGACCTGTTCGCGATCGTGTTCACGCTGATCGGCCCGCTGCTGAAGTGGTTCCTTCGCTTCAAAAAGGCCCATAAGCACGACGAGCCGGCGCACAAGGGCGCGGACAAGGACGAAACGGATCAGAATGACACGGAA
>SVKM01000224.1 GCA_015068465.1 Oscillospiraceae bacterium | reverse complement strand
GGAGCGCATCCGCGAGCGCGAGGAGATCACGGAGCCGCCGGTGCAGCCGAGCGAGCCGAGCCAGCCGAGCACGCCGACCAAAACCTTTACGGTGGCACCGGAACAGGCTGATTTGGAAGACGCGCTTGCAGCCAGCAACGTCACGATTTATGTGAAAAACGAGGACGAAACCACTTATAATGAACTGACGATTCCTTCCGGCAGGTCGCTGACCATTATGCCCGGCGGAACGAATCCGGAGACTCCTGATATGCAAGAGGGAAGCGTTTCCTTTAACGGACTGACGAACAACGGCAAGCTTACCGTCAGCAGCGGTGTAACAGCCATATTTAATCCCGCTTCCGGCAACAATGCCTGCCAGAACAACGGCTCAATTCTCAACAGCGGTATGATCTCCGGTCATCTGGACAACACAAAGGGCAGTCATTATGGCGGCAGTGGCAGCATTGATTCGGACAGCCAAGTCACATTTATCCTGACATTTAACGCAAACGGCGGCAAATTCAGTGACGGTTCTACGGAATATTACAGCAAGGTTACCTACGGATCATCAGAACTATTCGCCTATGCGTATACCCCGACAGAACCGCAGCGGAACGGATACACCCTCAGCGGCTGGTATACGGCTCCGGCGGCGACAGGAGCACCCCTTTCGGAGGCGAACCCGGGCGGAACGATCAGCAACCATACCACCGTCTACGCAGGCTGGAGCGCCGTCCCGACCGCGACCGTGACGGTCAGTGCTCCGAACGGCGCGACAGTCGAGCTTTGGCGTGAGGTTGGAGGGCTGATTTCAGCGACCAGCACGAATGTCTACCAACTCGTGATAGGGGAAACCGTTACACTCAAAGTCTATAACCTTACGACTCAATCTAACCAACAGGTCAGAGCCGTGCTTGTACCGACAGGCGCGGCGACGACAGACCCGACCTCACTTAACAAGGACAATAGCGATCCCGAAAACGCGTATTATTACTGTGATTTGACCGTTCCCAATGTTGCCGACCAGACCAGCTATACGCTGACGATCACCGAAGCGATTTCCAGCGGTGGCTGACCTATGAAGCACAAACAACTTTTTCTCCGCCTCGCGGTGGCGATTGCCGCCGCGGCGGCGATGACCGCCCTTGCGGCGTCGGGGCTGCTCGACGCCGCGGACGGCAGCGCGTCCGACGCGCTTTATCAGCATCAGAACGGCACGGACGGCGAGATCGTCGTCATCGGCATGGACCAGCGCGCGCTGGAGGAGCTCGGCCCCCTTCCTTGGCCGCGCAGCTATGTCGCCGAGGCGATCGAATACCTCAACTCCGACCCCGACGCGCGTCCCGCCGTCATCGGCATCGACGTGCTGTACGTCGGCGAGAGCGCCGACCCGGACGCCGACGCCTTCCTCGTCGAGGCGGCGGAGGAGTACGGCAACGTGGTCTTCGCCTCGGCGGCGACGTTCGGCAGCGAGATCGTCCACACGGAGGACAGCTTCTACCTCGACGACCGCGCGGTGCTCGCGTGGGACAGCCCCTTTGACGCGCTCGCGGCGGTGAGCGCCACGGGCCACATCAACGCCATGCACGACTCCGACGGCGTCATCCGCCACATGCTGCTCTGGGTCGACGTACCGGGCGTGGGGCGCGTGCCGTCGTTCTCGCGCGCGATCTACGAGCGCTGGTGCGACGCGCGCGGCGAGACGCCCAACGCGCCGCCCGCGGCGGAAGGCGGCTTTTTCTACCTGCCGTTCACCGAGCGCCCCCGCGGGTACTATGACGGCGTTTCGATCGCGGACCTGCTCTCCGGCGAGATCGCGAGCGACGAGTTCGCGGGCAAGATCGTGCTCATCGGCCCCTACGCCGCGGGCATGCAGGACGATTACGTCACCGCCGTCGACCACGCCGTGCCGATGTACGGCATCGAGATCCAGGCAAACGCGATCGACGCGTTCCGCGCGGGCTTTGCGCCGTGCGAGGCGGACAACCGCGTGCAGCTCGCCGTTTTGTTCGTCCTGTGCGCGGCGGCGCTTATGTGGTTCCTCGACCGCAAGCTGCGCTGGTCCATCCCCTCGTGGCTCGTGCTCAGCGCGGGCTGGCTCGGGCTGTGCGTGCTGCTCTACCGCGCGGGGCACATCCTGCACGTGCTGTACGTGCCGCTGTTCGTGACGCTTCTGTTCGTTGTCTCGGTCGCGGTGAACTACGTCCGCGCGCAGCGCGAACGCCGCCGCGTGCAGAACACCTTCGGCCACTACATCGACCCCGCGGTGATGAAGCAGCTCATCGAGCGCGGCAGTGACTCGCTCGAGCTCGGCGGCAAGCTCTACGACATCGCGGTGCTGTTCGTCGATATCCGCGGCTTTACGACGATGAGCGAAGCGCTCGACCCGCCGACGGTCGTCGAGATCATCAACAAATACCTCACGCTCACAACCGAGTGCATCATGCGCAACCACGGCACGCTCGACAAGTTCGTCGGCGACTGCACGATGGCGTTCTGGAACGCCCCGCTGCCGCAGGACGACGCGATCTATCTCGCCTGCCGCGCCGCGATGGACATGGTCGAGGGCTCCAAGGCGGTCGGCGAGGAGCTGATGCGGCGCTTCGGGCGCACGGTCAGCTTCGGCGTCGGCGTCAACTACGGCCCCGCGGTCGTCGGCAACATCGGCGCGCCGAAGCGCATGGACTACACCGCCATCGGCGACACGGTCAACACCGCCGCGCGCTTGGAGGCGAACGCCCCCGGCGGAACGGTGTACATTTCCCGCGTCGTGGCGGACGCGCTGGGCGAACGCGCCAAAACGACCTCCCTCGGCGCAAGCATCAAGCTCAAAGGCAAGGCGGAGGGCTTCGAGGTCCTCACGCTGGATGAATTAGAAAAGGTGGAATGAAGATGAAAACACGTGTATCTGCTCTGCTCCTGGCACTCTGTCTCGCGCTCTCCCTCCCCGTTTTCGCACTGAACGCATCCGACTTTTCCAGCGGGCGGCTCTCCGGCGTCTGCGCCGACGGCGGCGCCCTGCTCGTGACCGACACCTTCAACAAGGTCGTCTGGCGCGTCGAGGGTGACAAGGTCACCCGCTTCGCCGGCGTGATCGGCGTGAAGGACGCGACCGGCGAGCCGACCGCCGTCTATCGTGACGGCGCCGCCAACGAGGCGTACTTCATGGAGCCGTGGGCCATCGCCCCGTTTCTCGACGGCTACGCCGTCTCCGACTCCCAGGCGAACGTCATCCGCTACATCGCCAACGGGCGCGTCATGACGCTCGCCGGCACGGGCAAGGCGGGCAAGACGGACAAGAACGCCAACGACTCGAAGTTTGACCGCCCCACCGGCCTCGCGACTGCCGCGGATGGCT
>SVKM01000223.1 GCA_015068465.1 Oscillospiraceae bacterium | reverse complement strand
CTTCACCCTTGTCGAAGCGGCGGCTATGGACGACTTCGACCATCTCTTTTCGGGGGACGGCACGAAGCTTGATCCCGTTTCCGTGCAGTATCCGCCGCAGGTTTGGGGCGAGTACGAGAATGGCGGCATGAAGCTTTCGATCCGGCCCAAGTACAACGACCTCATCACCGTGACGACGCCGGAGAACGACAAGGACGGCATTTTGATCTCCGTCTCCGAGACCGCGTCCCTGGAAACGGAAGAATTCGAGGGCGTCGGCTGGCTGTTCGATATCGGCAGGGTCGACGAAGCGAAGCTCCATGAGATGCTCTGCTATGATATGTCCGGCGCGGACGTGTTCGCAAAGGACGAAAGCGGCAATTACTATGTCTGGTACCATCCCACGGACGTGCGCTATGCGCGCGCCACCGCCGAGGAGATGGCGCGCGACGCGGAGCAGTGGTCGATGCTCTGCGAATGGGCGGAGAGCATGAAGGATAAGTTCAGCGACCAGAACGGCCTCGAATATGTGGGCTTCGGCAACTCCGAGGTCGATATGTACGTTGCGCGCGCCGCGTGGGAAAGCGGCGTGAACTATACGCTCAGCACCACGGAGTTCGGCCCGGTGGACGGCGGCGGCGTGGACGGCACGCCCTACGCGGAGTTCCTGATGAAGGGCTATTTCATGGAGATCGAAGACGAGGAGGCGCCCGACGGCGAATATGTCGTTTTGAACTTCCCGGACGAGAACGTGCGCGTCGACTTCTTCTTTGCGCCGGACGCCTATGCCCGCGTTGTGTCGGGCGACCGCGAAACGGTCTATCAGGCCGTGTGGTGGGACGACAACATCAGCTACACGGAGGCGATGCAGGGCTGGTACTACGCGCTCGCCGAGCGCGCCGGCGTCAAGCAGGCGGACAAGAGCCTGGACCCCTACTGCGGACTCTGGGGCGAGAAGATCGCCGGCCGCGGCCAGATCGAGTGCGAGAAGGCACTTGCGCCCGGCAAGGTCAAGCTCGCGGTCACCTGGCCGGAGAGCGCGAGCGTGCAGGATACGTGGGAGCTCTTCGCGGCGCTGGAGGACGGCAAGCTCGTCTATGAAAGCGGCCACAAGGAGGTCGTCGAGTATGACGAGAACGGCGAGAGCTGGACCACGGACGAGAGCTATGACGAGAGCGGTTATTTCTACTTAAGCGGCGCGAAGGAACTCTGCTGGCACAGCGACCAGGCGGACGGCGAGGACAGCGTATTCATCCGCGCGGACTGACGGCGTCGGGGAAAGCGCGCAAAAGACTCAAAAGGTTGATGCGATGAACCCGATCGAAAAAACCGGATACGATCACACGGAGCAGGGCGAACGCCCTGCTCCGTGCGATAAAAGCCTGTTTTTTTATTTGAGAAATTTCAGAAGAGAAACGCGCGGGGGCAAAACCTCGTCCGCATGCTGGTATTTGACGATCTTGACCGTGCACAGCGCGACGCTCAGATTGAGAATGCCTTCTCCGAGCAGCGTAAGCCCGACCAGAGAGGTCGCGACCTTTGCGCTGCTGTTGGGGTGGAATATCAATACGCAGCCCAACGTGCCCGCGAGAAGCGCGAGGGCAAGGATCAGCCACCACTTTTCGATGCCAAAGGCGCGCGAATCCAGCGAGATCTGGAGCTTGAACAGCCCGTCCGCCAGCACGACGATGCCCAGGATGATGTAGAAGAAGCTGATCGTGCGCTCGGGATGGCACAGCGCGTACAGCCCCAGCGGGATCATCAGGATGCCGAACGCAAAATCATACTGAAACGCCAGGCGGTACAGATCCTTCGACCAGTAGCCGACGATCTTCACCAGTCCGAACACCATCATCAGCACGCCGAGCAGCTTGCCCGCGAGCGCGATCGAAAAGTCCGGGATCAGCACCAGCATCAGCCCCAGCAGACACAGCAGCGCCGAGAGGACGATGTACCCTCCGCGGGCAAATTGCATAGGCATTGTGTTTCTTAGCTTATCTTCCATGGAAAAGGCCTCCGTAAGCCGCGCCGCATTTGGCGCGGCTTTAGTTTTCCTGCTCCCGCGCGTCCGCCGCGCCGTCGCGGCAGCGGCGGATGATCTCCTCGACCATGCCGCGCCGCAGGTCGCTCATGCGGGCAAACTGGGATTGGATATCGTAGCTCATGTCGCTTTCGAGCCACGTCAGGATCTGCCCGATCAGCTCGCACTGGAAAAAGCGGACGAGCGCCTCCGCGTCCTCCCGCGCGATCGGCACCTCGCCGAACGCAGTCTTGAGGTACGCCACGACGACGTCGTGACAGACGCGAATCAAATGCTGCTCATAGATATCGCGGTTCGCCGAGCGGTAAACGTGCAGCACGGCGCGCTTGTTCTCGCGCGCGAACTGCGACGCGGCGGCAAGGCACTCTTCCAGCGAATCCGCCTGCGCGTATTCGGCGATGAGCCGGTCGGCGTACTCGGTCACGATCTCGCTGAGCAGCGTGGGAATGTCCGCGAAGTGGTAATAAAAGCTGTTGCGGTTGATGCCGCAGTCCTCGACGATCGCCTTGACCGTGATCTGGTTCAGCGGGCGCTCGTTGAGCATTTTCAGGCACGATTCCTCAATTTTTTCGCGCGTAAAGGATGGCACACTCCCGCCCCCTTTCAGTCGTTGTGCACACGACCATTATACGAGCAAGGGAGACAATAAGCAAGCCTCCGTTGGGATCAATGTGCCTGCGCCATCGCCGGGGCGGCGTTGGTGTCCGCGCTCTTTTTGCCCTGGCGCGGCTTCCAATGCAGGCTCGTCTTGTTGAACACCGGCTCGAACACGCACAGCGCCGCCGGCACGACAAAGATGCTCACGATGGCGGAGATCAGCGCGCCGCGGGCGAGCATGAAGCACATCGAGTTGACGATGTCGATGCGGCACACCGCCACGACGCCCATCGTCGCGGCGATCATCACAAGCGCGCTCGTGATGATGGAGTGGTCGGAGCTGTTCGCCGCCGCCATTGCCGCCTCCTTGCGGTCAAGGCCCGCGCGGAGCTCCTCCTGGAAGCGCGACGCCATCAAAATGGCGTAGTCCACGGTCGCGCCGAGCTGGACGGTGGAAACAATGGTGGGGATGACGAACGCGACCGTCGCGCCGGAGAAGTAGGAAATGCCCTGGTTGAGGATGATCGCGGTCTCGATCATCGCGACCAGCACGACCGGCACGGTCAGCGAGCGGAACAGGATCATGACGATGAGGAAGATCGCCGCGATGGAGTAGTAGCTCGTCGTCGCGAAGTCGACGGAGGTGGTGTCGATCAGATCCTGCGTCATCGCGCTCTCACCGGTGACCATCGCCTGCGGGTCGTACTGCTTGACGGCGGCGATGATCTCGTCGAGCTGGGACGCAACCTCGGGGGACGCGACCTCGTACTCGGAGTTG
>SVKM01000222.1 GCA_015068465.1 Oscillospiraceae bacterium | reverse complement strand
AACCTCACGTTCGAGACGTCTATCTCGGTGCGGACGCTCTATCGGTATATCGACCTCGAGATCATTCCCGGCGTCACAAATAAAGACCTCCCGATCAAGCGGAACAAGACGCGCCGCTATCACAGGGTAAGAAAAGCCTCTCGGCCTTGCCCGGGCTTGAGCATAGAGCAGAGGCCGGAGGTCATAAACGACCGCGAGGAGCCCGGTCATTGGGAGTGAGACTCTATCGTAAGCAAAGAGGGATCGACCGACCGTGCCCTCGTGCTGACGGAGCGAGTCTCCCGTCAATACCTCATGCTCAAGACCGCCTCCGGCGCGTCGGAGCACGTCGTCGCCGCCCTCGACGAGCTCGAGCGCAAGCTCGGCCCGTCGTTCTCGGAGGTGTTCAAGTCGATCACCGTCGACAACGGCTCCGAGTTCGCAGATTGTAAGGGAATGGAGAAATCCGTCGACGGAGACGGCCGGAGGACGACTATCTATTATTGCCACCCGTATAGCTCTTATGAGAAAGGCTCCGTCGAGAAACAAAACGGAATGGCACGACGCCGCCTCCCGAAAGGGACAGATTTCGCGGACGTCACCGAGGAGGAGCTCAAGGCAACCGAGGCATGGATTAACGACTATCCACGGAAAATGTTTGATTTTCAGTCCTCGGCGGAGGTGTTTACCGCCATTTTCCCGGAGGCGGCCCGCCTACTATTCGGCCTCTCTAAAAAAAGTTAAAAATATTTTCGCATTTCTCTTGACATTTTGCGGCACAAGCCCTTGTGCTTGAGACATGAATCCGGTATAATGATCAAAAACGCACAACGGGGAGGGAAAAAGCATGGCGCAAAACGAGCAGCAGGCGATCGAAGCGCTGCTTGCGCGGCACGGCTTCCATTTTTCCAAATCCAAGGGGCAGAATTTCCTCATCGACCGCGCGGTCCCGCGCGCGATCGCGGAGGCGTCCGGCGCGGACGAAACGAACGGCGTGCTGGAGATCGGCCCCGGCGTCGGCGCGCTGTCCTCGGAGCTTTGCCGCCGCGCGGGAAGGGTCGTCGCGGTCGAGCTGGATACGGCGCTGCTGCCGATCCTCGACGAGACGATGGCGGATTTTGACAATTTCTCCGTCGTTTCGGCGGACGTATTGAAGCTCGACCTTCCGGCGCTCGTGCGCGAGCGCTTCGGGGGGCTTACGCCCATCGTCTGCGCGAACCTGCCCTACAACATCACGACGCCGGCGCTCACGGCGCTCATCGAGGCGAAATGCTTCGAGAGTCTGACCGTGCTCATTCAGCGCGAGGTCGCGCAGCGGCTGTGCGCGGCGCCGGGCACGGCGGCGTACGGCGCGTTTTCCGTGTTCATGCAGTATTATACGGAGCCGGAGCTGTGCTTTGAGGTGCCGCCGGAGAAGTTCATCCCGCGCCCGAAGGTCACCTCCGCGGTGCTGCGCGCCGAAATGCGCCGCGAGCCGCCCGTCGCCGTCGCGGACGAGGCGTATTTTTTCCGCACGGTCTACGCGGCGTTCGCGCTGCGGCGCAAGACGCTGGTGAACAGCCTGATGACCGCGTTCGGCGCGCTCGGGAAGGACAAGCTCGCGCAGCTCGTCGTATCCTGCGGGCTCGACGCGAACGTGCGCGGCGAGCGGCTGGGGCTGGAGGAGTTCGCGCGGCTTTCCGACGCGCTGCGGGAGGCGGAGGGCTAGGATGCTGTGGCTGCTTTCCCTGCCGGTCGTCCTGATCGCATACGGCTTTTTCCTGCTGCACCGCTGCTGCGCGCGCCGCGACCGCGAAGAGGGCTGGGAGGACAAGCGCGTCGCCGCGAGCGGGGACGAGACGCTGCAACAGGCGTGGCGCACGGCAGGCGACTGGCTCGCGCGGCAGGAGGTCGAGGACATCACGGTGCAGAGCGACGACGGCTTTGTGCTCCACGCCCTGCTCGTGCCGCACATCGCGCCGCGCGCGACGGTGCTGCTGTTTCACGGCTGGCACTCGTCGGCGGAGCTGGATTTTCTGTGCCTGCTGCCGTTCCTGCACAGCATCGGCATACAGTGCCTTTTGATCGACGAGCGCGCGCAGGGCGATTCGGAGGGCGCGTACATGACCTTCGGCGTCCGCGAAAGGCTGGACGTGCCGGTGTGGGTGGATTATCTGGCGTCGCGCTTCGGAAAGGCGCATCCGCTGTTCCTGCACGGGCAGTCGATGGGCGCGTCGGCGGTGATGATGGCGTCGGACACGCATTTCGGCGGCAACGTGCGCGGGATCGTCGCGGAGTGCGGCTTCCCGACGCCGTATGAGGCGGTGTGCGCGGTATTGCGGAGCAAGACGCAGCTCTCCCTGCGCCTGTCCGCGTGGCTGCTGGCGCTGTTCACACGGGTGTTCGCGGACTTTTCACTCAACGAATGCGGCGCGGTGAACGCGCTGCGCAAAACGGAGTATCCGATGCTGCTGATCTGCGGTACGGCGGATAAGCTCTCGACGGAAACCATGGCAAAGCAGCTTTACGACGCCTGCAAGAGCGACAAAACGCTGCTGAAGATCGAGGGCGCGGGCCATTGCATGGGCTATTTGACCGGCCGCGCGCAGTATGAGGCGGCGTACCGCGAATTTATCGACAAGCACTTGAAAGGATAGGACGCATGGACGCAAGCGAATATCGGAAGGACCCCTGCGGCGCGTCGGCGCTGCCGCTGTGGAAGACGGAGCGGATCGCCGTGCCGGAGCATATGCGCGTCGTGCGCGACGACGCATACGACTCTGCGCAATACGCCGCCTGGCACGACACACGGTATTTTAAGCTGCGCCATGATCTCAAGAACCTAAAAAAACCCGCCCTGCCGGACGGGTATGAGCCGATCTCCCCGGACGCGGCGGCGCTTGCCCGCCACATCTGCGCCTGTTACGACGAAGAGGGCGTCACGGCGGAGGAGCTGGAGGCATATCGCGCGCACCCCGTATACGACGGCGCGCTGTGGCTCGCGCTCGCGGCAGACGGCGGGGAGATCGCCGCGTCGGGGATCGCCGAGCTGGACAAACGCATCGGCGAGGGCGTTCTGGAGTGGATTCAGGTTTCGCACGCATACCGGCGGCAGGGGCTGGGGGCGTTTGTCGTGCGGGAGCTGCTGCGGCGCATGAAGCAGAGCGGCGCGGCGTTCGCGACGGTGTCCGGGAAGCTGGACGGCAAAACGAACCCGCTTGCCCTTTACGAAGCCTGCGGCTTCGGGGACAGGACCGTATGGCACATTTTGACGAAGTGAGGCGCGGGATGGTCAGAGAGATCTCGGACAAAAACGAAAAGAAGCGCATCGCGCGCGAGATATTGGAGGCGCTGCCGGAGTGGTTCGGCATTCCGGAATCGCGCGAGGAATACATCACGCAGAGCGCGGAGCAGCTCTTTTTCGCGGCGGAGGAAGACGGAGAGACCGTCGGCTTCCTC
>SVKM01000221.1 GCA_015068465.1 Oscillospiraceae bacterium | reverse complement strand
TCCTCCGCGACCTCCACAAACAGCCGCCCCTGCCCGTGATACCCGTAAAAGCTCACCGTGCTGTTGAGCGCCAGCGTATTGTCGGTATAACCCTTCCAGTCGGGGAACGACGCCGTCTTCTGCCAGTCCCGCGCCGGCAGTTCGGTTTCCTGCGTCACGGTCAGCTCAAGCAATTCCGCCGCAAATGCTGCCGGGGCAAGCGACAGCACGAGCGCCAATGCCATCGCAAGGGATAGGACGCGCTTTTTCATGGTCTTTTCCTCCCGCTTTTTCTTGTCTCGTTCATTGTTTTCTCCGCCCCGCCGCGTCAGCAGCCGCTTTTTTCGACCACGGGGCCGAGCGGTTTTCCGTTCGAATCGTAATACATCTTTCGCTCTGCAGAAATATAGAACGCGGCGCACTGTATTTTGCACTTATAGGCACGGACAGGGATCTTCTGGCTCTCGCCCTCCGGGACGATCTGGCAGTTATACAAGTTGAGCACACGGGGACTGACGCCTTTGCAGCAGGGGCAGTACATTTTTTCTTCTGTATATAAACTCGGCACGGGCCGGCCGCCCGCAACAGCGTCCAGCATTTCGTCGGGCAACTCCACGCCGAGCTTCCCCGCGAGCGCCGTCAGCTCGTCCATGCTCTTGCACGCCTTCGCCTTTTCCTTCTGCTCGTCCGTAAGGATGTCCCACAGCCCCTTGAGCGCCTCGTTCAGCGCGTTTGCGTTCTTGTTCTCGTTCATAGTTAGCCTTTCGTCCTGCCGCGTCAGCAGCCGGATCCTGTGGTTTTGAGCGCTCTCTTCCTCTCGATGTACTCCTGTGCGGTCATTAAATTGGTGCCTGCTTCATACTGTTCCGCATATAGTCTTGCGTCTTTCTCATTATTGAACTCGCGAAGCTTTTTGGTTCCGATCTTTTGTCCGAATTGGTTTTTATAGACCACATAATCCGTATCTCTGTGCCATATCCGCAACTGCCTGTAAAATGACGTCGTGAATACTCATCGCGCATAAACTGATTTGCCCATTCGTTTATACACGTGGTCGGTATGGCAGCCTGCGCGGGTCGACCGGGGACTAACGCAGGATCGTGGGATAGATCTCCAATTTTTGGTTGATGTATAATAAGTCAGGGTTCTTTATATTGTTCCACTGACATATCTGTTGCACAGTCACGCCGAAACGTATGGCAATACCGGGCAACGCGTCGCCTCCGACGACCGCATACACAATGTATTGGCCGTAATTAACATAGGATCCCTTTGCATACTGTTTCCAATTACCCGCGCCCCCTGCCACCTGCTCCAGCTCATCGTCGGGCAGCTCAATGCCCTCCTTGCCCGCGAGCTTTATCAGCTCGTCCGGCGCTTCGCATGCCTTCGCCTTTTCCTTCTGTTCGTCGGTCAGGGAGTCCCAGATGCCCTTGAGGGCTTCTTCCAGCTTGGGGTCAAGGTTCGTGTTCTCGCTCATAGCGTTTTCCTCCTTTTCGCCGTCTCCGGCATTTCTTGCCGCTCTTGTCTATTGATACGAGGAATTTTGAAACATGGCAGTAAATAACTTAAAAATATTTTAATGGACGTGATGAAAATTTGCAACAGCAAGTTGCGCGCCTGCGGCAAAGGGTGAAAGCCGGGAAGAAGTTTGACATCACTGTGCTGTTGCTGAAGGAGTCGTACAGGATCATGCCGAGCTTCTCCACGTTTTCGTGGGTCTTGCTGCGCGGCCCGATGCACAGCGCCAGATCGCCCGCGTTCGTCCGCATGGCCTCGTGCAGATTCATCACGTTCACGCTGCCGTCGTCGTTATAGGTGGCGACCATCAGGACCGGAACCGGCCAGCCGAAGCCGAAGGCTCCCGCGCCCAAATCTTTTCTCATTGTTATCATCCGGTCTATCTGTCGAGACTTCTTCCGAAGAAAACGGGAAAAACCTTTTCCGAGCTGCTGCTTTCCGCCAGAATGCAGCGCGCGCGGCTGCTGGATCACACAGATCTTTCTATAGAAAAAATTGCCGCCATGCTGGGCTACAGCAACAGCAGCAATTTCTATAAGGCATTCAGAGGATATTACGGCGTCTCGCCGCGGGGCAGCTCAACTGCTGCGCCGGGCAATAACCGTCCAAAAGCGTCTATCTAAAATTTTTGCGAGAATCCGCAAAAGAGCACATCCGCACCGCAGACTTGGCAAGGTTGCGGTGCGGTGCTATAATTCTGTGTTAGAAGCAATAACGATGCTTGAATTGCCGCTGCATCGGGAGGTGAGGCGCCGTGAGTCTGTATGCCATCGGAGATCTGCACCTGCATTTCGGCGCGCCGCTGAAGATTGGGCATCCGCAGCGAAGCGACCGCGCGTGGAAGGACCACGAGGAGAAGGTGCGCAAGAACTGCTCCAAGCTGCTCACAGACGCCGACACGCTGGTGCTCGTCGGCGACCACAGCTGGGGCAAAAACCTTGCCGAATGCGAGCCGGACCTGCAGTTCATCATGGACCTGCCGGGGCGGAAGATCCTGCTGCGCGGCAACCACGATGCGTTCTGGGACGCGAAAAAGACCGCTGTGCTCAATGAACGCTACGCCGGGAAGCTCAACTTCCTGCAAAACAATTACTACGCCTACGGCGACTGCGCGCTCGTCGGCACGAAGGGTTTCGTGTTTGAAGGGCCGTTTTATCTCGACCGCCGCGGCCGCGTCGTCGGTTGGGACGAGAAGAACGAGGAGCACGCGAAGAAGATCGTGGCGCGCGAGCTGGAACGCCTCCGCGTTTCCCTTGAGGCGGCGAAGGCGGACGGCTATCGCAGGTTCATCCTGTTTCTGCACTATCCGCCGACGAGTATTCTGGAGGACGAGAGCTGCTTCACCCGCATCGCGGAGGAGTACCGCGCCGAGCGGGTGATCTACGCGCACAGCCACGGCGAGAGCCGCTTCTACGACAGTGTCCTGGGTGAAAGGAACGGCGTGGAATACAAGCTGGTTTCGGGCGACTTCCTCAAGTGGAAGCCGGCCAAAATCATGGATTAGCGTGCGCTTCACGGTTCAATCGGGAAACGGGCGCATGAAAATCGGCTCTGATCCGAAGGACGGTAATATGGAGCAGCACAGCACGGGTCGCTAATCCATACGGCCTGATGGGAGAGATCAAGCCATGTCAAAAGTATCTAATCGTGATTTGGAGAAAGCGCAAATGGATCTGAATAAAATGATACCCAAAGTAGGCTCAGCGATCGTAACGGCGACAGTTTTTCTGTTTGCACTGTTTCTGATAATCAACTATTCTATGGGTAGTTTCTTTGTGTGCCTTATCCTGCCGCTCGGGTTCATTATGATGACGGCAGGCCTTCACAATGAATGCGAACACGACCGCAAAGTTGCTGCAAATATCGGTATGGTTCTTGCAGCGGTGTACTGTGTGTTTATTATGCTGGTCTACTTCACACAGCTGACCACA
>SVKM01000220.1 GCA_015068465.1 Oscillospiraceae bacterium | reverse complement strand
GCGGGTGATCGCAGGCTCGCGCGGCGACAGCGCCCCGCGGGACGTTTCGTGCGTGGTGATCCTCGGCGCGGGCGTGGACGGGATGCAGCCGTCGCTGATGCTCAAATCCCGTCTGGACGCGGCGCTTACCTACCTCGCGGACAAGCCGGATGTGCCGGTCATCGTGACCGGCTGCCAGGGCGAACGGGAGCTTATCAGCGAGGCGGAGTGCATGGAGCGCTATCTGACGGCGCACGGCGTCCCGGCTTCCCGCATCTGGAAAGAGGAGCAGGCGACCAGTACGCACACGAATTTTGAGTACTCCCTTGCCCTCATGCGGGAGCACGGAATTGATGAAACGCAGCCCTTTGCCGTGGTGACGAGCGACTATCATATTGCGCGTGCGCGCTACATTGCCGGGGGCGAGGGCGTACCGCCCGAGCGGATGGCAGCCGTGCCCTCCGCGCTGCCGCGGAGCTTCTACTATGCCGGCTTGACGGCAAATTACTTTATTCGCGAGGCGTTTGCACTCGCCAACGAAATGGTTTTTGGAGTGGACTGGGATCTATGAACAAGGACGTCATCTGCATTTACTATTCCCGCACCGGCAAGACCGAACGGGTGATGCGTGAGATCGCGCATGGGCTGGACTGCCAGCTTGTCGAGGTACACGACCGTGTCGCGCGCGGCGGCGCGTTTGGCGCGTTCCGCTGCGGGCTTGACGCGATGCGCCGCCGGACCCGCGCCATCTCCCGCGTGGAATCCGAGCGTCCGCTGTGGGAGTATAAGCTCGTCATTCTCGGCACGCCCGTTTGGGGCGGACGCTGCTCAAGCGTGATCCGCGGGCTTTTGAAGCGCCGCGGCTATGAAATGGCGGACGTCGCATATGTCATCACGCACAAGAGCGAAGAGCAGTACCGTGAGGTTTTCGACCAGATGGACCGTTATCTTCTCAAGCCGCATGTGGCGGAGGTCTCGCTGCGGCCGGGCTCGACGGGTTATGTGTTCTGGCGGGATCAGTTTTTGAAGGCGTGCGCCGATTTTGCCGGCGCGGAGCTGCTGCCCATCCCTGAGGAGCTGGCGGCGGAGGCGAATCGCGAGGCGGCCGCGTCAGAGCGTCCCAAAACGAGCGAAAACGGATCGGAGCAGGCGGCAAAGAAAACGGACACGGAGCGGCAGTAGGCCATGTGGGAAAAGTTACAGGAGATCGCCCGCCGGTACGACGAGATCGGCGAGCTGCTGGAGATACCGGAGATCTACGCGGATCCCGGACAGCTGAGAAAACTCACGCTGGAGCAGAAGGAGCTGGAGGGCGTCGTGACGGCGTACCGCGCCTACCGCAAGGCGGAGGGTGTCATCGCGGAGTCGGAGGAGCTGCTCTCCGACCCGGAGCTTGCCGACATGGCGCGCGAGGAGCTGAAGGCGGCGAAGGAGGACAGGGAGCGGCTCTATGACGAGCTGCGCGTCCTGCTGCTGCCGCGCGATCCGAACGATTCGAAAAACGTCATTATGGAGCTGCGCGGCGGCGTCGGCGGGGAGGAGAGCGCGCTGTTTGCATACGACCTCTACCGCATGTACAGCATGTACGCCGAAAAGCGCGGCTGGAAGATCGAGCTGATGAACTACAACGATACCGAGCTTGGCGGCGTCAAGGAGGCGGATTTTGTCGTTTCCGGCGACGGGGCGTATTCGCGGCTCAAGTACGAGTCGGGCGTCCATCGCGTGCAGCGCGTGCCCGAAACGGAGTCCGGCGGGCGCGTGCATACCTCCACCGCAACGGTCGCGGTGCTGCCCGAGATGGAGACCGTCGACGTCGACCTGCGCGAGGAGGACATCGAGATGCAGGTCTACCGCTCCTCCGGCGCGGGCGGGCAGCACGTCAACAAGACGAGCTCCGCCGTGCGGCTGATCCACAAACCCTCGGGCATCGTTGTTTCCTGCCAGGAGGAGCGCTCGCAGGTGCAAAACCGCGCCAAGTGCATGCAGATGCTCGCGAGCAAGCTCTACGAGCTCGAGCAGCAGCGCGTCGAGGGTGCGATCACCAGCGAGCGCCGCGCGCAGGTCGGCACCGGCATGCGCAACGAGCGCATCCGCACGTATAACTTTCCGCAGAACCGCGTCACCGATCACCGGCTGACGGGGGATGTGAAGAACTTCAACATCGACGCCGTCATCAACGGAGAGCTGGACCCGATCATCGACGCGCTGACGATGCAGTATCAGGCGGAGGCGCTGCGCCAAAGCGGGGAGGGGCAGACATGAAAAATCCGAAGATAAGCCGGCTTTTCTGCGTGTTCTGCTGGCTCGGCACGCTGACCGCCGCGCTGCTGGAGGGGTACATGCTCTACATGATGAAGAGCTACCCGGAGATCGAGAGCTTTGCGCGCAACGTGCGCATCGCCGGCGTGCTGTTGCTGATCTGGCTTGCCGTATCGGCGTATTTTACGGTCTGGGCATGGAAAGAAAAAGGAAAGAAATGACGACGAAATGGTTTGCTGTCGCCTCGCCGGACGACGGCGCGCAGATTGAGGCCGCCGCCGCGATATTGCGGCGCGGCGGGCTGCTCGCCATCCCGACTGAAACGGTCTACGGCCTCGGAGCGGACGGGCTGAACGAGGAGGCCGTCCTCCGTATCTTCGAGGCGAAGGGGCGTCCGCAGGACAACCCGCTCATATTGCACATCCCGTCGGCGGACTGGCTCACGCGCTACTGCGCGGACGTGCCGGAAACGGCGTACCGTCTGGCGGAGGCGTTCTGGCCAGGCCCGCTGACGATGATCCTCAAAAAGCGCGATATCGTGCCGCTGCGCACGACCGGGGGGCTGGATACCGTCGGCATGCGATGCCCGGATCACGCCGTCACGCGCGCCATCATCGAAGCCGCGGGCGTTCCCGTCGCGGCGCCGAGCGCCAACACCTCCGGCCGCCCGAGCTGCACGACGGCGGAGCATGTGCGCGCCGACATGGACGGCAAGATCGACGGCATCGTGGACGGGGGAAGCTGCGGCGTCGGCGTGGAGTCGACGATCGTCGACCTGACCTGTACGCCGCCGCGGCTGCTGCGCCCGGGCGGGCTGCCCCTTGAAAAGCTGCAAGCCGTGCTCGGCGAGGTCGTGCTCGACAAGGCGGTCACACAGCAGCTCTCCGCGGACGAAAAGCCGCGCGCGCCGGGCATGAAATACCGCCACTATGCGCCCAAGGCGCCCGTCACGGTCGTGACCGGGACGGCGGCGCAGAGCGCGCGCTGGCTGAGCACGCATGCTCCGAAGGACGCCGGGCTGATCCTCTTTGATGAAACAATCCCGCTCTTTCCCGAGCGGGTGATCGAGCGCATCGGCTCCTGCCGCGACAAGGCGGAGCAGGCGCGGCGCGTGTTCGACGCGCTGCGCGCATTCGATGATACCTACGTCCCGGAGATCTACGCCCAGTGCCCGGACAGCGCGGGGCTCGGGCTTGCGGTCGGCAACCGGCTGAAAAAGGC
>SVKM01000219.1 GCA_015068465.1 Oscillospiraceae bacterium | reverse complement strand
CTATGTCCTTCCCACTGCCGGGCGGACTCGGGACTCTCACCCGTTAGAACGTGCGCTCGCCGGGCGCACCGGCAAAAAGGCGGTTTCGTAACACGAAACCGCCTTTCTTGCAAATCAAAACTTATTCGCCGAAGTTGCCGGACACCAGCTCGCAAAGCGCATCGACGGCTTCCTTTTCATCGGAACCGTCCGCCAGCAGCGTGATCTCCGTACCCTTGCCGATACCGAGCGACAGTACGCCCAGCAGGCTCTTCGCATTCACGCGGCGCTCATCCTTCTCGACCCAGATGCCGCTTTTGAACTCATTCGCTTTCTGGATAAAGAACGTGGCGGGGCGAGCATGAAGACCGACCTCATTGTTGATCATAACATTCTGCGTATACATGATATAGCTCCCCTCTCTCCTCAACAATCCATTTACCGGACCGCTATATATTATACCATAAGGTTTCGCTTCGTCAATGATTTTTCTTGATATTTCCGCGGGTAAAGCGTCGTGTTTTTTGTTTATTTCTTCCTATTTCGTCATTTTCGCCAGAAAATGATTTAGTCGGTCAAATTTTTAGTGCGTTTTAACGACAGGGGCAAGAATCAACATATTGTGTTCGTCGCCAAAAACCGCGGCAGCCTCAGCGAAGCTCCACGACGGTCACGCCCGCCTCGCCCTCGCCGAAGGCGCCGAGGCGGAAGGATTTGACGTGCTTGTTGCGCTTGAGCAGCGCGTGGACCGCCTTGCGCAGCGCGCCGGTGCCCTTGCCGTGGATGATCGTGACGCTCTCCAGATGCGCCATCACGGCGGAATCGAGGTAGTTTTCGACCACGCTCTCGGCCTCGAGCGACTCCATGCCGCGGATATCCAGCTCACGCGGCGCCGCGGCGCGCGCCGGCACGCGGCTGACGCCGCCCGGCGCCTTCTTCGGCAGCAGCGCCGCGCGCTCGTCGTCCTCGATGAGCCGGACCTCGCCCGCCTTGACCTTCATGCGCAGCGCGCCCGCCCTGCATTCGAGCGTTTCGCCCTGCACGGACAAAACCTCCGCCTGACGGCCCGTGCCGGGGATCTCGACGAGGTCGCCGACGGCGATCGGGCGGCTCGGCCTGGGAACCGGCTCCTTGACGTTGTCGCGCTCGCCGACCGCCTCGCGCGCGTCGTTGAGCTTGTGCATGATCTCGGCGCGCTGGGCGTTGACCTCCTGGGCTTCGAGCCTGCGCTGCTCGCGCTTGAGCGCGTCAAGCTCGCGGAACGTTTCGTCCGCAGCGGATTTTGCGTCGGCGAGGATGCGCTTCGCCTCCGCCTCGCCGCGCGAGCGGGCATTTTCCTTCGCGCGCTCCATCTGCTCGCGGAACTCGCGCGCCTTGCGCGCGTCCTCCTCGCGGCGTTGGAGCAGGCGGTCTGCCTCCTCCTTTTCCTTTTCGAGCGCCTGACGCTTCTGCTCGAGCTGCGTCAGCACGTCCTCGAAGCGAACGCTCTCGCCGCTCATCTGCTCCCTGGCGCTCTCGATGACGCGCTCGGGCAGGCCCAGGCGCTTCGAAATCGCGAACGCGTTGGACTTGCCGGGAATGCCGATGAGCAGGCGGTAGGTCGGGCGCAGGGTTTCGACGTCGAACTCGCAGCTCGCGTTCTCGACGCCCGCCGTCGTCATGGCGAAGGTCTTGAGCTCGGCGTAGTGCGTCGTCGCGGCGACGCGCGCGTGCCGCGAGCGCACCTCGGAGATGATCGCGATGGCGAGCGCCGCGCCCTCGACCGGGTCGGTGCCCGCGCCCAGCTCGTCGAAGAGTACAAGGCTGTCGCGGTCCGCCTCGTCGATGATCTGCACGATGTTCTTCATGTGCGCCGAGAAGGTGGACAGGCTCTGCTCGATGCTCTGCTCGTCGCCGATGTCGGCGAGCACGGCGTCGAACACGCTCACCGCGCTCTGGTCGGCGCAGGGGATGTGCAGCCCGCACTGCGTCATCAGGCACAGCAGCCCCAGCGTCTTGAGCGTGACGGTCTTGCCGCCGGTGTTCGGGCCGGTGATGACGAGCGTATCGAAGCTCTTGCCGAGTTCGACGTCGATCGGCACCGCCTTGCTGCTGTCGAGCAGCGGGTGGCGCGCCTTGCGCAGGTAGACGCTGCCGTCGTCGCGGACCTCGGGCCGCATCGCGTCCATCGCATAGCTCAGCTCGCCGCGCGCAAAGATAAGGTCCAAATGTACCAGAACGTCATAGTCCCAGACAATATCTTCCGCGAAGCCCGCCGCTTCGGCGGAGAGCGACATGAGGATGCGCTCGATCTCCTTTTCCTCCTTCGCTTCAAGCTCCTTGAGCTCGTTGTTCGCCTGCACCGCGCCCATCGGCTCGATAAAGAGCGTCGCGCCGCTGGAGCTTACGTCGTGGACAAGCCCGGGCAGCTCGCCGCGGCACTCCGCCTTGACCGGCACGACGAAGCGCCCGTCGCGCTGGGTGATGAGCGATTCCTGCAGCACGTTCTTATAGCTCGAGGACGAGATGATCTTTTGCAGGATCTGGCGGCCCTTCGCCGCGGCGGCGCGCTTGTGGCGGCGGATGTCGGCAAGCTCCGGGCTCGCGCCGTCCGCGATCTCGTCCTCGCCGAGGATGGAGGTTGTGATCTTCTCCTCCAGATAGCGGTTGCCGTGCAGGGAGTGGAACATTTTGTCGAGCGCCGTCGATTCCAGATTCTCCGGCACATACTCGCGCGCGCGGCGCGCGTTCGTCAAAAGCGCCGCGACGTTGAGAAGGTCGCGCGTGCTGAGCATGCCGCCGCGCTCCGCGCGGGCGAGCGCCTCGGCGACCGGCTTCACGCCGGCAAACGACGGGCTTCCCTTGAGTCCGATCATCTCCCGCGCCGCGTCCGTTTCGTCGAGCAGGCGGCGCACCTCGTCGATGTCCGTCGAGGGCTCCGTCGCGCGCGCCCTTTCCTTCGCCGCCTCGCTGACGGCGCGCTGCTCCAGAAGCTCCAGCACGCGCGGGAGCTCGAGCACGCGGATCGATTTTTCAAAGAGTTCTGTCATGTCGTTTCCTCGCAAACTCTATACGATTTGTGATTTTTATGCCATATATTGCCGTTTGTTGTCGCTATTCGCCGGTTTCCCCGGAAATAGCCGAGGGGCTGCGGATGCTTTTGTAGAAATCCAGCGTGCGGAAGTCGCGGTCGAGCTGCACGCGCGCAAACGTTTCGCACGCCTGCGCAAAACGCCGCATCGTTTCGCCGCGGAGCGAAAACGAAAGCATCCGCTTTTGCTCGGCGCCGACGACGTGGCGCATCGCCGCGAGCGAACCGGGGTCGAGCGGCAGCATACCGCGCGCGGCGGAACCGGCGCACGAGCGGCAGAGCACCACGCCGTCCTGCACGTCGAACATCGGCTCCTCCGGCGCGGTATTTCCGCACACGGCGCAGTCCGCGACCAGCGGCTCATACCCGCAAAGGCACAAAAGCTTCAGCTCGAACACCGCCTTGACCTGCTCCGGCGGCTTATCGAGCGTGTCGAGCGCGTAA
>SVKM01000218.1 GCA_015068465.1 Oscillospiraceae bacterium | reverse complement strand
CATCTTCACGATCGGCGGCCTCGGCGGAAAGTTCGTCAGCGCCATCAACAACCGCGACTATACCATGATCATGGCGACGACGATCTTTCTCGCGACGCTGGTGGTCATTGCGAATCTGATCTGCGATCTCCTTTATAAAGTGGTCGATCCGCGGATCAAATACGACTGAGGAGGGGAATCATGGAAAACAACGAATTGCCGAAAAAGAACCCCCTCAGCATGCAGCTCGACCTGAGCAAGTTCTCCCAGGAGTCCTTCATGAGCGCGACCGAGGAGGAAAAGCGCCAGCAGGACGTTATGAGCGAGAGCACGACGTTTTTCAAGGACGGCATGCGCAAGCTCTTCAAAAACCCGCTCGCGGTCGGCAGCCTCATCCTGCTGGCTCTGATCCTGCTGACGATCATTTTCGCGCCGATGATCGTGCCCTACCGCTACGAGGAGATCCTCTCCGTCAACGGCAAGCGCGACAAGGGCGCGAAGAACCTCGCGCCGTTCACCTACAGCCAGATGGAGCAGAAGTACATCGAAAACGGCGGCGAGCGCTTCCCACATATCTTCGGCACCGACGAGCAGTGCCGCGACTATTTCATCCGCGTCGTGTACGGCACGCGCATCTCGCTGTTCATCGGCTTTTTCGCCTCGATCATCGTGCTCATTATCGGCATGATCTACGGCAGCATCTCCGGCTACATGGGCGGGCGAACAGACCTTATCATGATGCGCATCGTCGATATCATCTACTCGCTGCCGGATCTGCTGATGATCATACTGCTGTCGGTCGTGCTCAACGAGCGGCTGCAATTTCCTCCCGGCAGTCTGCTCAACAAGCTCGGCACGAGCATGGTGAGCCTGTTCATCGTCTTCGGACTTCTGTACTGGGTCGGCATGGCGCGTTTGATCCGCGGCCAGATCCTCTCGATCAAGGAGAATGAATACATTCTCGCCTCACGTTCCATCGGCGCGCACGCGGGACGCATCATCCGCAAGCACATTTTGCCGAACTGCCTGTCGGTCATCATCATATCGACGGCTTTGCAGATCCCGTCCGCGATCTTTACGGAGAGCTTCCTGAGCTTCTGCGGCATCGGCGTGCAGGCGCCCATGCCGTCCCTCGGATCGCTTGCGAACGCCGCGCGCGCGGGCTTGCAGAGCTATCCGTACAAGCTGATCTTTCCGGCGGTCGTGATCTGCCTGATCGTGCTGAGCCTCAACCTGCTCGGCGACGGTCTGCGCGACGCGTTCGACCCGAAGCTGAAGAGGTGAGCGATATGGCTGAGAAATTATTGAGCGTACAGGACCTGCACACCTCCTTCTTTACCGACGCCGGCGAGGTGCAGGCGGTCAACGGCGTCAGCTTTGATCTGGACCCCGGCGAGATCCTCGGCATCGTGGGCGAGTCCGGCTCGGGCAAATCGGTGACGGCGTATTCGATCATGCAGATCCTCGCCGACACCGGACGCATCACGGGCGGAAAGATCCTCTTCAAGGGCGAGGACCTCTCGAAGTGGAGCGAAAAGCAGATGCAGGGCTTCCGCGGCAAGAACTGCTCCATCATCTTCCAGGACCCGATGACGAGCCTCAACCCGGTCTTCACCATCGGCAACCAGCTCCGCGAGGCGGTCGTCCTTCACACCGACCGCCGCGGCGCGGACGCCGACGCGCGCGTCAAGGAGCTTTTGGAGCTGGTGGGCATCAACGAGCCGGAAAAGCGCATGAAGCAGTATCCCTTCGAGCACTCCGGCGGCATGCGCCAGCGTGTGATGATCGCCATGGCGCTCGCCTGCGAGCCGGATATCCTGATCGCCGACGAGCCGACCACGGCGCTGGACGTGACGATCCAGGCGCAGATCCTCGAGCTGATCCAGGATCTGCAAAAGAAGATGGGCATGGCGGTCATCCTCGTCACGCACGACCTCGGCGTCATCGCCGACATGTGCGACAACATCGTGGTGATGTACGGCGGGCGCATCTGTGAGCGCGGCACCGCGCGCGAGATCTTCTACAATCCCAAGCATGAGTACACCAAGGGCCTGCTGCGCTCGATCCCGAACGTGAACAACATGAAAAAGAAGCTCGTCCCCATCGCGGGCACGCCCATCAACATGCTCAACCTGCCAAAGGGCTGCGCGTTCTGCCCGCGCTGTGACGCGGCGATGAAGATCTGCCTCTCCGAGATCCCGCAGGAACTGGTCATCAACGACGAGCACAAGGCGTCCTGCTGGATGAACGTGAAGGAAGCCTATGAGGAGGTGAGCGCGACATGAGCCAGCCCCTGGTCGAGGTCAGAAACCTCAAGCAGTATTTCCCCGTCAAGGTCGGCTTCGGCAAGACCATTCCGCTCAAGGCGGTCGACGACATCTCCTTCACCGTCGGCGAGGGCGAGACGCTGGGTCTCGTGGGCGAGTCCGGCTGCGGCAAGACCACGGCGGGCCGCGCGATCCTGCGGCTCTATAAGCCGACGGCGGGCGAGGTCATCTTCAACGGCGAACCGGTGACCGACAAGAACATCCTGCCGATGCGCAAGCAGATGCAGATGGTCTTTCAGGACCCGTATTCCTCGCTCGACCCGCGCATGACGGTCGAGGACATCATCGGCGAGCCGCTGGACGTCCACCACCTCTGCTCGAACCGCAAGGAGCGGCGCGAGAAGATCCTCGAGCTGATGAACTACGTGGGCCTCAACGCCGAGCACGCGCGCCGCTACGCGCACGAGTTCTCCGGCGGACAGCGCCAGCGCATCGGCATCGCCCGCGCGCTCGCGGTCGACCCGAAGTTCATCGTCTGCGACGAGCCGGTCTCCGCGCTCGACGTGTCGATCCAGGCGCAGGTCATCAACATGTTTGAAGAGCTGCAGGAGAAGCTCGGCGTCGCATATCTGTTCATCGCTCACGACCTGCTGGTCGTGCATCACATCTCCCGGCGCATCGCGGTGATGTACCTCGGCAAGATCGTCGAGATCGCGGACGCGGACGAGCTCAACGAGCATCCGATCCATCCGTACACCGAGTCGCTGCTCTCCGCCGTGCCGATCCCCGACCCGGAGGTCACGCGCGCGCGCAAGCGCATTATCCTCGAGGGCGACGTTCCCAGCCCGCTCAAGCGCCCCAGCGGCTGCCCGTTCCGCACGCGCTGCCGCTATGCGACCGAGCACTGCGCGGAGGAGTGCCCCGAGCTCACCGACCGCGGCGGCGGGCACCAGGTCGCTTGCTGGGTGAAATAATTGGGTACAATAGACGGTAGCTCCCCGAAAGGGTAACTATAAATAAAAAAATGGAGGTCACGAAATGAAGAAGTATCTTGCACTGTTTCTTGCGCTGGTCATGGTTCTGGCGCTCGCCGCATGCGGCGGCGGATCGACGCCTGCCCCCGCGCCCGCCGACAATACCCCGGCGGCGCCGAGTACCAGCACCGACACCGGCAATACCCCCGCAGCTCCCGCTGACGAGACGCCCGACGCCGCCAGTCTGGTCAGCAGCGCGTTCATCGACCCGATCAAGGGCTGGAGCCAGTATGACGAAC
>SVKM01000217.1 GCA_015068465.1 Oscillospiraceae bacterium | reverse complement strand
TGCGCGCATTCGATGATACCGACGTCCCGGAGATCTACGCCCAGTGCCCGGACAGCGCGGGGCTCGGGCTTGCGGTCGGCAACCGGCTGAAAAAGGCCGCGGGCTTCCACACGGTCGACGCGGACGACGGAAAGCTGGTCGTCGGCTTTACCGGCGGCACCGGCGCGGGGAAGACGACGCTGCTGCGCGCGTTGGAGAAAATAGGCGCGCAAATCATCGACTGCGACAAATTCTACTATGAGCGCCTGCGCGCCGATCGGGCGATGCGGGATGCGATCAACGATGCGTTTCCAGGCGCTGTGAACGCGGACGGCACGCCGGACCGGGAAAAGCTCGGAAGGCTGGTCTTTGGCGACGCGGGGAAGCTCGCGGAGCTGGATCGCATCGTTTACCGCTATCTGCCGCGCGCCATCGCCGAGGAGATCGAACGCTGCGGCGCGGACGTCGTCGGCGTCGACGCGGTGAAGCTGATCGAATCCGGCGCGGGCGCGCTGTGCGACACGACCGTTGCCGTCACCGCGCCGGAGAAAACGCGCATCGCACGCATCATGGCGCGCGACGGGATTTCGGAGGAGCGGGCGCGCGCAAGGGTCCGCGCGCAGAAGAGCGACGCGGAATTCCGGGCGCAGTGCGCGCATCTGTTCGTCAACGACGCCGCGGACAGCGCGGCGGCTGAGAAGCAAGCAAGTGATTATTTGAACGAATTGTTCAAAGAAATAAAGGAGGAACACCAAAATGCTTGAGAAAAAGAAGACCGAGATCGCCGAGAAGCTGCACGGCAAGGCAAAGAGCGAGAAGAACGAGCTGGCGGAAAAGCTGCTCTACAAGCCCAAGAACGGCTTTGACCGTCTCAGCGCCGCCGAGGAGAAGGCGATGAACGCCTACTGCGAGGACTACAAGAAATTCCTCGACCACGGCAAGACCGAGCGCCTCTGCGTCGATTACTGCGTCGAGCTTGCAAAAAAGAAGGGCTTTCAGGCGTATACCGCCGGTATGAAGCTTGCTGCCGGCGACAAGGTCTACTATGACAACAGGGGTAAAGGCATTATGCTTGCGGTCATCGGCAGCGAGAGCCTTGCCAACGGCATCAACATCGGCGCCGCGCACACAGACTCCCCGCGCCTCGACCTCAAGCCGCGCCCGCTCTATGAGGAGTCGGAGCTTGCGTACTTCAAGACCCACCACTACGGCGGCGTGCGCAAGTACCAGTGGGTGACGATCCCGCTGGCGCTGCACGGCGTGGTCACGCTCGCGGACGGCAGGACGATCCCCGTGCACATCGGCGAGGAGGAGAAAGAGCCGCAGTTCATCATCAACGACCTGCTGCCGCACCTCGGCCGCGAGCAGGGCAAAAAGCCGCTCAACGAGGCGATCCCGAGCGAGAGCCTGAACATCCTCATCGGCTCGCGCCCCTGCGGCGGCGAGAACGACAAGGATCGTTTCAAGCTGGGCGTTTTGAAGATCCTCAACGAGAAGTACGGCATCACCGAGGAGGACTTCATCTCCGCGGAGCTTGAGGCTGTCCCCGCCGGCACGGCGCGCGACACCGGCTTTGACCGCAGCTTCATCTCCGCCTACGGCCACGACGACCGTGTCTGCGCTTACGCGGAGCTCGCGGGCATCTTCGACGCGAAGAAGCCCAAGAAGACCGCCGTTTGCATCTTCGCCGACAAGGAGGAGATCGGCTCCGAGGGCGTGAGCGGCATGATCTCCGAGGCGTTCGAGTGGTTCGTGGGCGATCTGTGCAAGGGCCAGGGCGTTGACCTGCGCGACTGCTTCGCGCACTCGTTCTGCGTCAGCGCGGACGTGACCGCGGCGTACGACCCGAACTTTGCCGACGTCTATGACGTCAAGAACTCGGCGTTCATCAACTACGGCGTGGGCCTTTGCAAGTACACCGGCAGCGGCGGCAAGGGCGGCGCGAGCGACGCTTCCGCGGAGGTCGTCGGCAAGCTGCGCAAGCTCCTCAACGACAACAAGGTGTTCTGGCAGATGGCGGAGCTCGGCAAGACCGACGCCGGCGGCGGCGGCACGGTCGCGAAGTACATGGCAAAGCGCAACATCGACACCATCGACGCGGGCGTGCCCGTGCTGAGCATGCACGCGCCGCGCGAAACGGTCGCGAAGATCGACTGCTATATGACCTACAAAATGATGAAGGCGGTCTTCGAGCAGGCGTAACTCTTGCTTTGCAAACAGCTGAAAAATGCGGAGTCGGCAAGACTCCGCATTTTTTTGCGCCCATCGGTCAAGACTATCCCAAAAAGGAGGTCTTGCGATGATACACGGCACGAAAGTGACAAAAGAGGCGCAAAACGACGAGGAATCGCGGCAAAACGAGGGGCAGAAGGCGGAAGAACGGCAGACGGTGCCGATGCAGCCGCTGGTCGACCTCGGCTCGACGACGCTCAAAACGAGCCGGGGCACGATCCACTGCCTGACGATCGTCGGGCAGATCGAGGGGCATATGGCGCTGCCGCAGGACGCGAAGGCGACCAAGTACGAGCACGTCCTGCCCCTGCTCGCGGGACTGGAGGCAAGCGGGGAGATCGACGGCGTGCTGTTCCTGCTCAATACGATGGGCGGCGACGTGGAGGCGGGGCTTGCCATCGCGGAGCTCATCGCGGGGATGAAGAAGCCGACGGTCTCGCTCGTGCTCGGCGGCGGGCACTCCATCGGCATCCCGCTCGCCGTCGCGCCGGAGCAGACGTTCATCGCGCCGAGCGCGTCGATGACCGTGCATCCCATCCGCATGAGCGGCACGATGATCGCCGCGCCGCAGACGTACCACTACTTTCGCCGCCTTCAGGAGCGCATTGTCCGGTTTGTGACCAGCAATTCGCACATTTCGGAGGAAAAATTCACGGAGCTGATGATGAGCTCGAAGGACATGGCGGCGGACGTCGGCAGCGTCATCTACGGCGAGGAGGCGGTGGCGTGCGGCCTGATCGACCGGATCGGCGGGCTTTCCGACGCGCTGACGGCACTTTACACAAGGATGCGGTAAAAAGCGGCCCCATTTTTGGGGCTGCTTTTTGCATTCTCACTTGCAAAGTAGGCGCTTTTCTGTTACTATACTTTAGTTAAAATATGTGTAATAGCGCCTTCGGGCGTGAGAAGGGGTAACGAGTTGTATCTTAAAGCACTCGAAATTCAAGGCTTCAAGAGCTTTCCCGATAAGACGACCCTCAACTTCGGCGAGGACGTGACTGCCATCGTCGGGCCGAACGGCAGCGGCAAATCCAACGTTTCGGACGCGATCCGCTGGGTCATGGGCGAGCAGTCCACCAAGTCGCTGCGCGGCAGCAAGATGGAGGACGTCATTTTCGGCGGCACGGAGAAGCGCAACCAGATGGGCTTCGCGCAGGTGACGCTGGTGCTGGACAACACCGAGCATATCTTCCCGCAGATGGAGGAGAGCGAGGTCGCGGTCACGCGCCGGTATTACCGCAGCGGCGAATCGGAATACTACATCAATAAGCAGAGCGTGCGCCTGACGGACATCAACGAGCTGTTCATGGACACCGGCATGGGCCGCGAGGGCTATTCGATCATCGGAC
>SVKM01000216.1 GCA_015068465.1 Oscillospiraceae bacterium | reverse complement strand
CCTGAGAGATCTGCTTGATGGATTCGCTCTGCTCCTGGCTGGCGCCCGCGATCTCGGCGATGATCTTCGCCGTCTGGGCGGACATGTCCTTGACTTCCTTCATGGACTCCGCCGTGGCGGCGGCGATCTCCGAGCCCTTGCCGACCGCGTTGATGGCGGCGGTAATCAGATCGGAGGTGCTCTTGTCCATGATGAACGCGATGCCGTTGTTCTCGTAATGCACGTCCTTGATCAGGTCGGAGAAGGTCTCGGCGGCAAGTCCGCCGTAGGCCACGTATTCCTTGCCGTTCGCGGTGAAATACTTGCCCATCATGATCGTGATGGAGTTGTCGGTCTTGCGGACGACGGGACTCGAAATATAGGCGTCCTTGGTCGCCATCGCCTGACGGAAGTATTCGCGCACTGTATTCGCCAAAAACGGACAGAATACAAAATCTGTGCAAATAGTATCACGTTTGCATGCGATTGTATAGACTTTGGAGGAAAAACTATAATAAAGTAAATGCAATTCGCGGGGAATTCAGAAAACGCTCTGGACGACGGGACGGGATTGCGCTATAATAGCCGGTAAGAACGCTTCGCGCAGCAGCCGGCGGTTACGGAGCGCGGCGGGGCGGAGCGCCGGAAGCGCTGGCCGCTGACGGGCTGCAATATGAAAAGGAGGCGACCCCATGCAACCATCCAAGGTCTATTTTACCGATTTCCATGTGACCGGAAGCGAAAACCTCTTGCAGAAGCTGCATCGCCTGATGAAGACGGCGGGGTTTGAGCAGCTGGAGCTTGCCGACAGGTACGCCGCGATCAAGATCCACTTCGGCGAGCTCGGGAACCTCGCGTTCCTGCGTCCGAATTACGCGCGCGTCGTCGCCGACTATGTGCGCGAGCGGGGTGGCAAGCCGTTCCTTACCGACTGCAACACGCTCTATGTCGGCAGCCGGAAAAACGCGCTCGACCATCTGGACACCGCGTACCTCAACGGCTTTTCTCCGCTCCAGACCGGCTGCCACGTTCTGATCGCGGACGGGCTCAAGGGCACCGACGAGACGCTGGTGCCCGTCGACCTTCCCTATGTCAAGGAGGCGAAGATCGGCACGGCGATCATGGACGCGGACGTGTTCATCTCGCTGAACCACTTTAAGGGCCACGAGGAGGCGGGCTTCGGCGGCGCGCTGAAAAACATCGGCATGGGCTGCGGCTCGCGCGCGGGCAAGATGGAGCAGCACTGCGACGGCAAGCCCTATGTGGATCAGGACGCGTGCATCGGCTGCGGCGCGTGCCGCCGCATCTGCGCGCACGACGCGCCGGTCATCCGAAACGGCAAGGCGAGCATCGACCACGACCGCTGCGTCGGCTGCGGGCGCTGCCTCGCGGTATGCCCCAAAAACGCGGTCGAGCCGGTTTTCCAGGATTCCGTGAAGCTGCTCAACTACAAGATGGCGGAGTACGCCTACGCGGTGCTCAAGGACCGCCCCTCGTTCCACGTGACGCTGATCTGCGACGTGTCGCCGTTTTGCGACTGCCATGCCGAGAACGACGTGCCGATCATCCCCGACGTGGGGATGCTGGCGTCCTTCGACCCGGTGGCGCTCGACCAGGCGTGCGTGGAGCTGTGCAACAAGATGCCCGTGATCGAGGGCAGCCGCCTCGATCGGCACCTCAAGGCGCACGGCGCGGAGGACCCCAACCACGAGCACTTCCACATGAACCATCCGGACGCGGAGTGGGAGACCTGCCTCGCCCACGCCGAGGAGATCGGCGTCGGCACGCGCGCGTACGAGCTGGTCACGATATGATCCGGCGGGAAGAAAGCCCCCGCGCCTTGCGGCGCGGGGGCTTTTCGGCTCATTCGACGACGTATTCGCGCAGGATCATGCGCTTTAAGAGCATCAGCTCGCGCGTGAGGTCCTCCGGTTCGCCGCTGTGCACCACCACGCCCTGCGCGTAGCGCCCGCACACCGCGAGCATGATGTGCATGCTTGTGTGGAACATCGTGCGCTCCGGCACGTCGGTGCGGATGGTGCCGTCGCGCAGCCCCTTTTCGTAGAGGCGGTGGAATTTCTGCGTGAACGGCTCGATCGCCGCGTAATAGTCGCGCAGCATCTCATCGGACAGCGCCTCGTGCCGCACATAGCCGTTGAAGTTCTGGTTGAAGCGCAGGATGTCCCGGTGCCCGCGGTAGAGCACGACGTACGAGGTGAGATAGAAGTCCAGCTCCTCGGCGGCGCTCATTTGGTCGCCCCTGCACCGCGCATATTCGCGCTCGACCTCGCTGTAGAACTGCGCCCACATTCTCGCGCCGATGGCGACGACGAGCGCGCTTTTCGCGTTGAAATAGCGGTAGACCGTGGCGATGCCGAGCCCGCTTTCGTCCGCGACGTCCTGCATGCTCACCGCCTCGATGCCGCGCTCGGCAAAGGCGCGAAAGCCCGCGTCGAGCATCCGCACGCGGCGCTCCGCCATCTCAATTTCGTCTTTTTCCACATTGCGCATGGATATCCCTCCCGTTTACGCGTTTCCCGACCGTTTTGCCTCGCTGCTGCCGCGGAAGCGCACCGGCTCCGAGACGTAGGTGAGGGTGCAGCGCTCATGGTGCGGCGTTTCCTGCCACGCGTCGAGGATGCGCTGCGTGACGCGCTCCGCGTCCTCGCAGCCCGGCAGGAGCACCAGAAATTCCGCCGGCTTGCTCTGAAAGATCGCGTCCTGCGCGCGCAGCACGTCGCGCAGCACCGCGCCGAAACGGTCCGCAAGATCCGGCAGGGCGGTCTCGTCGTCGCCGCCGGAGAGCAGGAAAAGGAGCTTTTCGGCGCAGCCGCCGCTGCGCTTCATCGAGCGCAGCATGAAGCGGTAGACGGACGTGAAATCGTCCTGCCCGAGCCACAGGGCGCTGCCGGGCTCGCCGCGCTCGCCGAGTATCTGCGTGATGCGGGCAAGCTCGCCGTCGAGCCCCTGATCCGCGCCGTCGGCGGAGAGGGAGGCGTCGTAGACGGCGTAGCCGTGCTTGCCGTTCTGCTTGACCTGATAGAGCGCCTTGTCCGCGAGCGGGAAGAGGGAGCGGTAGTCCGTTCCCTGCTTCGGCACCGCGACCGCGCCGACCGAAACGCCGACGGGAATGACGAAATCCGGCCCCATCATGCGCCGGCACTCCGCGGCCAGTTGCTCGTTGAGGCGCTTGGCAAGGCCCGCGATGACCTTGACGTCCGTTACGTTTCGGCAGAAGATCAAGAACTCGTCGCCGCCGATGCGGCACAGAACGTCGTCCGCTCTTGTGTTTTGACGGACGATGTTCGAGAAGGAGACCAGCACGCGGTCGCCCGTATCGTGACCGTAGAGGTCGTTGACAAGCTTGAAGCTGTCAAGGTCGAGGATGGCGAGCATGCCGGTCTCGGTGCGGCACAGCTCGGGCATTCTGGCGGCGACGCCCGCCTTGTTGAGAAAGCCCGTGAGCTTGTCGAGCATCGCTTCCTCGGTGAGGTTTTCGATGGTGCGGGTGTTCTGGTTGTAGCTGGTCAGAAACGCGTAGAGGATGAAAATGACCACGGTGACGACGGCGACGGTGACCGAGAGGATGGTC
>SVKM01000215.1 GCA_015068465.1 Oscillospiraceae bacterium | reverse complement strand
TGAACCGCCGTGTACCGAACGGTACGCACGGTGGTGTGAGAGGACGCGCCCCTCACGGGGCGCTCCTACTCGATTGTTCGGCGCGATATGGACGATCCATCGCTTCTCTGTTTCCGCTCGCCGCTCCATGTTATCTTGCGGAGAGGTTTCGCGCTTCTTTTGCGCGCGCCTCGGGGGGTGGTTATTGCGGGATTTCCGCTGTCGTTTCGCTTGCTTCCTCGCCGGCGGTGCAGATATACAGCTCCTCCGCCTCGCGCTCGGCGCGGATCAGAGCCTTTCGCGCCATACCGTAGTTCTGCGCGTTGATTGCCGCGATGGCGTTCTCCGCGCCGTCCACCATAATGTGATAGAGCTTTTCATAATCGACCATGTTTTAGCCTCCTCAGTATAATTGGGAATACTAAATTTATTATAATTGGTATTACCAATTATGGCAAGCGGCTTTCCGCATATAATTTTGCGGAAAGGTGGTGGAGCGGTGAAAACGAGGAGCCTGCCTCTGGGCAGTCAAAACCTGGTTGGCGCGCGTGTGACGCAGGCGCGCAAGCTGCACGGCATGAAGCAGTATGAGCTGCTTGCAAAGCTGCAAACCGCGGGCATTGAAATCAGCGCTCCCGCGCTTTCGCTGTTGGAAGGGCAGAAGCGCCCCGTGACGGATTACGAGCTGGTCGCGCTTTCGGACGTTTTGAACGTCTCGGTCGACTGGCTTTTGGGAAAAGAATAGTTTCCCCCGAGGCGCGCGCAAAAGAAGCGCGAACCCCCTCCGCAAGATAACATGGAGCGGCGAGCGGAAACAGAGAAGCGATGTATCGTCCAAATCGCGCCGAACAAAAAAAGACGCCTTACCGGCAACGGCAGGGCGTCTTTCTCTTTTGGGGAAGTCTGAAACCGCGTTTTCTCTTTCGCAAGAGAAAGAGAAAAGGCGGTGTCAGAAAAACGTTATTCTTTTTTTGCGTTTTTCCGCAGTTTTATAACAAATATGACCGCCGAAACGACCACCAGCACCGCGGAGAGCGCCTGCGACACGCGTACCCTCGCGCCGAAGAGCGTGGCGTTGAAGAGATAGAGACTGTCCTCGCGCAGGCCCTCGATCCAGAGGCGCCCCAGGCCGTACCAGAAGAGGTACGCGAGCAGGTTCTCGCCGTCGAAGCGGCGGCGGGGCGTGAGAACGAACAGAATAAGCAGGAGCCCTATGAGGTTCCACAGGCTCTCATAGAGGAACGTCGGGTGCACGTCGTAGGGCGTGCCGTCGAACGCCCACAGGCGCATGCGCCAGGGGACGTCCGTCACCGCGCCGAACGCCTCGCGGTTCATGAAGTTGCCCCAGCGCCCGACGAGCTGCCCGATGAGCACGCCCATCACGATGTCGTCCATCATCGCGGGGAAGGAGAACTTCTTGACGCGGCTTAGAATGTACGCGCTCAGGAAGCCCGCGATCACGCCGCCGTAGATCGCGAGCCCGCCGTCCCAGATGCGCACCGCCTGCGCAAGGTCGAACGAGCCGTCGGCGCGGCGGTAGAGGTCGAGATAGAAAACAACGTAGTACAGCCGCGCGCCGAGAATGCCGATGGGCATGCCCCAGAGCACCGTGTCCATGACGTTGTCCTCGGTGAGTTGGAAGCGGGGCGCGAGCTTTGAGCAAAGCAGCAGCCCCAGCAGCAGCCCCAGCGCGATCAGCACGCCGTACCAGTGGATGCGCGCGAGGAACGCGGGCGCGCCCGCCCACGCGTCGCCGACCGTGGGGCCGAGCGTGAACTGCCAGTCCCCGAACAGCCCCGGGAACGAGACCGGCGAATTGCCGGGGATCATATCCTTCAAGCTCATTGTGCCGCCTCCTTCGGAACGACGCGCGACATGGCGCGGCGCTCCTCTGTGATGTTGCTTCGCAAAAACGCCTCGATATCCGCTTTGCCGATCGAGTCGTACAGCTCGGGGAAGCGGTAGGGGTCGAAGCCGCGGAAGCAGCCGTCCGCCATGCCGACGGCGATGTTCTCAAACGAATTGAGAGAGCGCAGCGACGCGCCGAAATTCGCGCGGCGGATCTGCTGATAGAACGTCTCGTCCACGCCCTCGCGCGCGAGGCGCGCCGCCTCGTCCATGATCGCGCGCGCGACCGCCTCGGGGTCCTTGCACTCGCCGCCGGCGTAGAGGTACGCCGCGCCGGGGAGCTGGTCGAAGTCGCCGCCGAAGCTGCCGTTGATAAGCCCTTCGTCGTACAGGCGCATATAGAGCGGGGACGAGTCGCCGAGCAGGATGTCGCAGGCGAGCTCGCCGACGAGGCTCTGGCGGAACAGCTCCTCGCCGTCGTCGCACGCGGGGCACTTGAAGCCAACCAGAAACTGCGGCGTCGCGACCTCCATCGGGCAGACGGCGGACTTCTCGAAGACGCCCGCGTCCTCGGCATCGCCGTATTCGCGTTCGATCTCCTCACCGCGCTCCGCGGGCAATACCTCGCGCGCGGCGGCGAGCACCGTTTCGGGGTCCACGTCGCCCACGACGCACAGCAGCATGTTCGACGGCGCGTAGAACGCCTTGTGGCAGGCGTAGAGCGTTTCGGGCGTGATCTCGCCGATGCTCTCCACGGTGCCGGCGACCGGCACGCGCGCGGGGTTCGAGCGGTAGAGGCACTGCAGGAGGTTTTTGTAGACGCGCCAGTCGGGCGTGTCCTCGGTCATCAGGATCTCCTGGGCGATGATGCCGCGCTCCTTCTCGACGCTTTGGCGCGTGAAATACGGCACGGAAACGAACGAGAGCAGCACGCGCAGATTTTCCTCAAAGTGCTCGGTGCAGTCGAAGTAGTACGCGGTCATCGAGTTCGCGGTAAACGCGTTCGGCTCCGCGCCGTTTTGCGACAGCGCCTGCATCGCGCTGCCGTCCTCGGTGTCGAACATCTTGTGCTCAAGGTAGTGGGCGATGCCGGCGGGCGTATCGTGCCAGACGCCGCCGAGCCGGAAGCGCATGTCCATGCCGCCGTAGCGCGTGGCAAAAAAGGCGTAGCGCTTGCGGTAGCCGGGCTTGGGCACGACCACGACGCGCAGGCCGTTCGGGAGCGTTTCGCGCAGCACGGTCTCGCCGATGCGCGGGTATTTGGTCTCAGTCATTGGCTTCGCCCTCCCCCGTGAGGAAATAGACGGTGTCGAGCGTCATGCTCTTCGCCGCCGCGGCGACGCGCTCCGGCGTCACGCCGAGCAGGCCCTCGATCAGCTCCTCCTCGGTCTCCCAGATGCCGGTCGCCGCCTGGCCGAGCGTATTTTCCTCCATGCGCGCGCCGGAGTCCTCGCGCGAGCGGACGGCGGAAATGAGGACGCTGCGCGCGCCGTCGAGCTCCCAGGGCTCGAAGTCGCCGAGCTTGACGCTCTCGAGCTGGGCGAGGATCTCGTCGTACGCGCGCCGGTAATCGGCAAACTCGACGCCCGACGACACCGTGACGATGCCCTTCGAGCGGTGGTAGCCGCTCGAGGCGTAATAGCACAGCGAGAGCTTCTCGCGCACGTTGAGAAAGAGCTAGGAGTTGCTGTAGCCGCCGAAGATGAGGTTCGCCAGCGTCATCGCGTGCGCGTCGCCGCTCGACGCGCG
>SVKM01000214.1 GCA_015068465.1 Oscillospiraceae bacterium | reverse complement strand
TTCTCGGAGGCGGGGTCGATGTGGTTCGCCTTTTTCCACAGCTGCGAGCCGATGACGACGCACACAAGGTCGAGGACGATGAACGCGATGAGCTGGTACATGACCGGCAGGAACGTGAGGCTGATCTTGCCGAAGAGCACCAGCGCCGCCAGCACCTCAAAGACGATCGCCAGCACCCACAGCACCACCGCGCCGACGCGAAGGCCGCCGGCGTTGCCCTTCTCGGGCGCGGGCTTGACGTTGTGCTGCACCGCCTGCGGCTTCGACGCGGGCTTTTTGACCTCACCGCCGTCGGCGGAGACGATCTTGTGTTCTTTCTTTTCAGCCATGTGAGAAACCCTCCTAAAATCAACTGATGCCGTTAGAATAGCACAAAATGCGGAATTTCTCAATAGCTTTTTGCGCAGCGGTTGACGGCGGCGGACGAAAAGAGCTATAATCAGAACAAACCAAAAGAAAGCGGAGGCAGATCATGGATATTACGTCTTTACTCGGCACCGTTACGTCCGCGGACAGCACGGACGGCATCAGCAAGGCGGCGGGCGTTTCGAACGACCAGACGCGCGGCGTCCTTTCCGCGGCGCTCCCGCTGCTGCTCGGCGGCGCACTTTCCCAGTCCTCCGGCAGCGGCACGGCGTCCGGGTTCGCGAACGCACTGACGCAGCACGCCACGGACAACACCTCCAATGTCGGCGCGTTCATGCAGAACGTCGACATGAAGGACGGCGACAAGATCGTGGATCATCTGCTCGGCGAAAACAAGAAGAGCGTGATCGCCCAGATCGCGAAAAAGACAGGCGTGAAGCAGGCGGACGTCAAGAAGGTGCTCGCCGCGGCGGCACCGCTGCTGATGAGCATTCTCGGCAAGGAGGTCGGCTCCCAGCAGCAATCGAACAGCTCGCTCGGCGTCGCGGGCATTATGAGCTCGCTGCTCGGCGGCGGCGGAAGCGGCACGGCGAACCTGCTCACGGGGTTGCTCGGCGGCGGACAGCAGCAATCGCAGCAGAATAGCGGCGCAAACAACAACGGCGGGCTCGCATCGCTGCTGATGGGGCTGCTCAAGTAAATTCGGACAGGCAAAAAGCACTCGCCTTGCGGCGAGTGCTTTTGATTTCACTCACAGGTCGATCCAGTAGCGCTGGATCACGCCGCTGTCGCCGAGCCCAACATCGTCCGCGACCTCGTTTTCCAGCACGCCGCCGTTTTTTACGATGGCGCGCCTGGACGCCTCGTTGTCCTTGTCGCAGGTGATAAGCAGGCGGGCGACGCCGCGCTTCCGGCAGATTTCAAGAAGCAGCCGCAGCATCTCGCCTGCATAGCCCTTGCCGCGCTCCGCGGGATGCACGCTGTAGCCGACGTTGCCGCCGTATTGCAGCAAAAAGGGCGAGAGATGATGGCGGCAGTCGATGATTCCCACGAGTCTGTCGTCCTCCGCGCGGACGGCAAGATAGACGTCGGAGGGGACGTAGCCCTCGCCGTAGCACCGCTTGAGCCGATTTTCAAAGTCCGCCCACTCCTCGTAGGAGGCGCAGTCCTCCAGCCCCGCGCAGCCGTCGAAGCTGCTGCGGTTTGCGAGCATCGCGTCCCTGTACGCCATGACCTGTTCGGCGTAAGCGGCGCTCGGCGGGATCAGCCGGATGTCCATGCGCTCACTTCCCCGCCTGCTCGCGCAGGAGTTGTTCCTTCTGCGTTTGCAGCTCCGCGGTGCGCTGCTTGTTCAGCGGGTACATGAACTGCAAAATAAGGTATACCAGCAAAAACAGCACCGCCGGGATGATGACGGAGAAGTTGTACATGCTCTTGAGCGCCGTATCGGTCAGCCCCTCGGTCTTGAGCGAGCTGCCGCTGTAGCCGATGCGCAGCAGCGGCACGTTGATGAGGATGGTCGCGACCGTCGTGCCGAGCTTGCGCATGAAGGAGTAGAACGCATAGCTCGTCGCCTCGTCGTTGAGGCCGTAGGTGACCTTGTTGTAGTCGATGGCGTCGGTGGCGAGCACCCAGACGAGCAGGAAGATGAACGCCGTGCCGATGCCGGACATCAGGCACGCGGCGAGGTACAGCCACACCGGCGTGATGCCGAAGAGCGAGAGGACAAAGAGCGCGATATAGAACGCGGCGGCGAGCAGCATGCCCGCCGAGCAGATCTCGCGCCTGCCGTACTTGTTGCCGAGCTTCGTCGCGAAGAACATGATGATCGCGACGGGGAGGTACTGGAACACGGTCGGCAGCATCGTCAGGCCGGGCTTGTTGAAGTAGTGGTGGAAAAGGTAGGTGTTGTAGCCCTGTCCGAACATCTGCGCCGCGAGATACAGCATGCTCGCGAGGCTGACCGCCATGAACGGGCGGCTGCGGAGCAGCGTCCTGATGACCTTCGCGGTCTGGCCCTTCTCGCGCGGCGCGGGGCTGGTGTCCACACGCTCGCGGCTCCAGCGGTAGCAGAGGAGGTAGAACGCGATGCTCAGCGCCGCGATCGCGGCGGCGCCCACAAGCACGCGCGTCTGGTCCATGACCTTCCTGCCGTCGGCGAGCGTCACATAGCACATCGAGGCGAGCACCATCGCGGGCATTGCGCCGAAGGTCGAGCCGACCGAGCGGAAGACCGAGAGCGACGAGCGCTCGCGGTCGTCGGAGGTGATGACCTGCGCCAACGAGCCGTAGGGAATGTTGATGCAGGTGTAGAGCATACCGAAGAGGATATAGGTGAAGTAGATCCACGCGATGCGCCCGCCGGCGGAAAAGCCGCGCACGTCAAGGAACATCAGCACCGCGGCGAGCGCCGTCGGCACGGAAAAGACCTTGATCCAGTGGCGGTAGCGCCCGTCGGGGTATTTTTTCGCACCGTCGATCAGCCGTCCCCAGATGGGGTCGTTGACCGCATCCCAGATGCGGGCGATGATCGTCATGACCATTACGCTCAGGACGCTGATCTCCAAAACGTCGGTGTAGTACTTGTTCAGTACGCTCTGCGTCAGACCGAAGACCAGGCACGAGGCGAGGTCGCCGAAGGCGTAGCCGATCTTGTCCTTTGCCTTGATGCCGCTGGTCTGCGCAATATAGCTTTGCTCCATGTTTTTTGCCTCTCTTTCCGATTACAGTTTCAGCTTGCAGGTATCTGCGGTCTCACGGAACAGGTCGAGAAATTCGCTGTTCGCGCGGTAAAATACGGGGATCTCGCCAAGCGGCGCGGGAATAGTATACCACTCGCCACCGGTGTAAACCTTACCGGTCCAGAAATGCACCCAAACGCCCCTCGGCAAATAGACTTTTCGTTTGTTGGCGTGCCGGTCTATGACCGGGCAAACAAATAGATCGCTGCCCAAATAGTAGGCGTAAGGATCGTGACTGGATGCGAAGTCGATTGACTCATAAAAATCGGGACGCATCGAGGCTTGCCCGTTTTGCGCCTCCCGGACACATTTTTGCAGATAGGGCTTGAGTTTCCTGTGGACGTTTGTCAGACGCACGGTGTGCGGCTTGACCATCGGAGAATCAAACTGGGCGTTCGCCCAGGGGCGGATGGACTCGTGCGAGCGCATCAGAAGGCTGAACGTACACATCTCCATCCAGCGGATGAAAAGCTCTTCGTCGCGCTTGA
>SVKM01000213.1 GCA_015068465.1 Oscillospiraceae bacterium | reverse complement strand
GAGTCGCTGCTGCAAAAATACTTCGGCGACGCGGCCGAAGCGTTCAAGCAGCGCGCCATAAAAGGCGTCGAGGCCGGCGAACTGGGCGATCTCCCAGTCTGCATGAGCTCCACGCGCATGGGCGTGCAGATCGCCAACGCCTATCAAGAGGCAAAATGCAAGCCGCATACCTATATGACGAGCGAGGACACGCAGATCAGTTTTTCTGTTTGCTGCAAGGGGCTTGCCGCCTGTTTTGCTTCGCAGATGCGCCTGGTCAACCAGCGCGACAGCACGCCGGACGACGTCAACGTATTTCCGCTTTACTTCCATAACGCGCCCATGACGCAAGGCCTTTCCCTCATCCGCCGCAAGGACCGCTATCTTTCACACTACTCCAAGCTCTTTCTGGAACTGCTTGGCCAGTATTTCAGCGACATCGAACACACCCACATGGAACGCCGGGTATGAGCCGGCTTGGAGCCGCTCGGCGCCGGGGTGTACGGTTCGGGCGCGCGGCTCGGGCCGGACGGCTATCTGCCCGAAAAACAAGAAAAAAGGAGAACGCAGGTATGAAAAAACTCATATGCGCCATGGCTGCGATTGGGCGTGCCCCGGCATGCCGGAGGCGATGAAAAACACGATCAAGCTGCTCTCCGCGCCCGACGCGCCGGACTATCTTCTGACACGCTATCTTCCGACGGAGGACCCGGTCGGGCGCTGGCGGGATTACAACGAGGCGTACCGGGAGATCAACGAAAACCCGTTTCTCAATGATCCCGAACTTCTTGATTTTTCTTCAATTAACATTTATAATAATCATTATTCATAATACCGGAAAACATCGGAAAGAATTTTTGAAAGGAATCGGGTGCGTTCGTTATGGCAATCATGATACTTGGCTATTTGTTGAGCATCATTCCCGCCCTCGCACTGTTCTTCTGGCTGCGTGCGCGCCGCAAGGACGACGCCGCTTACCGAAAGCTCTGCGATCAGGCGATGCTGTGGGGCCTGCTGTGTACGCTGGGCATCATCGTTTTGTCCGCGGGGCTCGACGTTGCGCTCGCCTTGAGCGGGCTGAAAAAAGTGAATCCGCTTCTCTACGAGGCGCTGCATGCGTTTATCGTGCTTGCGCTTGTCGAGGAGGCGGTCAAATTCCTCGCGTCCCGCCGCGTGCTCAAAAAGACGGACTATCCGTATTCCTGGATGGACGTCGTCATGGTCATGGTGTTTGTCGGCCTCGGGTTCGGGGCGGCGGAAAATATCGCCGTTGCCGTCCAGTCCGGCCTGGTCGTCATGCTGATCCGCGCCGTGACCATCGGGCACGGCGGCTACGGCTTTCTCGTCGGGTATTTCTACGGCAAGGGCATGAAGACGGGAAAGAACGGCTGGAAGGTCCTCGGCTTTGCGCTCGCGTGGCTGTTTCACGGGATGTACGACTTCTCGCTGAGCGAGGAGTTTACCGCGCTCGGCGAAAACCTCGAAATAGTCGCGGTCGCTCTTGCAGCTTTGAGCCTGGTGTTTGCCGTCGTGCTGATCGTGTTTTTCGCGCGCGCGGCAAAGCGCGAGATCTACACGCAGCCGCTCGTCGCGCGTGATGCGGAGGGCGCGGAGGAGCAGGCGCGCACGAGCGGCGATACGACCGCCGTATGCGACCCCGCGCCGGAAAGAACGGAGGAAGAACCATGTTTTCAGTAAGAGGACCGAAGCTCAAGTATTTCGCGCTGGTGCTGGCGGCGATCGCGCTGGTGATGGGCGTCTATGTGACGTTCTTCCAGTCCGCGGGCTTTGCCAAAACGAAGGCAACCATCGTTTCCGTCGAGGAGGACCCGGAGAACTCCACGGCGGACGATACGGCGTACATCGTGACGGTGGAGTACGCCGCGGACGGCTCGCACTATACGGCAAGGCTCGATTCCTACAGCCCGTCCTACAAGGTCGGCAAGACCGTCACCGTGTACTATGATCCGCAGAACCCCTCCGTTATCCACGGCGGCAAGGGCTTCGGCGTCTATCTGATCGTGATCGGCGCCGCGATCATCGCGTTTATCGTGGTGAGCGGCGGCAAGAACAAGCGCGAGCAGCAGGAGCTTGCCGCGATGAAGGCGCAGCGCGGCGGCGCGGCATACGCGCCGTCCGTCAAGGGCGGGGAGCGCGAGGTCTACTTTGTGACAGACACCGGCACGCCGAAGTACGGCCACCGCATCGAGGATAAGAACCGCAAGGTGCTCTATGAGGCGAAGATGACCAAGTTCTCGATGACGAGCGCGTTTCACTTCGACTTCATCGACCATGAGCACGGCACTGTGACGCCGCATCTGGTGGGGCACGAAGAGGAAACGGATTGGGGCAGTTCGTTCCTGCTCGACAACCACAGCACCTTCGAGCTCGACGGCGAGAGCATCTGGAAGCACCTCAAGCAAAACGGGATCAACATCGAAACCGAGCGCAAGGAGGGCACGATCATGCCGCGCTTCCGCGTCTTTCGCGACGGGGAGGAGATCGCGGTCATCGAAGCGAGCAGCCAGTTCGTCCACGAGGAGGACGCGGAGGCGCACAGCGTGATGAGCAAGGTGCCCGTTCCGGGCTTTTACCGCATCTGGACGCGCGAGGAAACGCTCGACGCCGTGTTTGTTTCGGCGCTCGCGTTCGCGCGCAGCGGCGCGCTCAACGACGAGGGCGGCGGCTTCGGAAAGATGGCGCGCCGGTCGCTCGGCTTTGGCAAAAGGTGAGGAAAATTGCGGGAAGACCATAAACGGATACATTTGAAAACAGACCGGAGGTAATTGCTATGCTGAAATCCCGTGCTACGAAGCGTATTTTGAGCCTGCTGCTCGCCCTTTGCCTGACGCTGGGCTTTGTGCCCGCGGCGTCCGCGGCGGAGGATCGGGCGTCGGCGATGCTCAAGACCATGACCACCGAGGAGAAGGTCAGCCAGATGATCCTGCCGGCGTTCCGCTGGTGGAACGACGCCGAGGGCAAGCGGCAGAACCTGACGGAACTGAACGACGAGCTTGCCGCGCTGCTCACACGCCACGGCTTCGCGGGCGTGATACTTTTCGCCCAGAACGCCGCCGAAACTGAGGCGACGGTGCGCCTCGTGGACGCGATGCAAAGCGCCAATGCCAAGGGCGAAAACCGCGCGCAGCTGTTCCTGGCGATCGACCAGGAGGGCGGCAGCGTCACGCGCCTGGGTCAGGGGACGGCGTTCCCGGGCAATATGGCGCTCGGCGCGGCGGACGACACGGACGTTACGCGCGCCGCCGCGCGCACCATCGGCGCGGAGCTGAGGGCGATCGGCTTCCATTTCGACTTCGCGCCCGTGGTCGACGTGAACAACAACCCCGCGAACCCCGTCATCGGCACGCGCTCGTTCTCGGACGATCCGCGCCTCGCGGCGAAGCACGGCGCGGCGTTCGTGGAGGCGCTCGCGGAAAACGGCACGATCTCGTCGCTCAAGCATTTCCCCGGTCATGGCGACACGGGTACCGACAGCCACACGGGGCTTCCGAGGATCGAAAAGACCTGCGACGAACTCAAGGCGAACGAGCTGATCCCGTTCCAGGCATGTATCGACGCGGGCGCGGAGGCGGTCATGACCGCGCACATCCAGTACCCCGCCATTGAGAAAGAGACCTATGTTTCCAAGG
>SVKM01000212.1 GCA_015068465.1 Oscillospiraceae bacterium | reverse complement strand
CTTCTCTCATCCGGACTATACCGTCGGCATCGGAATTTCACCGATTCGTGCAGCACTTCTGCCGCTTGCGGGCTGTACCGCCGGTGGGGAGTTTCACCCCGCCTCGAAGACTGGTGATTCAGTTCTCGACCATTACCATACACGCAGGCAGGGATTTTGTCAAGGGGATTCGTGTCGAATCCTGTCGGAAAGTTTTTCTTTACAACAAGGAACAACTGTTCTATAATGTGCGTGACAGGAAAGGAGGGACGGATGCCGTGAGAGGAAGACAGTCCGCGTGCTGCTTTACGGGGCACCGCCCCGCGAAGCTGCCCTGGGGGAACGAGGAGAACGATATGCGCTGTCTTGCGCTTAAGGCGCGGCTGCGCGCCGCGGTGGAAAGCGCGATCCTGGAGGGGACGGAGCACTTCATCTGCGGCATGGCGGAGGGCTGCGATATGTATTTCTGCGAGACGGTGCTCTCGCTCAAGGAGCGCTATCCGCACATCACGCTGGAGGCGGCGCTGCCGTGCCCGACGCAGGCGGACAAGTGGAGCGGGCAGTCGCGCGCGCGGTATCAGGCGCTGCTGGAGCGCTGCGACTATGAAACCATGGTTTCGGAGAAGTATACCCCCGGCTGCATGCAGCGGCGCAACCGCTACATGGTCGACCATTCCGCCCTGCTGATCGCGGCGCACGACGGCCTGCCCGGCGGTACGCGCAACACCATCGAATACGCGCTCAAGCGCGGGATAGCGGTGGTGGATATCCCGATATAGAAAAACTGACGGCGGCCGCCGTCAGTTTTTTCGTCTTACAGGGAGACGAGCCCCGCGTCGAGCATCTTTTGCAGCGAGAGCAGCACGCCGAGCTTTGCGTGCGGCCAGGTCAGCCCGCCCTGATAGTAGACCGCGTAGGGCGGACGCACGGGACCGTCGGCGGAGAGCTCGATCGAGCTGCCCTGCACGAACGCGCCCGCCGCCATGATGACCGGCGCGTCGTAGCCCGGCATCGGCGCGGGGACGGGGGTGACGTAGCTGTCCACCGGCGCCGCCTGCTGGATGCCCTTGCAAAACGCGCACATCGCCTCCTCGCTGCCCAGCTCGATCGCCTGGATGATGTCGTGGCGCTCCTCCGCCGCCGAAGGAACGACGCGATAGCCGAGCTGTTCGTACGCGGCGGCGGCGAACACCGCGCCGCGCAGCGCCGAGGCGGTGACCGTCGGCGCGAGGAAAAAGCCCTGATACAGCGCGGGCATCAGTCCGAGGTTCGCGCCGACCTCCTGCCCGAGCCCGGGCGCGGAGAGGCGGTAGGCGCAGCGGTCGATGCACGCCTTTGTGCCGACGATGTACCCGCCGATGGGCGCAAGCCCGCCGCCAGGGTTCTTGATGAGCGAGCCGACCGTCATATCCGCTCCAACGTCACTTGGTTCAATAGACTCAACGAATTCTCCGTAGCAATTATCTACCATAACGACCAAATTCGGGTTGATAGATTTTACAAGAGAAATAGATTTCTTGATTTGCGAAATGCTGAGTGTGGGGCGGGTTTGGTAGCCCTTTGAACGCTGAATGTGCACCAGTTTTGTGCGCGCGGTGACAGCGTTGCGGATCGACGATAGATCAAAGCCACCATCACTCAATAAGTCTACTTGACGGTAGGAAACGCCGTATTCCGCGAGCGAGCAGGGCGACTTTCGGATGCCGATGACCTCCTCGAGCGTGTCGTAGGGCTTGCCGGAGATGGCAAGCAGCTCGTCGCCCGGAAGCAGGTTTGCCGACAGCGCCACCGCGAGCGCGTGGGTGCCGCAGACGAGCTGGGGGCGCACGAGCGCCGCCTCGGTGTGGAAGGTGTCGGCGTAGACGCGCTCAAGCGTATCGCGTCCCTCGTCGTCGTAGCCGTAGCCGGTCGTGGCGGCGAAGTGCGTGGCGTTGACGTGGTTCTTCTGCATCGCGGCGAGGACCTTCGCCTGGGCGAGCTCGGCGTTTGCGTCGATGGCGGCGAAGCGCTCCGTGAGCGTTGCGAGGACCTTTTCCCCGTAAGCGAGCACTGCGGGGCTGACGCCGAGCGTCTGGTAGATCTCATTCGTGTTCATGGTTTTCTTCCTTATTCTTGTGATTCCGCGCCATTATAAGCGCTCTGCTCAAAAAATGCAAGGTTGTTTTGTATCCGCTTGTCATCCGGCGCGAGCGCGAGCGCCTGCCTCGCCGCGGCGGCGGCCTCCGCGCGCCGGCCGAGGTTCCACAGCCCGATGGAAAGATAGTCCCACGGCAGCGGTCCCCAGGCGTAGCCCTCGGTGATATACGTCTGCGCCCGCTCTGCGATCGCGAGGGCGCAGCGCGCCATGAAGACCAGTCCCGCCCAGTTCCGGTTGTCGTAGAGAAGCGACGCATAGTCGACATACGGCTCGCGCAGGTAGGGCGCCTCGGCGATGGCGCGGTGGTACCAGACAGCGGCGAGGTCGTCGCGCCCGAGCCGCCGGTAACAGCGCCCGATGAAGCGCATCGACGCGGCGCGCTCGTCCGCCCACGTCGCGCGCGGCAGGGAAAGGTGGCGCTTGAGCGTTCGGATCGCCTTTTTCCACTCGCCGCGGTACATGTATTCGCGCCCGAGGTAGTGGCAGTTCCGGTCGTCGTCGGGGTCTTCGGCGACGGCGAGCTCCAGAAGGGGAAGATACTGCGCGCGGGACTTTGCAGGGTCCGGGTGGTGGTCGAGCTGGACGCCTTCGGCGGTGACGCAGCGCTCCGCGCCCGCGCCGGTGTAGGCAAGGACCTCGTGAACCGGGTGCGTCCAGCGGTAAACCCCGTTTTTGTGGATCTTTTCCGGCCAGAAGACGTGCCCTTCGCTTCCGTCGGAGTTGAAGCTCCAGGTGTAGCGGTAGCGCGCGCGGGTCGTATCCGGCTGCCACGCCCGCTCCAGCGCTTCGCGCCAGCCCGGGCGGAACTGTTCGTCAAGGTCGATGCAGCAGCAGATGTCCGCGTCGGCGGGAATGAGCTTCATCGACTCGTTGCGCGCATCGTCGAACCGCCACGGTTCGATGACCCTTTGCGCCACGACCGCGCCGCGCGAGCGCAGCTTTTCCACGGTGTCGTCCGCGGAGCCGGTGTCGAGCACGCAGACAACGTCCGCCTCGGACACGGAATCCATGAAGCGGTCGACAAACTTCGATTCGTTCTTGCAGATGGCATAAACACAGACTTTTTTGATAGACTTACCCTCCCTTGATAATGGAAAGAGAGGGGCGGCGCAGCCGCCCCTCTCCCGGAAGCCTTACGATTCGAGCAGGCCCACGGCGCGCAGATTCGCCAGCAGCGTGTTGAACGTCGTGACCACGTCGGCAAGCTCTGCGGCGGGGTCGAGATCGGCGACCGCCGCCGCGGGGTTGATTTCCGCGTCCTCGCCGCGCGGGCCGGTCGGACCGGTGGGACCCTCCGGACCCTGGGGACCCTCCGGACCCTGGGGACCGGTGGGACCGACAGCGCCGGCAGGCCCGGCGATGCCCTGCGGGCCGGTGGGGCCGGCAGGCCCGATGGCGCCGGCGGGACCCGTGGGGCCGACAAGGCCCTGCGGACCCTGTACGCCCTGAATGCCCTGCACGCCCTGCGGACCGCGCGGGCCGGCAGGGCCGGTGGGGCCGGTGGGACCGACGTAAGATACGGT
>SVKM01000211.1 GCA_015068465.1 Oscillospiraceae bacterium | reverse complement strand
CTCGAACAAGGACCTCGATAAGAAGACCAAAGCGATCTGCACGGTCGTCGCCATTATCGCGCTGCTCATCGGCGGCCTCACGAGCGTCGACTGGGACCCCGTCTCGCAGGAGCAGCTGACGCAGGCGGAGCAGGTCCTCGGCGACACGCAGGTCTACTGGGCGCCGTTCGGCAAGGTCTACCACACGCACGAAGACTGCCAGGCGCTCAACAACAGCGAAACGCTGACGGTCGGCACCGTCGACCAGGCGATCGCGGTGAACCGCACGCGCCTTTGCTCGTTCTGCGCCAAGCGCGACTCCATCACCGAGCTCGCGACCGACGACGCGGCGTAAAACCAAAGCAGGCAAAACAAAAGACCGGCTTTTCGCCGGTCTTTTGTTTTGCTCAGATCATTCGTCCTTGCCGATCTCGTCGATCGTGCCGTCCTCCTTGACGAGCTGGAAGCGGCAGTCGAAGCCGAACTTTGCAACCGCGCCGATGACCGCCGCGGAAATCACGACCCACGGGCCCGCCATCAAGCCCAGCACGCCGCCGGCGATGCCGGCGTTGACGGGAATATTGACGAGCTCCTCCTCGCCGCGCAGCACGCGGATGCGGTTGACGTTGCCCTTCTGCACCGCCGCCTTGATCTTCTCGACGATGTCGGACGCGGCGCTCGAGCCGTCGCCCTTTTCGATAATAACGATCGCGTCGACGACGTTGCCGTTCGCCTTCTCGAGCGCGGCCCGCGCCGCCTCGTAGGACGCGCCCGTGCGCTCACGGACCTGATCGACCATTTCCAGTGTGATTTCCATTTTATGCTCCTCCTTATGTAACATATCGCTCCACGGCTCCTTGCGGAGCCACAGATACCGTACCACGGAATTATTGCCCAAAGGTCAACGTTTTATGAACGTTCCGTAAATTTATCGCTTCGGATGCGCTGCATGGGGTTGGTCTGCATCTCCAATATCGCCTTGACGATCATGTCCTCCTGCTTTTCGGTGAGGTCGACAAATTCGCAGCCGTACTCCATATACGCTTTCCGCTTGACACCGCGGCGCACCACGCACATCAGCGGCACGACCTCCCAGTCCTTCAAAAGCCTCGATTGGAGCAGGAGCCGGTCGCCGAGCTGGAAGCTCGCCTGCGTACGCACGCAAACGCCGCCCGCGCTGATGTTGACGAGACGGCACGGCGCGCGGAAAATGTCGTTCTGCTTCATCGGCATGACCTCGCCCTCAAGCCCCGTGCCCTGACGGAAAAACGCGCGGTCGTTGTCCTTGGCGGTGATCTCCGGGTCCTCCACGCTCCAGCCGCCGTCGTCGCCCCGCGTGATATAGCCCGTCATGTGTACCGCCTTGCGCGACGCCTCGTCATAACCGCGCAGCAGCACGGGATAGCTGACCTCGTCCCCGTTGAGGCGGGATTTGGTCAGCGGCCAGAGGCACATCTCGCCCTCCCACGTGACCGTGGCGCGCGCGACAAAGATCAGCCGTTCCTTGGTATCCATGACCTCCATGCGCATACCGGAGTAAGCCTTCAGCGCCTCCGGGTCTTCTTCTCCCCGGCGGAACAGCTTATTCAGAAACCCCACGCTTCGGCCCCCCTCTCGCAGCCGCGACTTCGTTCCAGCTGATTTTAGCACAAACGCGCGACAAATGGAAGAGCATTTTTCAGCGCCCCAATTTTGAAAAAGAGTATTGCCAAGCGCCCCGAACAATGCTATCTTAAATAAAAAGCAACCATACTGAAAGCCGAGGTGCCGCCCTATGAAAAAGATCCTGATCGTAGCCGACATGCAGACTGCCGGCAATATTGCCGACGTCATTCCCTCCGTGCAGTATGACACGGTCTGCGCTTATTCCGAAGCGGAAGCCCTGGAAGCGTATGACAAGGAGCGCCCCGACCTTGTGCTCTGCGCGTTTGCCCTGCCTCAGTCGTCCGGTCTCAAGCTTCAGCGCCTGCTGAGCGACCGCTGCGGCGAGTTGATCCCCATCGTCTTTTTCTCAGACGGCACGAACGCGGATGCGGAAAATCTTGCTTTCGCGGCGGGCGCAATGGACTACATCGCCTACCCCTTCAAGCCGGACGTGCTGATGCACCGCATCGACAACGCCATGCGGCAGGTCGAGAGCATTCAGCAGCTGCAGGGGCTCAAGGTCGTCGCCGAGACCGACCCGATGACGGGGCTTTTGAACAAGGTCTCGACCGAGAAGACGGTCTCCGCCCTCTGCGCCCGCGCAAGCGGCACGATCATGATGGTCGACCTCGACGATTTCAAGCTCGTCAACGATCTCCACGGCCACGACGCGGGCGACCGTGTCATTATCCTCTTTGCAGATATCCTGCGCGGCGTCATCCGCTCCGGCGATATCGTCGGGCGCGTGGGCGGCGACGAATTCCTCATCTTCTGCCGCGACATCCGCAGCGAGCAGCTGATCGCCCAGAAGACAAAGGCGATCAACGACGGCCTGGTCGCCGCGGCGAAGGTGTGCATCGGCGAGGACATGAACATCCCGCTCGGCGCGTCCGTGGGCGCGGTCGTCGTGCCGGACGCCGGCAGGGATTTTGCCGAGCTCTACAAGAAAGCGGACAAGGCGCTCTACACCGCCAAGCAGAACGGCAAGCACGGCTACGTCTTCTTCCGCGAGCAGGGCGCGCAGAACGCCGCCGAAGCCTCGCACGCAAGCTCCTCGTCGCTCTCCGCCGCGCGTGCGATCCTTGTCGAGCGCACGCGGCAAAAGGGCGCGTACGAGGTCAAATTTGAGCATTTCCGCAGCATTGCCCGCTTCGCCATGCGCCAGTTGGAAAATTACCACTATGACGCGGAATTCCTGCTTTTCTCCTTTGACGTCGACATCGACGACGACAAGGTGGACACCTTCGGCGCGCTGCTGCGCCAGGCGCTGCGCCGCAGCGACATCTATACCAAGAGCAGCCGCACGCAGTTCATGGTTCTGCTGCCGCACACGGGCAGCCGCGGCGCCGAAATCGCCATTGAGCGCGTGATGCGCAGCTGGCGGCAGCTCGACCGCACGACGGAGATCGCCTGCGAGCACGAGGCGCTGCTTGCGGACGACGCGTGATTTGCCGAAAAAAATGCCTTCCGAGCGTGCTCGGAAGGCATTTTTTATTTGCTGTGCTTTTCAAACCAGTCCGTGATCTCCCGGAGCCTGCGCAGGCGGTGCTTGGGCTTGCCGGAGCGGCTGAGCTCGTGGTTCTCGCCGTGGAACAGGCAAAGGCGCGCCTCCACGCCGCGGTCAAGCAGGCTCGCGTACATCTGGAGCCCCTGCTCGAGCGGGCAGCGGTAGTCCTCGTCCGAGTGGATGAAGAGCGTGGGCGTTTTGACATTCTTCGCGTACTTGATCGGCGAATGCTCCCAGAGCTTCTCCGGCTCGTCGTAGAAATCGGCGCCGTTCTGGTCGTTGCCGAAGTAGAAGCCGATGTCGCTCGTGCCGTAGAAGCTCAGCCAGTTGGAGATGGAGCGCTGGCTCGCCGCGCAGCAGAAGCGGTCGGTATGCCCGATGATCCAGTTGGTCATAAAGCCGCCGTAGCTGCCGCCGGTCTCGCAGACGCGCTTTTTGTCGATCTGCGGGTACTTTTTGAGCACCGCGTCGGCGAAGTCCATCAGGTTCTCATAGTCGACCGTGCCGTACTT
>SVKM01000210.1 GCA_015068465.1 Oscillospiraceae bacterium | reverse complement strand
AACAGCTTCGGCTTTGAGATGGAAAAAGACACGGCTGGCTGCCGTGCCCTTAACCGTAATTTATATTGTAGGAGGAACGTATATGAGCTATGTACCTTCCACCCCCGCACAGCGCGAAGAGATGCTCCGCGCGGTCGGGGTCAAGGATTACCGCGAGCTGTATCGCGACGTGCCGCAGGATATGCTGCTCGACCGCCCGCTGGATATTCCCTCGGGAATGAGCGAGAGCGAGGTCACGCGCGCCATGTCGGCGATGGCGGCGAAGAACGTCGTTTTCCCGACCATCCTGCGCGGCGCGGGCGCCTATGACCACTATATCCCCGCGGTCGTGAAGTCCATTCCCGCGAAGGAGGAGTTCCTGACCGCCTACACGCCCTATCAGGCGGAAATGAGCCAGGGCGTGCTCCAGTCCATCTTTGAATACCAGACCATGATCTGCGAGCTGACCGGCATGGACGTGTCGAACGCCTCCGTCTATGACGGGGCGACCGCCGCCGCCGAGGCCGCCGCGATGTGCCGCGACCGCAAGCGCCGCGTGACGCTCATTTCCGCCGCCGCGCATCCCGACGCGATCAACACCGTGCGCACCTACTGCTATGGCACGGGCGACGAGCTGAAGATCGTGCCGGCAAAGGACGGCAGGACCGACATCGACGCGCTGCGCTCGATGCTCGACGAGAGCGTTGCGTCGTTCTACGTCCAGCAGCCGAACTTCTTTGGCCAGTTCGAGGATGCGGAGGCGCTCGGCGAGGCGGTTCACGCCGCGGGCGCGATGTTCGTCATGGGCTGCAACCCGATCGCGCTCGGCGTGATGAAGACGCCGCGCGAGTGCGGCGCGGACGTCGCCGTCGGCGAGGGCCAGCCCCTCGGCATGCCCATCGGCTTCGGCGGCCCGTACCTCGGCTTCATGGCGACGACCGAGAAGCATATGCGCAAGCTGCCCGGCCGCATTGTCGGCGAAACCGTCGACAGCAAGGGCGAGCGCGCGTACGTGCTCTCGCTCCAGGCGCGCGAGCAGCACATCCGCCGCGAGAAGGCGAGCAGCAACATCTGCTCCAACGAGGCGCTGTGCGCGCTGACCGCGAGCGTCTACCTCGCGACCGTCGGCCCCGACGGGCTCGCGGAGGTTGCGCGCCAGTCGATGGCGAAAGCACACTATCTGTGCAAGGGCCTGACCGCGATCAATGGCGTGGAGCTTGTCTACAAGGGCGAGTTCTTCCACGAATTCGTCACGACGCTGCCCAGGCAGGACGAGGTCCTTGCCGCGCTGGAGAAATCGGGCATCCTCGGCGGGCTTCCCATCGAGGGCGGCGTGCTGTGGTGCGCCACCGAAAAGGCGGGCAAGGCGGAGCTTGACCGCGCGATCGCGGTCGTGAAGGAGGTGCTGGCGAAATGAAGCTGATTTTTGAAAAGAGCGTTCCGGGCCGGCACTGCGATCTGCTGCCGAAGTGCGACGTCGAGTATGTCGAGCTTCCCAAGACGCTTCAGCGCGCGGCGAAGCCCGCCCTGCCCGAGCTGAGCGAGGTCGACGTCACGCGGCACTACACCGAGCTCAACCACCGTGTCCACGGCGTCAACTGCGGCTTCTATCCGCTCGGCTCGTGCACGATGAAGTACAATCCCCGCATCGACGAGGACATGGCGGCGCTGCCCGGCTTCGCCGGCGTGCACCCGCTCGCGCCCAAGGACACGGTCAAGGGCTGCCGCGAGGTGCTCGACACCGCCGCGAAGTACCTCTGCGAGGTCACGGGCATGGACGGCATGACCTTCCAGCCCGCAGCCGGCGCGCACGGCGAGTTCACCGGCGTGCTGCTCATCAAGCAGTACCACGACAAGCGCGGCGACAAGAAGCGCACGAAGATCATCGTGCCCGACTCCGCGCACGGCACCAACCCCGCGACGGCGGCGATGTGCGGCTTCCAGGTCGTGAACATCCCCTCCGCGCCGAACGGCTGCGTCGACCTCGAGGCGCTCAAGAGCGTGCTCGGCGACGATACGGCGGGATTGATGCTCACCAACCCGAACACGGTCGGCATCTTTGATGAAAACATCCTCGAGATCACGCGCCTCGTCCATGAGGCGGGCGGCCTGTGCTATTACGACGGCGCGAACCTCAACGCGGTCATGGGCGTCGTGCGCCCGGGCGACATGGGCTTCGACTGCATCCACATGAACCTGCACAAGACCTTCGCAACGCCCCACGGCGGCGGCGGCCCCGGCGCCTGCGCCGTCGGCTGCAAGGCGTTTTTGCGCGAGTTCCTGCCCGCCTCCGTGCTGATGGACGGCGCGGGGCATTTGCAGGTGCGCGCGTTTGCGGGCAACTTCCTCGTCGTCGTGCGCGCGCTGACGTACATCATGACGCTCGGCCGCGAGGGTATCCCCGAGGCGGCGCAGAACGCGGTGCTCAACGCGAACTATCTGATGTCGCAAATCAAGGGCACGTTCGAGCCCGCCTTTGACCGCATCTGCATGCACGAGTTCGTGCTCGACCTGAGCGAGTACAAGAAGGAAACGGGCGTGAGCGCGCTCGACGTCGCCAAGTCGCTCATCGACTACGGTATGCACCCGCCGACGATGTACTTCCCGATGATCGTCCACGAGGCGCTGATGCTCGAGCCGACCGAGACCGAGAGCAAGGAGACGCTCGACTGGGCGGCGGAGGTCTACCGCAAGCTCTATGCGCTCGGCAAGACCGACCCGCAGTACATGCACGACGCGCCGCATCACGCGCAGATCGGCAGGCCCGACGAGGTCCGCGCCGCGCGCCAGCCGGTGCTGCGCTGGCAAAAGGCGTGATCCGGAAGCTCGGACTGTACGAAAGCGGCGGCTTCGATCCGTACCGCAACCTCGCCGTCGAGCAGCATCTGCTGGAAACGGCGGGGGAGGAGCAGTGCATCCTCTATCTGTGGCAGAATGAGAACACGGTCGTCATCGGCCGCAATCAGAACGCCTGGAAGGAGTGCCGCACGGCGCTTCTGGAGGAAGAGGGCGGGCGGCTCGCCCGCCGGCTCTCCGGCGGCGGCGCGGTGTTCCACGACCGCGGCAACCTCAACTTCACCTTTTTGCTTCCCACGGCGGAGTATGACCTCGAGCGGCAGCTCGAGGTCATACGTCGTGCCTGCGCCGCGCTCGGCGTTGCGGTGGAGAAGTCCGGGCGCAACGATCTGCTTGCGGACGGGCGCAAATTCTCCGGCAACGCGTTCTATCACCATGAGGGGCGCTCCTACCACCACGGGACGCTGCTCGTGGACGTGGATATGGACAAGCTGGGGCGCTATTTGCAGCCGTCGAAGGCAAAGCTCGCGGCAAAGGGCGTCGATTCCGTGCGCGCGCGCGTCGTCAATCTGCGCGAGCTGCAAGCGGATATCAGCGTCGACGCGCTGCGCGTCGCGCTGCGCGACGCTTTCGGCGAGGTCTGCGGTCTGCCGGTCGAGACGCTTCGGGAGACCGACCTGGACGCTGCGGCAGTCGACGCGCTGACCGCGCGCAACCAAAGCTGGGAGTGGAACTACGGGCAGCGGCTGCCGTTCGACTTTTCCTGCGAGGCGCGTTTTTCGTGGGGCGAAGCGCGGCTGGAGCTCGCGGTCGAGTACGGCGCGGTGAAGCGCGCCGCGGTCTACAGCGACGCGATGGACTGGACGGTCGCGCCGCGTCTGGAGG
>SVKM01000209.1 GCA_015068465.1 Oscillospiraceae bacterium | reverse complement strand
ACGCAGCAGATCCGCTGCTTCTATCCGAACGGGAGGGAACGTCATGCCACAAGATAAAAAGGTCCTTCTTCGGATCACGAATCTGAAGCAATATTTTCCCCTGAAAAAGAAGGGGCTGTACGTCAAGGCGAACGACGGCATCTCTCTGGACATCTATGAGGGCGAGGTCTTCGGCCTCGTCGGCGAGTCCGGCTGCGGCAAGTCCACCTTCGGGCGCACGCTGCTCCAGCTCTATCGCCAGACCGACGGCCGCACGATGTACTACGGCAGAAGCCTGGACGACATGGCGCCGGACTACGTGCTCGACACCATTCGCAACCTGGAGAAGAACAAGGAAAAGATCAAGACGACCGCCGAGCACGCCGCCGCGGTGCAGAAGGAGTACGATTCGCTCTCGGAAACGGAGCAGTACGCCAAGCACGCGGAGCTGACCGCCGCCAAGAAGGAGGCGACCGACGCTCTGCTGGACGTCACGAACATCATCGGCGGCCTGGTGGTTCTGGACAACCTCAAGCCGGTGATCGAGGCGTATGAGCGTTCCTACAAGCTCGCGTCCCAGCGCCGCAAGCTCAGCGAGAAGCGCCAGGAGATCCAGGCGAAGCGCGACGACGCGGAGTACGAGAAGAAGAGCACCGCGTCCTACGACGACAAGCTCAAGAAGATCGACGACGAGATGAAGACGCTCGGCGAGCAGCTCAAAAAGTCCGACGACGACATCGACAAGCTGCGCGAACCGCTGCGCAACGACCCGGAGTTCCAGAAGTACGAGATCTACCACGACGACGGCATCGACCTCGCGCGTCTGAAGTACAACGAGATCCGCCTGCTGCGCCGCGATCTGCAGATCGTCTTCCAGGACCCGTATTCCTCGCTGAACCCGCGCATGACCATCGGCCAGATCATCGGCGAGGGCTTGACCGCGCACAACATCTACCGCAAGAACAATGCCCGCATGCAGGATTACATCCTCAAGGTCATGGACGACTGCGGCCTTGCGCCGTACTTCCTGCACCGCTTCCCGCACCAGTTCTCCGGCGGCCAGCGCCAGCGTATCAGCATTGCGCGTGCGCTTGCGGTCCAGCCCAAGTTCGTTATCTGTGACGAGGCGGTCTCCGCGCTCGACGTGTCGATCCAGTCGCAGATCATCAACCTGCTGCAGGACCTGCGCGAGAAGCAGGACCTGACGTATCTGTTCATCACGCACGACCTGTCCGTCGTCAAGTACATCTCCGACCGCATCGGCGTTATGTACCTCGGCAACATGGTCGAGCTCGCCGAGTCTGAGGCGATTTTCGCGAAGCCCCTGCATCCCTACACGCAGGCGCTGATCGCCGCGATCCCGACCACGGACCCCGACGCGAGCAAGGAGCTGCAGATCCTCGAGGGCGATATCCCCAGCCCGGTGAACCCGCCCAAGGGCTGCAAGTTCCACACCCGCTGCAGCCAGTGCATGGAGATCTGCAAGCAGGTCGTCCCCGAGTGGCGCGAGGTCGAGCCCGGCCACTTCTGCGCCTGCCACCTGCACGACAACGAGGGCAAGAAGGTCGAGGACAAGACGCCCGCCGTCCGTCCCGGCTGATTCCCGGCACAACATATGAAAAAGTCCCGTGAAGCATGGCTTCACGGGACTTTTTTGCAGCGTAAGAGCAACAGCACAAGTCAGCCTTCGCGGATCTCCACCGCGACGCCGTTGACCTCCAGCCCCTCGTCGGCGGGGATGAGGATGTACTTGCGCCCGTTGATGACGCGCGTTTCCACCATGTCGCTGTACTCCGGCGACATGGTGATCTTCACATTTGGCGTCACGACCTCGAATTTGCCGTCCACAAGATTGGTCGGCATGAGCACGGCATCTTCGCCGAATTCCGCCTCGACGGACTTCGTGAACGCCTCGACGTGCTTGTCCGAAACGCCGCCGCTGCGCAGGATCGTGCCGACTTCGCCGGTGCTGAGCGTCAGCGCCGCCGGGTCCTTCGACTCCTTGTGCTCGGCGATGCGCTCGCGCAGCTGCTCGTTGACCGACTGCACGACCGCGTAGCTGCATTCGCCCTCCAGCGCGTCGGAGAGCGCGGTGTGGAAGGCGTTTTTCTGGCTTGGCGCGGACATGGGCGGCTCGGTGCGGAAGACCGCGTTGATGAGCTCCTCGTGCAGCTCGTCGGGCTTGCGCGCAAAGTAGAGCGCGTTGTAGATGTTGGCGCGGCGGTCGTCAAAGGCGGGGAAGAGGAAGCCGAGCGCCGTGTTGTCCACAACGGGGCCGCTGGAGGTGACGTGCAGCTCGTTGACGTCGTAGAAAAAGCGCAGGTCGGCGGTCGCGTCCTTGACGGGGCAGACCGCGCAGACGAAGTAGTTGAACACCTCTGCGGAGGCGTCCGCCTGATCCTCGTCGTCGCTGCCGCGGTAGGGAACATCGTAGGCGTCGGCGGCGAGCAGGATAATATAGTTGTTCTGCTCCAGCTTCAAGGACGAGATGATGCGCCCGTACAGCTCGTCGCGCGCCTTATCGTCCTGACAGTGGGAATCGCGCAGCGCCATGAGCAGGCGGTGCTCGGCGCTGTCCACGACCTGCTGCGTGGAAAACTCGATGTCGATGAGGTTGCGTCCCATTCCGCCGGAGAGGCACTTTTTGAGGTGGCCGAGATACGCCTCGACCTCCTCCTGCTTCATCAGCGCAAGCGAGGAGTCGAGATGGGCGACGATCTCGCGGTTGGTGTTGACGAAACAGCCGTAGATGCGGCTGATATTGCTTCTCTCTGCGCGAAACCGGCGGCGCAGCTCGTTGATCTCCTTCTGGTTCATGGGACACCTCACGGTAAAATTTGGCGGCACATGCCACGGATGCAGATTATAACAGAAGCGGCGGAGAAAGGCAAGTGCTTCAAAAAAGCATGGCGTTTTGGAACACGCCTCTTGCACAATTTCCATTTATCGTATAGAATATAGTCTGTATATGTAGACGCAAAAAACAGGGGGAGCCGCCATGTCGATCCGCAAGCACAAAAGCCCGATCAATCGAAGCATCCTCGTCGGCTGCACGGGGCTCATTCTGGTGTTGAGCCTGCTGCTGTCGCTTCAGACGCGCACTGCGTTTACCACGGCCATCATGCATCAGTATGACGCGAGGCTGCGGGACGTGGTGAGCGCGGTCGAGCGCAGCACGGACGCGGACGATCTGCGCGAGTGCATCAGAAACGCGACGTCCTCGCCCAAGCGCGACGAGCTGCAGAAGTTGATCAACCGCTTTGTGGACGACTTTGAGCTTGCCTACCTCTACATCGTCATCCCCAGCGATGACCCGGATGGCAAGATGATCAGCGTGATCTCGTCCACGAGCCAGGCGGAGATCGAGGCGGCGATCGCGACGGGGGAGAGCACGGACGACTGGCCCATCCTTTACGATTTGAGCGACGAATACACGCGCGAGCAGGTGCAGCCGTATCTGGACGCGTGGGACGCGGATGATATCGTTTTCTTTGAGGACGTGTGGAGCTACGGCACCTGCTACACGGGCTGCAAGCCGTTGGTGACCTCGGACGGCGAGACCATTGCGCTCATCGGCGCCGATTATTTTATCGACGATGTGAACAGCACCGTTTCCGGATATGTGATCCGCAGCGTGGCGCTGATCGTGGCTGTCTGCGTGTTTTTCGGCTCGCTGCTTGCTCTCT
>SVKM01000208.1 GCA_015068465.1 Oscillospiraceae bacterium | reverse complement strand
TAACTGATATGTAATGACCTTTGTCAAGAGGCAATTTGCCCCGAACAGGGTCACGGCAGATTTTTGGTTGTCCGGAAGGCATCTCGAAAGAGCCCTGACATCAGTCTCCGGCATTTGACCACTCTGATATACGTGGATTCGGATCGCTCCTTACCGACAGGTCAATGGTCCGCCGTGAGCTCTACCGTCTAGAAGCGTGGATCACAAGTTCTGTGCCAACATAGTTACTTCGTAGATAGCTCGAACCTTATGAACAAGCAGAGCTCCTTCGAGATGCCTTCCGGTGGATGGAATCGGCTGCTTGCAGCCCTTTCTTTACCCGCTACGGCAGCGGCAGAGCTTTGTCAAGGCTGCGAAGCACCGCCGCAGGCGGCTTGGCCTTGACAAAGATATGGCGATGTCGTATCTCATGCGATGTTTTCCGTCATCATGCCCCAGATGAAGCAGGCAAGTTCTCTGGCTACAGCGGTTTTTGCAACGTTAGCTTTCTTGCCGTTCTTTAGAACCATTCTGTAGTATTTTCTGCGGAGCCGCTCGTTTGCCTTGTCTGCGTATGCAATTACAGCCGGAGAGTTTCCGCTTTGCCTGTCAGTAAGGCCTTTGGATTTGTGCCCTATTTGACCACGCGAATAGCTTTGGGCGGCCTCTACCAGCAGCATCCGAAGATGACGGTTGCCGGCTTTGGTGATTCCGAGACGGTTTTGACCTTCACCGCTGGAATTCTCTCCCGGCACAAGACCCAGATATGCGGCATAGTGCTCCGCATCCGGAAAACGTTTGAAATCGCCGATCTCGGTTATCACGGAAAGAGCGGTTTGCGTTTTGATACCCATGAAACAACAGAGTTTGGCCACATTCTCCCGATACTCATCATCTGAGGCGAGTTCTTCGATTCGTTGGTCGATACGCGCCAACTTTCCTGTCAGGTAATCATAGGTGAGAAGGTATTCCTCCAGGATCTCCTGATACAAGGCGTCGGCTTTCAGCGCGCGAAGCCAGGCAAGGTGTGTCTGCGTCCAATGGCTCTTCGTACCATCATAGTGATATCCATGCCTGAGACAGAACGCAAGAATCTGCTGCTTCACCTTTTTCAGCGCCAGTTTGTGGTCGTCCCGCATCCGAAGGTACTCCTTGACTTGCTCGTCTTTCTGTGTCGGGATATGCACAGGGCTGTAGTCATGGTGCGCCAGACATCTGGCGATGAGCGCGGCGTCGCGCTTGTCGGTCTTGACCTTCTTCCGCCCAGATGGAACAGGCATCGTTGTCGGTGCCAGAATCACGCATTTCAAATTGTGAGCCATGAGCTCGTGATACAGCGTATACCCGAGGCAGCCAGCCTCATAACCGCATACAAACAGCACATCGTCCCCATAATGGAAACGCATGGCTTCAATGTAGTTGATGACTTTGCTGTAGTCCGCTGGGACTCTCTGAGGGTATTCCGCCTGCTCTTTCTCGTTCGTGTAGCAGCAGAGAGAAAAATTTTCCTTGTGGACGTCCATTCCGACGTAAACTGTGCTATAATGCTTCATGTAATGACCTCCATTTGTATGCGGTAATCCCTGTTACCTGATTTTGACCAATCTGTAGTATACAGGTAAATCCACGTTTCTACAAATCGGGGGTCATTACATATTGTCTATATTGTAGGAGGGAAAAGACATGAGAAAGAGCATCGTTTTGCTGCTTGCGCTCACGCTTCTCTGCGCGGCGCTCGCCGGCTGCGGCGCGCAGGCGCAGGACGCGCCGCAAGGCGCCGCCGGGCCTGTTGAGCTGGTCGTGTTCGCCGCGGCGTCGCTCAAGGAAACGCTCACTGCCGTCGGTGAGCAGTACAAGACCGTCGCGCCGAACGTGACGCTTCAATTCAACTTCGATTCCTCCGGCACGCTCAAGACGCAGATTGCCGAGGGCGCGGACTGCGACCTGTTCATTTCCGCCGCGCCCAGGCAGATGAACGCGCTCGACGGCGCGCTCAAGGGCGATGCGGACAAGAACCCGGACGGGCTCGACCTGCTGCTGCCCGGCTCGCGCGTGGACCTGCTGGAGAACAAGGTCGCGCTCGTCGTGCCTGCGGGCGATCCCAAGGGCGTCGAATCGTTCGCCGACCTCGCCGAAAAGCTGCAGCAGGGCGGCGTCCTGCTCGCGATGGGCAACAGCGACGTGCCCGTGGGACAGTACACGCAGAAGATTTTTGCGTTTTACGGGCTGGACGAGGCGGCGCTTGCCGCAAGCGGCGTTCTGACCTACGGCGGCAACGTCAAGGAGGTCGTGACGCAGGTCGCGGAGGCGGCGGCGGACTGCGGCGTCGTGTACGCGACCGACGCGTTCTCCGCGGGGTTGATCGTCGTGGACACCGCGACCGCGGAGATGTGCGGGCAGGTGATCTATCCCGCGTCGGTGCTCGCGCAGTCGGCGCACGCCGCCGAGGCGCAGGCGTTTCTCGATTATTGCAGGGGCGCGGAGGCGAGCGCGATTTTTGAGTCCGTCGGCTTTACTTCTCTTCAAAAATAGGATACAATATAGGGTACTTCACTGAAAAGGAGCCCCCTATGGATTGGTTTCCCCTTCTCAATTCACTGCGTATTGCCGCGATCTCGTCGGTGTTCGTGTTTTTCTTCGGCGTCGCGGCGGCGTACTATATCGCGAAGCTCCCGCGGCTCGCAAAGGGCGTGCTGGACGTGCTGCTGACGCTGCCGCTCGTCCTGCCGCCGACGGTCGTGGGCTATCTGCTGCTGCTCGTGCTGGGGCCGCGGCGCGTCGTCGGCTCATGGGTCTTCGAAACCTGGGGCACGAAGCTCGTGATGCAGTGGTGGTCGGCGATCTTCGCCGTCGCCGTCGTGACCTTCCCGCTGATGTACCGCACGGCGCGCGGCGCGTTTGAGAGCTTCGACGAAACGCTCTCCGACGCGGGGCGCACGCTGGGGCTTTCCAACACCTGGATCTTCTGGCACATCCGCATGCCCGCCTGCCGGCAGGGCATTCTCGCCGGCGCGGTGCTCTCGTTCGCGCGCGCGCTGGGCGAGTACGGCGCGACGAGCATGATCGCGGGCTATACGCCCGGCAAGACCGCGACGATCTCCACCGAGGTCTATCAGCTCTGGCGCACCGGCGACGAGGCGACGGCGCTGAAGTGGGTGCTGGTGAACCTCGCGATCTCGGCGGTGGTGCTGCTGGCGGTCAACCTGCTGGAAAAGCGCAGGGGAAAGAGGTGAGCGTATGTTATCGGTGAATATCCACAAGGAGCTCGACGACTTTACGCTCAACATCCAGTTTGAGACCGAGGGCGGCGTGATGGCGCTGCTCGGCGCGTCGGGCTGCGGCAAGAGCATGACGCTCAAGTGCATCGCGGGCCTCGAAACGCCCGACCGCGGGCAGATCGTGCTGAACGACCGCGTGCTGTTCGACAGCGACAGGCATATCAACGTTTCGCCCCAGAAGCGGCGCGTGGGCTATCTCTTCCAGCAGTACGCGCTCTTTCCGACGATGACCGTGCGCCAGAACCTCTTTGCCGCCGTGCACCATCTGCCGCGCGACCGCCGTGCGACGGCGGTGGACGAAAAGCTGCGGGCGTTCCGGCTCGAGAGCGTCGAGAACCTCTGTCCGCACCAGCTCTCGGGCGGGCAGCAGCAGCGCGTCGCGCTTGCCCGCGCGCTCATTTCCGAGCCGGAGTGCCTGCTGCTCGACGAGCCGTTCTCGGCGCTGGACAACTATCTGCGCTGGCAGACCGAGCTGGAGCTCGGCGAGCTGCTGCGCCGCTACGAGGGCGACACGATC
>SVKM01000207.1 GCA_015068465.1 Oscillospiraceae bacterium | reverse complement strand
CCACGACAGACTATCCGGAGCTCGCGAATGAGCTGAGCGGGTATTACGCGCTCACAGCCCTGCAAAGCATTGAGCGCTTCCGCCTGGGCGACTCGGTCATCTTCTACTACGCGCCCGCGGATTGCTGGTATTATAAGACCACCTACTGGGCGGACTTCGGCGGCGTGAAGGTGGCGATTTACAGCGACCTCGCGGCAGACGGCAAGCCGACCCGGAAGTCCTACGTGGAGAACGTCTACGTCATCGCGAGCGATCCCTACCAGTGCTACATGCTCGACGCCTCTGCGACGAATCCGATCCAGCTTTGGAAACCGGCGGATTTTGCTTCGACGACCGACGAGTATAGGCGCGCTCATCCTGTTTCGGCGGAGTTTGACTATCGGTTTGACGCGAGCGCCATCACCTCGCCTGCCGCGCTCGACTGGGTGCGGGGGAATACCGAAAAGCCACGGATCGTCAGCATCAGAGGTGTTGACGGAGATACGCTTGCCTGCTTCACGGAAGGCAGTTGCTTCGAGACTGCCTACAGCAGCGGCAGCGAAACGAATACCGACCTCGTGGAACTGCTCAACAACGACTTGCCGCTTGGCACCAGCACCGTTACAACCACCATCACGCTCAAGGGCGGCGGAACGGAGAAACAGGTCTACACGGGCAATACGTTTGTGAAGGTCTATCGCGCCGACGCGCTTGGCGGTCTTGGAACGCTCTACTATGACGGCAAGGCGTACTACAGCAAGGCAGCCGACGGTACGATGACGAAGACGGCGTACGCGAAGGTCAAATTCGGCGAATTCGGCACGCTGTACTACGACGGCAACGCGTTCAGCGGAGACAAGACGCTCGAGGCGATCAGAGCCGAGGCTGACGCGGCGAAGCCGGACGGCAAGACCTTTAAGGGCTTCCGGCTGATAGACGGTACGCGCGTGATCGACGAAACCGGAAACATCATTGTAAAGCCCACCGGCGAGGTGACGCTGACGCCCGTCTACGAGCCGTAAGATGAAAACACGCCCCCTCCCGGCTTTCGGGAGGGGGCGGCGGAGGATAAGAAACGTGCGCAGGATCAGACAGAAACTGAACAGCGAAGCGGGGATCACCGCTCTGTTTGCGCTCATCGTGTTTGCGGTTGCGGCGCTGGCGAGCATGGCGATCGTCACCGCCGCGCTCAACAACGCGAGCCGCTTGAAGGGCCAGCAGGCACAGCAGGGGGAATACCTCGCCTCGACGTCCGCCGCGGCGCTTCTGCGCAAGTCCTTGGGCGGCATGACGGTCACGATCACGCGGGAATACGATCCGGACGGTGCGACGGAGCGGGCGGACAAAAGAAAATACGACGTCGAACCGAGCGATTTGAAAAAGTTGGGAGAAAAGCTTGCCGCGAAAATGCTTGAGGGCTCGTTCTCGGATCTGGATTTTACGCTCAAGATCGCCGGATACTCATTTGACCGGACGATCCGTGCCGACTATGACGAGAGAAAGCTCGCGCTGCGCATGGAGGGCGATGCGACGAGCGGCGCGCCGCCCGTCACGCTGATCTTCGGCGGCGCGGACGTGGAAGAGATATCCAGAATACCGACCTACAAATATAACTATGATTTGGAAGGAAACCTCATCAGCATTGAGATCGAATACTGGACGGTGACGTCGAAGGTCTCGCTGCCGGCGGATATGATCCACGCGGAAGCAAAGTGAGGAGGCGCAAAGCATGCTGAAGAAAATCAAGGCGCGTCTGCGCGCCTCACGCGGCGAATCGCTGGTCGAGAGCCTGATCGCCATGCTGATCATCACGCTGGCGGGGCTGATGCTCGCCGGCTCGGTGGTATCCTCCGCGCGGGTGAACGCGGGCGCCAGGGATTTTTTGACCTTCCCGAGGTATGCGGGCGACAAGTCGAATGGGTCGGCGAACGCAACGCTTTCCTGGGAGGGCGGCAACAGCGTTTCGCTGGGCACGGTGACCGTCTATGAGAGCAAGGGGGGCATGGTCTACTATGAGTAAAAGCGCGGCGGCAAAAAAACTGTGCGCGCAGGGCGGCCTTACCATTCTGGAGCTGCTGATCACCCTGTTTCTTGTCACGCTTGCCGGCGGGATCATCGCAGCGACCGTCGACCTCTCCACCCGCCAGCTCAACGACCGGACGCAGGACGCCGACGCGCAGCTTCTGTGCTCGGCGCTGTCGCTGTTCGTGCAGAACGAGCTGATCTATGCCGAAGATATTGCCTCGGACGCAGGCACGGTGAAGTTTACGGATCATGTCTACGCTCTGGGGTCGGGCTGCTCGTTCGACGTCAATACCGACGGACGCCTTGTGCTGAATTATTCGGGAAACAGCTATGAGGCGGTCGGCGCCGGCTCTTACAAGGGCCGCAAGGCGCTGAAGGTAACCGGACTGACGATCGCGCCGTCGGGAGACACCGTGCAGGTGACGATCGTTGTTTCGGATAAGAAGGGGACGGAGCTGGCAACGTCTTCGTTCACGGTCAAGCCCATCGCGCCTTGAAATTTCGAAAAAGCGTGAAAAAATCAGTTGATTTTTTGTGAATTTTTTGTTACTATGTGTTTCCTGTGAGGACAATACAGAATTGACTTGCCAAAGTTTGGCAAAACAAACATAATGGTAAAGCAATTCTGCTTGACAGGATGCTGTCCTCGATTTTGCGGAGGGAGACCGTACATGAGCCCAGATTCCTACGAATCGATCCGAAATACCGACGCCGCCGCCTCGACCATCGTCGATATGATGCTCGCACCGTATGACGAGCTGGTGGAGGTGGATCTCGTCCACGACCGGAGCCGCAGCCTCAAGCATACGGAGGGGAAATACTTCGTGCCGAGAGCCGAGGGCGGGTTTCGCGAGCTCTTTCACAGTTCTACCGAATATATGGTACATCCCGACGATCAGCCGGGGTATCTGCGCGACTGCGATCCGGACCGCATCTATCGGGAGCTGCAGGACCCGAAGAACAACGGTAAGGTCCGCAGCCGGTTTCGTTTTAAGCTTTCCAGCGGCAACTGGCGCTGGGTCGAACAGGTTTCGGTCGGCGGGGCAAGCTATGCCCTGCCGGACGGAACCTACTATTCTTTTCTCGTCGATATCCAGGATAAGCTCGAGCCGGAGAAACAGGCGGCGGATGACGCGGAGGCCGGCGATTGCAACGCGCTGACGGGGCTTTTGCAGGAAGAACGGTTTTTCGAGCTTGCCCATAAGCGCATGGCGGAGCGCAAGGCGGGATGGTGCGTGATCTCCATTGATCTGGAGCACTTCAAGCTGTTCAACGAGTGGTACAACCGCTCGCAGGGCGACCAGCTGCTCGCGCAGATCGGCGCAAAGCTCAAACGCGTGGAGAAGAATTCGGGCGGGATCGCCTGCTATTTCGGGCAGGACGATTTTGCGCTGCTCGTCCCCGACGACCGCGATCAGATACACCAGCTCTATGACGAGCTGCACGATGTGATCAAGAGATACGGGACTTCCGTGGGCTTTATGCCCGCCTTCGGCATTTGTCCGCTGGACGGGGAGGAGCCCATCGAGGAGCTTTACGACCGCGCCGCGATGGCGTCGCGCCGCGCGAAGGACGACTATCACAACCGCATCCGCGAGTTCACGCCCGCGATGTATGAGAAGACCGACCGGGATTACCGCATCCTTTCGGATTTCCAAAAGGGCCTGGAGGATCACGAGATATACTTCCAGCTCCAGCCGCAGTGCCAGATCAACACCGAAAAGGTCGTGGGCGCGGAGTCGCTGGTGCGCTGGAAGAAGGCAAACGGCGAGCGGGTGTCGCCGGGGACGTTCGTG
>SVKM01000206.1 GCA_015068465.1 Oscillospiraceae bacterium | reverse complement strand
GAGGACAAAAAGCGCGTCGAGGAGATCCGAAACGCGATGATGGAATTGGACTGGGAGCGCGTCGCCGCGCTGTGCAAACAATAACGGAGCGATCAGAAAGGGGGAGAAGAAGCTATGGCGCCTAACATTCAGGCAAAATTTCAGCTGATCCTGCAAAAAAAGCTCAAGTATACGTCGGCAAATCTCGGATTCAATATGCTCATCAACAAGCTGCAGCGAAAGGTGGCAAGCGATCCGGAAAGCATGGACGCGTGCCTGAAAGAGGTGGACGACTTTGCAGCAAAATTTCCGGCGGTGGTCAACGCGGACTTCGCCAAAATCGCGGCACTGTGAACGATTTGATCTTGGAAAGAACTGTCTGAAAGAAGGAGGATACAATCATGCTCGTTTCATTCGATGAGGCGTCCGCCCTGATCCGCGCGGGCAAAACTCTTCATATCGCGGCTGACGATTCCCTGCTCTCGCGGCTTCCCACCGGCAAATGGATCGGCGGTACCACGCCCTACTTTATTGCCGAGAGCGGAGGCGTTCTTTCAAAGGAAAAGCTCTATGTCAACGAACTTTCGTTTGCCGAAGACGCCGCTGTGGCGGTCTACGGCAAGTACAATATTTTCCAGATCGTCGAGGAATGCTTTGAAAACGGCCTGACCATGCTGATCCTGCCCTACGGCTCCAAGGTGGCGGAGAAGTACGCCAGGGAAGCGCCCTATGTGGAGGAGCTTCTGCTGCACCCGACGGTCGGCTGGGTGTCGGGGCACGACCTGAACACGGACGAGAACGCAAAGGTCTACGACGGTACGACCGGAAAGTCTTATTCGGACAAGGCGGTGGCGATGTATCTCAAGCTGCCGGAGGGCAAAAACGCCATGATCAGCATTGTCAACATCTTCGAGGACGACAAGGCGGACCCGGTCATCACCTTCGATGAAAATGCGCTTGAGGTGACCAGGTGCAGGGTAAACGGCCGGGAGACGGATCTCGCCGCATATATCCGCGAGAATCATATCGACACGCAAATGCCGCTGGTGGCAGACTGCAACGGCGTTTACATCAATGTCTCCGTCAAATCGGTGGGCGATAAAAGCGTGGGGCTTTACGCGCCGGTGTTCAAGGGGATCGAGTACCGCTTTGCCACGCGCGTTTCAAACTATGTGGAGGAGCTCAACGGCAGGATCGCCGCGGCGGGGGCGGAAAAGCCCGTGTTTTCCTGCAACTGCATCCTCAACTATCTTTACGGCGATCTGGAGGGGAAAAAGACGCCTCTCTATACCGGCCCCGTTACGTTCGGCGAGGTCGCTTACCAACTGCTCAATCAGACGCTGACCTACTGCGAGATCGTCTGATGCCGTCCGCATGCCCCCTGCCCCGGATGCATGAAAATGAGGTGCTTTCATGAAAAGTGAGAAGCGGAAAATCAGCACGACGTCAAAATATCTGCTGTTGCTCGCGGTTTTTTCCATTCTGGCAAACACGATCCTCGGCGTCCTTCTGACGCGGCAGTCCAGCGCGGCGATCAGGAGCAGTATGCGCGCCAGAATGCTCGACATCTCGAACACGGCCGCCTGTCTGCTCGACGGGGATATTCTGCGGAATATTTCACCGGAGGACGAGGGGACCGCGGAGTACCATTCGGTCATGGCGATGCTGACGACTTTTCAGGATAACATCGCGCTGTCGTACATCTACTGTATCCGGGACATGGGAAACGGCGAATTCGTATTCGGCCTCGATCCGTCGGACGATCCGGCTGAATTCGGCTCCCCAGTCGCCTATACCGACGCGCTGTATCAGGCAAGCCGCGGGACGAGCGCCGTCGACGACGTCCCTTACGAGGACGCCTGGGGCAGCTTCTACAGCGCGTACAGTCCGGTTTTCGATTCCACGGGCAAAGTGGCGGGAATCGTCGGAGTGGATTTCAGCCGGGAATGGTATGACGCGCAGATCAAGGCGATGGTTCGAACCACGACCATCGCTTGCGTTGCGTTTCTTGTGGTGGGCATCGCCATCGCGATGCTGCTGATCAACAAAAGCAGGGCGCGGGTCCGCACGGTAAACGAGCATCTCAAAGGGCTGTCGGTCGGCCTTGAAACGCTGATGCTGGAGGTCCAGAATATGGCGGGCGTCGACATATCCGACGCCGCGGGCGGCGAAGAAACGGAGCGGTTCGATATTGATGACCTCGATTCGCTGACGCGAAAACTCGCCGCCATGCAGGCGGATCTGCATGCCCAGATCGATCAGGTGCATGAGCAGGCGTATTTTGACAAAACGACCGGCGTGATGAACAAGGAGTGCTACCTGAGCACCCAAAACGTGATGGACGACATGGTCAGGGAAGGCCTGGCGGAGTTTTCGATTTTGATTTTTAATCTCAACGAGCTTTCCGAAATCAACAGGACTTACGGTCACGGGTACGGCGACATGGCGCTCAAAGACGCCGCGAATGCCCTCAGCTCCGTTTTCGGCAAAGACCGGGTGTTCCGCATCGGCGGAGACGAGTTTATCGCCATCGCGGAGACCACTTCGCTCTCCGACATACAAAACGGCTTTTCAAGCGTTGATTTTCGCATAGCGGCGGAAAACGTCAAGGAGAAGCCTTACCATACGCATCTGAGCCTGTCGATGGGTTATGCGGTTTTCGACCCGGAAACGGACAAGAGCTTTATGGACGTATACCGCCGCGCCGACCGGATGCGAGACGAGAGCAGGCCAGCCTGCTCTGCGCGGCATGACGAGGCATAGGGGCGAAAGGACGGTAGAGATGCACATCAAAACAACGGTGAGAAAGCGTGCCCTTTTCAAAAATATACTGCTCTCGGCGCTTGTCATCGCATTTTTCGTCGCGATCATCCTGTCATACTATAACAAGCTGGTTGAGGAGAAACGCGGCAGCATCATCAAGGACGGAGAGATCGTGGCGCAAAGGGCGGAAGCGCAGTTCAACGATTACCTTTCCGCCAGCATCGACGCCGTCAGGCTGACGGCGTATACGCTCGACGACATGCTCAGGACGGGCGCGTCCGACGCCGAGATCCAGGCTTACATGGTAGAACAGTCCATTGCGGTAAAGAACGCGATCCTGGAGAACTCGACGGGAATGTACGGCTGGATCAACGGGAGATTCGTCAGCGGAACGAATTGGGTCCCTGACGCCGATTATGTCGCGGTTGAGCGCCCGTGGTACGTTCAGACGATGAAAAGCGATCAATACTTGACGCTGATCGACCCTTACCTTGACGTCCAGGGCGGCGAGATGATGATGGCGCTCGCGATCAGGCTCTGCGACGGCGAAAGCGTCGTCTCGCTGGACGTTTCGCTCGCGCGGCTGCAGGAGATCGCCGCCGACGTTGTTGCCGCGGGCGGCGTGGATATGGAGTTGGTCCTCAATGACCGCGACATGGTCGTTGCCCATTCGGACGGCGGAGAGGTCGGAAAGAACTACCGCGAGGAGCGGGACACGCTCGGCGCGGCGATCCTCAGCCGGTTGAACAGCTCCAACAGGGAATTCTATGAGTTCAATTACAACGGCTCCCGATATATCGTCTATCAGGCAAAAATACAGAACGACTGGCGCTGCCTTTCCGTCAAGAACGCGACAAGCGTGTTCAGGCCCCTGCGGCTGTTGCTTGCGGCGACCATCGCGGTCGTCGTTCTGATCGTCTGTGCGCTCTCCGTGATCCTGCATCGCTCCGCCAGGAAAACCCAGATCGCGGAAAAGCTCAACGCGCAGCTTTCCTCAACCGCCGGGATATACCGCTCCGTTCACGATCTGGATATCCTCAACGACACCTTCGCCAATATCCAAACCAATGAAAGCAG
>SVKM01000205.1 GCA_015068465.1 Oscillospiraceae bacterium | reverse complement strand
GTAAAGTCGCCGTTGTACTGCACCGCGGGCTTCTTGGTGAAATCGCCGCCGCCCATGGCGGAGAGGATGCGGGAAATGTCGTTGATGTAGGAATTGATCTGCTCCTTGGTAACGAGCAGCTTCTTGGCGAAAATGCCGATCTCGTCGTCGGAGAAGTTGTAGTTGACGTTGGTCTCACGCAGCATGCCGCATTCCATCTCATCGGCAAGGAGCGTGACCTGCTCGATGGGGTGCACGATCTTCTTTCTCGAGAACCAGAGCACCACAAGGTCGGTCAGCGCGAGAGCAATGGCTGCAATCACAATCGAAACAACGGTGACCCTGCTGAACTCAGCGTTCGCTTCGGTAGCGTCCGAGCCGGCGAAATACGCGCCGACCACATTGCCGTTGACGTCGAGCATCGGCTCATAGGCGACATAGTAGGATTTGCCGATGATCGTCGCCTTGCCCTTGTAGATCTGCTTGCCGTCCAGGACCGTCTTCTTGATGGCCTCGCTCATCGTCGTGCCGACGACCGGCTTGTTGGTCTTCGGGTCGATGATCGTGGTGGACAGGCGGATGTTGTTGTTGAAGATCGTGACGTCGCACTCGGACAGCTCCTTGACCGCGCTCATCCACGAGCTGTCCGACATGTCGAAGCCCACGACGACAACGCCGTTGGAAAGGCGGTCGGAGAACGCCTGCGCCTGAACCGCGACCAGATGGTCGCCCTCCTGATAGATGCCCTTGACGGTCTTGCCGTTCGCAATGGCGCCGAGGTCAAAGGAGGAGAACGGATAGTTGCTGCTCTTGAAGATGATGCCGCCTTGCGCGTCGGCAACCGCGAAGAACGACGAGCTGTCGGCGTACTGATTCCAGACGTTGGCGAAATAATCCCCGTTGCGCGTGGCGACGGCGGAACCGAGGTTCTTGTCGCTCGTCCATCTGGCGTAGTGCTCGTCGAGCATCGTGATCTTGTTGTTCAGCGTGTCCTTGAGCACCTCTTTGCCGACGCTCGCGCGCTCGACGAGAATGTTGTCGTTATACCGATGGAACATCGACATCGTCGCAAACATAACGATCATCGTGGTAAGCGTGAGCGCAACCATCGTAATTAAGCCCACCTGTACGCCCAGTTTTTTGAAGATCCCTCTCTCTTTCATTGTCAACACCTCTCAAAATAGTTTACCGCATATCCCTCTGCGGAACTGCCCTTTCAATAACAACAGATTTGGTGTATACTACAAGGACACTTTAGCATATTATGTCGAGTTTGGCAAGATGTTGCAGCAAGATTTTACATATTTATTAGTGCATCATTCATTATTTCAGATTCCGCTATTCGGAAAGCATTGCATTATGTCGCCAAATTTGATATAATAATTGTGTATGTGTATACCGAGCAGAAAGGGGGCGGCAGTATGCGCAAATGCAGGCGTTTGCTCTGTCTGCTGTTCTCGGCGCTGATGCTCCTCAGTCTTGTGCCGGAGCGCTCCGCCGCGGCAGGAACGGTCATCTTCACCGCCGCCAACGAAAAAATCTATCCGCTCAACGATGAAACCATGCCCTTCTGGGCGGGCGGCACGATCTACATTCCCCAAACCGCGGTGGTCGACAACGATCTCGGCATCCAGTACAGCCGCAACCGCGAAAAGCAGACTGTCGTCCTCTATCAGCTGCGCAGCGGGCTGATCTTCAACATGGCGACCGGCTACGCCGAAGCGCGCGACGGGCAGAGCTTTTACGCCCCGACCGTTACGCGCGGCGATATCGTCTTTTTCCCGCTTGACGTGCTCTGCCGCTTCTTCTCTCTGGAATACAGCTACACGCGCGTGACCTACGGGTATCTTCTGCGCATCAAGAATTCCTCCGCCGTGCTCAACGACGTGACGTTCATCGACGCGGCGGATCAGGGTATGGCGCAGCGCTACGCGCAGTACGAGCGCGCGCACGCGCCGTCGTCCGGCGGGGCAAACACGCCCGCCGCGAACGATCCGACGCGGGAGCAGGCGCAGCGCACGGTCTATCTCGTCATCGAGGCGACGGACGCCGCGCGCTCCGCGCGTCTGCTGGACAGCGTCGACGACGCCGCGTTCCTCTTCACGCCGCAAAGCCTCCCGAACGCGGACGATCTGCTGCGCCGGCTGGCCGCCGGCGGCGGCGCCGTCGCCCTGCGCATCGACGCCTCCGACGGCGCCGAAGGCACGCTGCGCCGCATCGAAGAGGCAAACCGCGTGCTCTGGAACGCGGCAAACGCCAAGACGCGCCTGGTCTTCCTCGACGGCGCAGCCGAAGAGACCGCCCGCGCCGTTGCGGACGCCGGCTACTGTCCGCTGCGGTTCGACCCCGATTACAGCGACGGCTATCCCTCGGTTTCGCGCATGTGCACGCGCATTTTCTCCGCCGCGGACCGCAGCGGCGGGAGCTGCTGCGTGTTCCTCGGCAGCGACGAAGCGGCGGAGGATATCCTGCCCTCGCTGCTCACCGGCCTGCACGCCGGAAACTGCACGCCGGCAAGGCTGAACGAGGTCGTCTTGACTTAAATTCACAAATCGTTCAAGTAAAATCGCGGAATTTGGTCTATAGTATGATAAAAAAGCAAGAGGAGGCCGCTCCATGGCACGCAATATTCTCGTGGTCGAAGACGACAACAACATCTCCAACCTTATCAAGATGTATCTGGACAAGGAGGGCTTCGACGTGCGCCTCGCCCCGGACGGCGGCAAGGCGGTCGAGGAATTTCAGGCGCAGGAGCCGGACCTTGTGCTGCTCGACGTCATGCTCCCCGTGCTCGACGGCTGGGGCGTGCTCGCGCGCATCCGCGAGACCTCGAAGTGCCCGGTCATCATGCTCACCGCCAAGGGCGAGGTGGACGACCGCATTCACGGCCTGGAGATGGGCGCGGACGACTATGTCGTCAAGCCGTTTGAGATGAAGGAGCTGCTTGCGCGCATCAACGCGGTGCTGCGCCGCACAGAGATCCCCGACGACACGAAAAAGCGCCTCGTTTTCGACAAGCTGATCATCAACCTCGACTCCTACGAGCTGATCGTCGACGGCAAAAAGATCGACACGCCGCCGAAGGAGCTGGAGCTTCTCTATCACCTCGCCGCGACGCCGAACCGCGTCTACACGCGCAACCAGCTGCTTGACGAGGTCTGGGGCTTCGACTATTTCGGCGACTCGCGCACGGTGGACGTCCACGTCAAGCGCCTGCGCGAAAAGGTCGAGGGCGTGAGCGACGAGTGGGAGCTCAAGACCGTATGGGGCGTCGGATATAAGTTCGAAGTGAAAGCGTAATGACCGAGAAAGAAAAAAACGCGCCGCGTTTCCGGCGTTTTCAAACCATTTACTGGCAGAACTTTACGCTGACTGCCGGCGTCGTGCTGCTGACGCTGGTGCTGCTCGGCGCGTCGTTCTTCGCGCTGAGCTACAACTACACGCGCAACGAGCGCGAGTCGGACATGCGCGCGAAGGCGACGGTCGTTTCGCAGATGGTCTCCGCCTACGTCAACGGCGGCTCGCTCGCCGGCATGCAGCAGCTGGCGACCTTCGCCGCCTCCGTGACCGACGCGGATTTTCTGATCTGCAACCTACAGGGCAACGTGCTGCTCACCTCGAACCCCTCGTTCGAGGGCCGCGTGCTGATGCTGCCGGACGGCATGGCGCAGGAGTTTCTCAACGGCAAGAGCTTTGACCGCACGACGCTCGGAGACATCTACGAGCACAAGTGCTTCGCCGTCGGCGTCCCCGTCGAGTCGATGGGCGAAACGGTCGGCGTCGTCCTCGCCGTCACCGAGGCGCGGACGCTGACCGCGATGTGGCGTGGCTTTTTCGGGACCTTTCTGATGACGGCGGTGACGGTGCTGCTGCTCT
>SVKM01000204.1 GCA_015068465.1 Oscillospiraceae bacterium | reverse complement strand
CCTGTCACCTTGTCCCGCGCAAGGCACGAAATACAGGCATTTGCAGGGCGTCTTAACGCCCGGAAGGGAGAAAAATGAGCGAAAATGAGAAAGACCGGCTCACCGTGCGGGTGGAGCCGGAGGTCAGAGAAGAAATCGAGCGTCACCTCGAAAGAGGCGACAGCCGGAGCATGAACCAGTTCCTCAACGAAGCGGTCCGGCACTACCTGGACTACCTCGACATGAAGCGCGCCGGCTCGCTCCTGCCGCGGGAGATCATGGCGGCGATCGACGGCCGGCTCGGTGCGTTCGAGCGTAACATGTCCCGCGCGCTCTTCAAGGTCTCGACCGAGGTGGATATGACGAACGCGCTCATCGCCGGCTTGGGTCAGCTCTCGCAGGACGAGCTCGACGACCTCCGTGCGAGCAGCGTCAAGAACGTGCGCGCGCTCAACGGGATGACGTCGCTGGACAAGTATATGCGCGACCGTGAATACCGCGAAGCGGGTGCCGGCGAATGGCTGGATTGATTGTCAAGAGTCCGTACATCAAGTGCGGCGGAGGTGGTGGTGGCGCGGGCGGATACGCGCGCTACATCGGTACGCGCGAGCGCGTGGAGCTGCTGCCCGACGACCGTCCTCCGACGCGCAGGCAGGAACAGCTCGTCCGCGATCTGGAACGGGACTTCCCTGACACGATGGCGTACCCTGAGCACGTCGCTTACGCGGAGCAGCCGACCAAAGCGCGCGCCTCCGAATACGTCTCCGCCGCGCTCGATTCGCATTGGGAGAACGCGCAGCGCTCGGAGGTCTATGCGAAGTATATCGCCACGCGTCCTCGCGCGGAGCGCCTGGGTTCGCACGGTCTGTTCGGCGACGAGGATTTCGTCGATCTGGACGCGACGATGAAGGAGCTGGAGGAATACAAGGGCAACGTCTGGACGCACATCCTCTCGCTCAAGCGTGCGGACGCGGCGCGGCTCGGCTATGACAACGCGCTCGCTTGGCGTGATACGCTCCGCGCGCATCGCAACGATATCGCCGCGGCGATGCACATCCCGCCGGAGGACTTCCGCTGGTGCGCCGCGTTCCATAACGAGGGCGATCATCCGCACGTCCACATGATGGCGTGGTCGGTCAAGCCGGGGCAGGCGTACCTCTCGAAGCAGGGCATCCGGGAGATCAAGTCGACGCTGACGAATCAGATCTTCCTGCACGAGATGACGCAGCTCTATGAGCAGAAGTCCTCCGCGCGCAACGAGCTGGTGAAGGAAGCGCGCCATGCTCTGGTGGAGCTGTCGCGGGAGCTAAAAAACAAAATCGCCGACGCGCCCGCGCTCGAAGACCAGATGCAGGAGCTGGCGATGACAATGAGCACGGTCAGCGGCAAGCATCAGTACGGGTATCTCAAAAAGCCGATCAAGCGTCAGGTGGACACCATCGTCGACGCGCTGGAGGACTTCCCCACGGTGCGCGCGTGCTATGACCGCTGGCTCGAATTGCAGGAACAGGTCGACGGCTATTACAAGGACGAAAAGCGGGCGCGCCTCAGGCTCTCGGAGCAGAAAGAGTTCCGTGCGATCAAGAACGCGGTCATCGCCGCGGCGGATCAGATCAACGCGGGCGCGCTGACGTTCGAGGACAGAGAGCTGGACGAGCGCGACGAGCCGGAGGAGTTCCCGTATGCGCCCTACGATTATCACCGTCTGCGCGACGCCATCCTCGACCGGGATGTTCCGCACGAGGAACGCCTCGAGTGCGTCGAGGAGCTAACGCAGCTCGCGGTGGACGGCGACCAACACGCGCAATACTTTCTCGGCAAGCTCTACCGAGACGGCGGGCTGCTGATTCCCGACGACGAGCAGGCGGAAAAATGGTTCCTCCGCGCGTCAGAAAGCGGCAACGACTGCGCGGAGTACGCGCTCGGCAAGCTGCTCCAATCGGAGCACCGCATGGAGGAAGCGGCGCATTGGTATGACCGTGCCGCAGCACAGGGAAACGAGTACGCGGAATACCGGCTCGCCAAGCTGTACCTCACGGGCAGCGGTGTGCCGAAGGATGTCGGGCGCGCGGTGGAGCTGCTGGAAGCTTCGGCGAAGGCGAACAACCCATACGCGGCATACGCGCTTGGCAAGCTCTGTCTCGACGGAACGCCGGTGCAGAAGGACGCAGCGCTCGGTATGGCGTACATGGAGCAGGCGGCGCAAATGGGACACGCCTTCGCGCAGTTCTTCCTCGACCGCCAGGATTCGCTCAAACCGCCGTCGGTCATGTTGGCGGTGACGCGCCTGCTGCATGGCCTCGCCAACATCCTCCAGACCAGCGTTCCTTGCGATGCGACGACAAGGCCAATCGAAATCGACCGCAAGAGCTGGCAGGAGATGCTGGACAAGCGCATCGCCCTCGGTCATAAGGCGGACGACCATGAAGAGCAGTCGTACACCGGCATGAGCATGGCGACGCCGTGGTAACTACCGCAGATTACATTACAAAGGAGTTTGGAATGAAAGAGGCAAAGTTCAAAAACTACAACGATCTCCCGCTGATGCTGTCCGTCCCCGATCTGACGGAGGCGCTCGGCATCAGCAGGGCGGGCGCATACGAGCTCGTCAAGCGAAAGGACTTTCCGGCGCTGCACCTCGGAAAGCGCGTGCTGGTTCCGAAGGAAGAGCTCATCGCGTGGATCAAGGAGAACACCAGCCGCACGGGCTGAAAAATTCTCCGTTTGGTCAATGCGATTCTTCTCGACTTTCATGGGCTGCATGGGTATTGTTTGCTTTGCAAAATACGAAAAAGGAGGGCAATCCCATGAAGAACAGAGGAAGAAAAGAAGTCGCGCTCGTCGCGAGCGGCATCATCCTCGGCGCGGCAATCGCCGCCCCGGTCGCGGGAGCGGCGCTCACGGCGCAGCAGTCCAGCCAAAAGATCACGGTGGACGGAAAACCCGTGCAGATCGAGGCGTACTCCATCAACGGCAGCAACTACGCAAAGCTCCGCGATGTCGGCAAAGCGATTGGATTTAACGTCAGCTACGACGCCGCCTCCAACACGGTGCAAATCAGCACGAAAAGTGAATACAAAGAGGATATCACGTCGAACGGATTACGAACCGTAGTGCTTCCAACGGACGGCTCGCAGTATGTTCCGCAGGTCGGCGACCTCATTCCATGCGACGATGACACGGCCTACGAGGTCAAGGATGTCGTGCGCTGGGACACGAACGTCTTTCAGGACGGCCCGCTGCCGCCGCTCCCGACGCCGACGTGCGACTGGAGCACATTCCCAACGCTGGAGCTGCCCGAACCCATCGTCAAGCACTACTGCGACGAGCACGACGACGACCTCTTCGTAAGGAACGTGTACGAGGTGCGGCGGATGGTCTACACGATCTATAATGCCATCGGAGAGGAGCCCGACGCTTGGCGTGACGGCAAGCCGCTGTGCAAGATCTACACGGAGATACCGCCCGAATATGAGCCGTACACCAGCCGGTTCTGGCCGTGGCGCGAGGACGTTATCACGGACTCGGTTCACGACCTACCGAATGTGCGGTACTACATCGACGCCTACGACGTGTATCACAATCATGTCTACCAGTACACTCGCTACTGCTTCATGTCGATCTGAGGTGACGCGCATGGAAAGTATGATATCGGAGCTGTTCCACGGCGGGCTCCATCCAAACGAGAAATCGTACCGGCACAACGCTCACATGGAACTGCTGCTGGAATCCTTCGCGCAGAATGAAACATGGCTCACGGAGCACCTCGACGGCAAGGCGAAGGAGCATCTGCTGGAGCTGGTCAACATCCACGACGAGCTGGACGGCGCGGTGAGCTTCGGCAGCTTCCGCGAGGGGTTCATCATCGGAGCAAGCCTCGTCATGGAGGC
>SVKM01000203.1 GCA_015068465.1 Oscillospiraceae bacterium | reverse complement strand
AATTCATAATGTAAGAGTAAGGTCTATCCGGCCTTGCTCTTTTCCTTTAAGATGGGGGCATCGGCCTGACGTAATCTGGAATTGGGACACCACGCCCGGAGGCAAATGTGTCAGCCAGCTTCCATCGTTTAGTGCTCGATTCAGCAAGTTGGGACACAGCTCCCGTTTCACGATTGAATATGTGCGTACCCTGGAAAGAGCTGGATAGCCGTACACCAAATAGAAAGAAGGGATGCTAATGCTTGCTGTAGGAATTGATGTTTCAAAGTCAAAAAGCGCTGCAGCCATCTTAAACCCGGATGGAACAGTACACACAAAGCCTTTTGAATTCCGTCACAGCCAACCGGAAATGGATGCACTCATCAGGTACATCAAGGACCAGAATCAGCCGGTAACGATTCTCATGGAAAACACAGGACACTATCATTACCCTGTGCTGAAAGCTCTTGAAGCAGCAGGTTTGCCGGTCTGTCTCATCAATGCCTATCAAATGAAAAAGTACGGAGACATGGAACTTCGCAAGGCAAAGACAGATAAGAAGGATGCACTTCGGATTGCCCGGTACGCCTTGGAGAAAGGCTATTCCCTGGTTCCTCATACCTCAATGGATCAGAAATACGAGGATCTCCGTTTCCTCGCAAGGCAGTATGATCAGCGAATGGGAACCCTTACAACAAACAAGGTATTTCTCATCAATTTACTGGACGAAACCATGCCGGGCATAACAAAACTGCTCTCTTTAACGACAAGAGACCCGGAAACAAGCCTTACCATGCTGTTTATTAAGCGTTTTAAGTCATATGACCGCATCAAAAAGATGGGAAGGACACGTTTTCTGGATAGCTACAACAAACTTGCCAGAAAGTCACGTAATCGCCGTGCATACGGATATGGCCTTGCCATCTATGAGTTAGCTGTCAACAGCATTACAACACGCGGCGAGAATGAATTTACCTTAGCTGCACAAGACCAGTGCGTGGACTTGGTTTCCGAATCGCAGAAAGCTGCAGACGCGATTATTCTGAAGATGCAAACCCTTGCAGAAACCTTGCCGGAGTACGCTGTCCTGCGTTCCATGGCTGGCGTTGGAGACCGGCTAGGGCCTCTCATTCTTGCAGAGATCGGAGATATCCGCCGTTTCCACAGCGGTAAGGCACTCAATGCTTACGCCGGGAACGATGCTCCTCCGTATCAGTCTGGAACGTTTGAGAGTCACAATCGCCACATATCAAAACGTGGGAATGCGGCTCTCAGGAAGTATTGCTTTGAAGTCATGCAGGCGCTTAAACTTACACGGCCTCAGGACGACCCTGTCTACCTTTTCCTGATCGAAAAGGAGCAGGAAGGGAAACCGTATAACGTAGCCAAGATGGCTGGCGTTAACAAGTTTCTCCGGATCTACTATGCAAGAGCGATGGAAGCGCTCCGGCTACAGTAAATCTAAAGTCCATCTTTCATTATACAATATTTTCTTAAATCCACAACTGCTGTGGGTTCGGTTTTTGCGCCTTTTTTCAGATAGTTGGAGCCGGTATTTCTTTATTTTCTACTTGACAATTACATTAGCAAGATTTGTCGCTAAGCTGTTCTGCCCGCTTGAATCAGATATCCATTTCCGCACAAAAAAGGACTTGCTCAAAAAGCAAGTCCTTTTTTTCGTATCTCTTCGTCCAGACGCCTTCTCTTCTGCTTCCTGCGCGCCTCGTCTTCGTCGCCCTCCGCATCCATAAGCCCGAGCGAGAGCAGCAGCGGGCGGAAATCAAAGCTTTCGCCCTTCTTGAGGGTCAGGCACACGCTTCCGTTTTTGACGCCGACGCCGATCTCGCAGTCGTGCTCGTCATACTGCCCGTCCACAACGACGGCGCGGATCTTGCCGGTGCCGAGCTTGCCGAGCAGGATCGCCATCCAGCGCTCCTGCGTCGTGTTCTTGTGCGAGACCTGATAGCGCTTTTCGTTCGTGAACGCGACGACTTCGCGAAGCGCAAAACGCTCCGTGCCGATGACGCGCTCCACGAAACGGCAAATCTCCTCGTGATTCTGGGCGAACTCCGTCGAAAAGACGTAGCTGTCGTACTCGCTGCTTTCGTTTTTCCCCAAAAAAGCCATCGCTATATCCTGCTCCGTAACGTTTTTTCAATTATCGTTTATCATAATACCGCATTTTTCCCCTGTCAACCGCACCCGCACACAAAAAAAGCGCCGCTCCGGCGCCGCGTTTTGGGCAGTTCTGGACAGAGGTTCGTCACAATGACCAAAAATATCAAAAGAGAACGGTTTAATTTGACTCAATCTTTTTGAGCACAACCTCTTGTAATCCGGCGAAAAACCGGCTATAATAAGTGCAGTCAGCAACGAGGAGGCGGTTTGTGTGAAGTATGACCTCATTGTACTCGGCAGCGGCCCGGCGGGCCTCGCAGCGGCGGTCGCGGCGCGCGGACGCGGCAAGACGGCGCTCGTCGTCGGCAACCGCTGGCAGGACAGCCCGCTCGCCAAGGCGGAGAAGATCGACAACTACCTCGGGCTTCCCGGACGCACGGGCTACGAGCTGCTGGAGGAATTCCAAAAGCACGCGGAGGACGCGGGCATCGAATTCCTCACCGGACGCGCGATCTCGCTGATGGCGTGGGACGGCTTCACCGTCACCGTGGGAGCGGACATGGTCCAGGGCGGCGCGCTCGTGATGGCGCCCGGCGTCGTGCGGCAGGCGAAGTTTCCCGGCGAGCAGGAGTTCCTCGGCCGCGGCGTGAGCTACTGCGCCACCTGCGACGGCATGCTCTACCGCGGCAGGGACGTGGTGGTCGCCGGCAGGACGAACGACGCGCCGGAGGAGGCGAGGTACCTGCAAAGCATCGGCTGCAACGTCACCTACACCGCACCGAAGAAGCCGGATTCGCTGGACGCGGACATTCCGTTCGTCGCGGCGGGCAAGGTCGAGATCCGGGGCGACAAGACCGTGAGCGCGGTCTTGCTCGACGGCACGGAAATCCCCTGCGCGTGCGTGTTCATTCTGCGCGCCTCGCTCGCGCCGACCGACCTTCTGCCCGCGCTGGAAACCGAGAACGGCTATATCCGGGTCGACCGCGCGATGAAGACGAACGTCGAGGGCGTGTTTGCCTGCGGCGACTGCACCGGCGCGCCGCTCCAGGTCGCCAAGGCGGTCGGCGAGGGGCATATCGCGGGGCTTTCCGCGTGCGAATATCTGGACAAGCAGACAAAATAAACTGTTCAAAATACAACGATAAAGGAGAAATTACTATGGCACTGCAGCATTTTACCGAAGAGAGCTTTGACAAAGCGGTGAAGGAAAACGGCCTTCTGGTCGTGGACTTCTGGGCGGAGTGGTGCGGCCCGTGCAAGATGCTCGGCCCCGTCATCGAGCAGCTCGCGAACGACTACGACGGCAAGGCGGTCGTCGGCAAGGTCAACGTCGACGACGAGCCGGAGCTCGCCCAGCGCTTCGGCATCATGTCCATTCCCACCGTCATCTTCTTCAAGGACGGCAAGGAGGTCGACAAGAAGATCGGCGTCATGCCGCCGCAGGAGTTCGTCAAGACGATCGAAGCGAACCTGTGAGGGAAAATTGCAAAAAAGTGCGCCATGCGCTTGCATGGCGCGCTTTTTGTGCTATAATACCACTTGCTGAATACAGAAAAGGAAGTGTTGCCCCATGGCAAAAAAGCAGTTCAAAGCGGAGTCGAAGCGCCTGCTCGACCTGATGATCAACTCGATCTACACGCACAAGGAGATCTTCCTGCGCGAGATCATCTCCAACGCGAGCGACGCCATCGACAAGCTGTGCTATCTGTCGCTGACCGACGACAAGGTCGGCATGAACCGCGGCGATTTCTTCATCGAGATCACCGTCGACAAGGATAAGCGCACCATCACGGTTTCCGACAACGGCATCGGCATGGACAAGGAGGAGCTGGAGAACAACCTCGGCGTCATCGCGGCGTCCGGCTCGTACAAA
>SVKM01000202.1 GCA_015068465.1 Oscillospiraceae bacterium | reverse complement strand
GGCACACGCTTGGACACATCGCAGAGCAGCTCATACGGTATCGTATCGCAAAGCTTTGCCGCGGTCGCGCAGAGCACGTGCTCGCCATAGATCTCCACCTCGTCCTCCGGCTTTAAGTCGACCTGATCCGTCACGTCGACCATGCACATATCCATGCAGATCCGCCCCACCTGGCGCGCATTTCCGTAGGGCGTGCGCACGACAAGCTTGTTGGAGAGCGCCCGGTGCAGCCCGTCCGCGTAGCCGATCGGCAGCACGGCGATGCGGCAGGGCCCCTCCGTATAGTAGGCGCGCCCGTAGCTGATGGGCGTGCCGGCGTCGAAGTCCTTGATGGTCGAAACCACCGTTTTGAGCCGCATGACGGGCTTCAAGCCCATCCTTTCGGCGATTTCGCCCGTGCCGTAGAGCAGGATGCCGCAGCGCACCATGTCCCCCGCCCATTCGGGATAGGACGCGATGCCGCCGGCGTTGCAGCAGTGGCGCAGGCGGAAGTGGAACGCGCCGCGCGTTTCCGCCTCGTCGACCATGCGGACAAAGCGCTCGTGCTGCATTTTCGTGAAGGCGACGTCCTCCGGCGTATCCTCGTCGGCGACGGCAAAGTGCGTGAATACGCCCTCAACGTCCAGATTTTTGAGCGACAGCACCGCGAGGATATCGCGCAGGCTCCCGTCAAAGTGCTTCTCGTCGCACTGGAAGCCGAGGCGCCCCATGCCGGTGTCCAGCTTGATGTGGACCTTCATGCGCTTGCCGCAGCGCGCTGCGGCGGCGTCATACGCGCGCGCGGTTTCCAGGTTCACGACCGTCTGCGTCATGTCGAGCCGGATGATGCGCTCGCTCTGGTCCGCGGGCGTATAGCCGAGCATCAGCAGCGGCAGCCTGACGCCGCCCTCGCGCAGCTCCGCCGCCTCCTCCTCGTTGGAGATCGCCAGATACGCCGCGCCGAGCTGTTCGAGCTTGCGCGCGATCGGGACGGCGCCGTGCCCGTAGGCGTCCGCCTTGACGACGCCGAGCAGCTTCGTCTGCGGCCCGACATAGCGCTGTATGGCGTTGAAATTGTACGCCAGATTATCTAAGTCTATTTCCGCCCAGGTGCGTCTGAGGGGTGTTTCCATGTGATTTCCCGCTTTCCTGTGATAGATTCCATCAATGAGAGGATATTATATCACAAAAGGTGAAATCCGTAAACTGCAAATATGCCAAAATCCTGCCGTCCTCTTCGAGCTCCGCGTAGAGCGGTTTGTCACTTTCATCGAAATAAGCCGTGACCAGCAGCTTTTTCCCCGCTCGCTCCGTCTCGAAGCACAGCCGCAGCGCGTCGTCGACGTCCTCAAAGCGTTCGCGGCTCCGCTCGGTGACATAGCCCTTCGCCGCCGCGCGCAGAAAGATGCTTGCCGCGTTCACCGCGCAGACCTCAGGCTCGACGCTCCCAGCGTCGAGCACCATGCCGTCGAACGTGATTGCCAGTGAATCGTCGCCGCCCACCGTCGCGCTGATTCCGGCGAGCGCCTCCGGCTCGCGCACCGTCACGCGCGTTTCCTCCCCTGTGCGCTCCACGTCCAGAACGTAGCTCGCTGTCTCCTCCGCGCGCACGATCGCTGCCTCGACGCGCGCCGTGCAGCCGTTCATGCCGTCATAAGTGCTTTGCAGCGTTTCCACGCGCGTGTCCGCCGTCCGCGCGACGCAGCCTGTGAGCAGCGCGGCAAGGGCAAAAAAGGTCAAAAAACGTTTCATCCGACGCCTCCTCCGCAAGGTTTCCTCCGAAATCCCTATGCGGTGCGGCATGTCCATTATACGCGCAAGGCTTTGGCGCGTCGATGGAAAATTTAGCTTGTATACAAACCTTCTTTATGGTAGAATGCGGATAATGACCTAAGGAGGGACCGCACATGGTTTTGCAGGAATCCGGCGAGATGTATCTGGAGACGATCCTCGTCCTTTCAAAAAAGAGCAAATATGTCCGTGCGATCGACGTCGGCGAGGAGATGGGCTTCTCGCGCCCGAGCGTCAGCCGCGCCGTGCATCTGCTGGAGGAGGGCGGCTTTATCGTTATTGCGCCGGACGGCGGCCTCTCGCTGACCGACGCGGGGCTTGAGATCGCGGAAAAGATCTACGAGCGGCACACGGTGCTCTCGCAGTGGCTCATGTCCCTCGGCGTCGACGAGTCGACCGCGACCGAGGACGCCTGCAAGATCGAGCACGACCTGAGCGACAGGTCCTTCGCCGCGATCAAGAAGCACATCAAGAAGCAAAAGCGCTGAAAAAATCCCGAAAGCGATCGCTTTCGGGATTTTTTATGCCTTTTTTGCCTCGTTCGCGGTGTTCACAAGATAGCGCATCGCGTCAACCGGGTGCTTTCCCACCGCGGTCTCGCCCGTGAGCATCAGCCCGGAAGCGCCGTCGAGCACAGCGTTGTAGATGTCGAGCACCTCCGCGCGCGTCGGGACCGCGCGCTCGTGCATCGACCAGAGAAGCTGCGTCGCCACGCAGAACGGCTTGCCCGCGTCAACGCAGCGCCGTGCGAGCTCCTTCTGGACGCGCGGCAGCTCCCACAGCGGCATCGCGTTGCCGAGGTCCCCGCGCGCGATGCACAGCTCGTCCGCCGCGTCGAGGATCTCGTCCAAACGCCCGAGCGCGCGGCGGTTCTCGATCTTCGCCATGATGCGGACGTCAGCCAGGCCCTCGCGATCGAGCGCCGCACGCAGCGTATGCACGTCCTCCGCGCCGCGCACAAAGGGCTGCAAAACGTCCGTGACGCCGAAGCGCTTTGCGTCGTGCAGGTTGATCTCGTCCTCCGCCGTCAGCGTCGGCGAGTCCAATTCACGTCCGAGGATGGCGAGGCTCTTGCGGCTGTTGAGCGTCCCGCCGCGCAGCACGCGGCAGCGCAGCGCGGCACGCTCGCGCGCCGTCACCTCGAGCAGCAGCGCGCTGTCGTCGAGCGATAGTTTATCCCCCGTCTGCGCGGCGTCCGGAACACTCTGCGGCACGGGTATGCCGCCCGCGCCGAGTAGGACTTCCCCGCCCTCCGGCAGTTCGACCGGTTTTTCCAGCCTGCCGACACGCAGCTCGGGGCCCTGCAGGTCGATGACAAGCCGCGGCGCAACGCCCGCCTCCGCCGCTGCCGCACGGAATCCTCCCAGCAGCGGCGCGCAGTCCGCGAGAGCGACGTGCGAGAGGTTGAGCCGCACGGCGGTCATGCCCGCGCCAAACATTGCCAAAAGCGTTTCCCGCTCCCCGCAGGCGCCGCCGAGGGTTGCGTAAAAATCCATCATCCGATGATGTCCGAAAGGTTGTCCATGATCGCCTTGGCAACGCCGGGCGAGTTCATCGAATAGACGTGCACCGTGCGGATACCGTTGGCGAACAGGTCGATGATCTGGTCGGTCGCGTAGGCGATGCCCGCCTGGCGCATCGCCTCCGGCGTTTCGCCGAAGGTGTCGAGGATGCGGTGGAAGCGCTCGGGCAGCGTTGTGCCGGAGAGCTTGAGCGTGCGCTTCATCACCTTGGCGTTGACGATCGGCATGATGCCGGGATGCACCGGCACGGCGATGCCCGCCTCGCGCAGTTTGTACATATAGCTGTAAAATACGGGGTTATCGAAAAACATCTGCGTGATGAGGAAATCCATGCCCGCGTCGACCTTCTCCTTGAGATGGCGGATGTCCTCCTTCTGGGTCGGCGCGTCGGGATGCGTGTCGGGATAGCACGCGCCGGCGACGCAGAAATCGGGGTCGAACGCCTTGATGTCGCGCACGAGCTCGATCGCGTGGTGGTAGTTCTGCTCGCGCAGCTCAAAGCCCTCGGGGATGTCGCCGCGCAGCGCGAGGATGTTCTCCACGCCCTTTGATTTGAGCAGCCTGAGCTGATCCTGAATGTGTCCGCGCGTCGAGGTGATGCAGGTGAGGTGCGCCATCATCGGCACGCCGCAGTTCTCCTGCAGATCGTGCGCGATCTCGGCGGTGTACTCGCTCGTGCCGCCGCCCGCGCCGTAGGTCACGCTCATAAACGCCGGATGCA
>SVKM01000201.1 GCA_015068465.1 Oscillospiraceae bacterium | reverse complement strand
TTTGTCCTTGCCAAAAGAGAAATGGTTTCAAGCTTCCGTAGAGAAAAGCGCTACCGAAACAGGTGGCGCTGCTTTACCGCGCCAAAACGTATTTATAAGCGGCTTCTGAGGGGTTCTCAAAATAGTTTTCCTCGACGCGGCTCAGCTGATAGCCGCAGCCCTCGAAGACCTTTTGCATCGCCGTGTTCGACGCGCGCGTTTCACCGCAGCAGCGCTTCATGTCCGTCCGCTCCATTTCCTCCGCGGCCTTCGCCAGCAGCTTTTGCGCCAGGCCCTGCCGCCGATAATCTGGGTGGACGGCGAGGTTCATGATCTTGATATAATCGTTCTCGCCCTGCCAGTTGTAGAGGAACACGTCGCCGGCCAGTCTGCCGTCGTCCAATAAGGCGTAGTAAAAAGCGCGCTCGTCGGAGAGCAGGTCGCGCCAGTCGTCCTCTTTCCAAAAATCCGTCGGAAAACACAGCTTGTCAAACGCCATGATCTCCTCCGCGCGTTCGACGCCGAGCCGTTGTATCGAAATCATCGTGTTACCTGTCACTCCTTTGTGTCATTCCGCCGCGATTCGTTTCACCAGAAAAGCGCAATTAAAGGTCGTGTGCAGTTCGTTGGTATAAAACCGCAGCAGCCCTCCTCCGCCCACTCGCGCGAGAGCGCGCACAGCGCGTCCAGATACGCGCGGTGCGGCGGCAAAGCCATTTCGTTCCTAGGGATCGTAAGCGTTTTATACTCAATATCCATATCACTTGACCCACAGCGCGAGCGCGTTGACGCTCATGTGCAGCAGGATCGACGGCCAGAGCGTGCCGGAGCGGTCGTACGCCCAGGCGAACGCGACGCCGGGGACGAGATACTGCGCGAGCAGCAGCACCTCGTTGAGCGACCAGCCGCCGCGCGCGAGGCTCCACACGTGCAGCAGCGCAAAGAGCACGCAGGAAACCGCATAGCCGAGGAAGCGGCTCTTTTCCTTGAGGCAGCCGAACACGAGGCCGCGGAACAGGACCTCCTCGATGAACGGCGCGAAAAAGACGATGATCGCAACCGTCAGGCGCGGGACGGATTCGACCTGCGCGGCGATGGTCACGTCGTTGAGGTTGACGCGCGAGCCGAAAATGAGATGGCACACGCGGTACAAAAGCTCGTTCGCGCCGTAAAACAGGATCAGTCCGACGCACCACGTTTTGGTCGCCTCGCCGAAGGCGTCGAAGAAATACGAGGTCGTGTGGGCGAGGAATTCGTGGAAGATGAGAAGCGTGAGCGCGAACATGATGTAATAGTACCAGATGTTGCGCTGCGCCGCGGTGAGGGTCACGCCGAAGAGCGTGCCCGCAAGGTCAAAGAGCCGGCTCGCGAGCAGCGGCATCACAAGCAGGTAAACAAGAAAGAAGATCGTGCCGGCGATGCGCTCCATGCCGGTCATGTGCGTGGTTCCCGCTATCTTTTTTGCCATGGGGGAGCCTCCTTATTGCAGTTTTTGCTTCAGCTCGTAGAGAAGCTGCATCGCCTCGATGGGGGTCATCGTCTCGGGCTGGGCGCGGCGCAGGCTGTCAAGGACTTCCGCTTCACCGATGGCGGTCATGCTGATCTGGTCCTCCTCCCGCCGCGGCGCGACCTCATAGCCCTTGCCGCGCTCCAGCTCCGCGAGGATCGCCTTCGCGCGCGTGACGACCTCCTTCGGGAGCCCCGCGAGCGTTGCGACCTCGATGCCGTAGCTCTTGTCCGCGCCGCCGGGGACGATCTTGCGCAGGAAAATGAGCTCGTCGCCGCGCTTTTTGATGGAAATATTGTAGTTCTTGACGCCGGGGAGCGAGTTTTCCAGCTCCGTCAGCTCGTGGTAGTGCGTGGCGAAGAGCGTCTTCGCGCCGAGCTTGCGCGGGCTCGCGCAGTATTCGAGCACGGCGCGCGCGATGCTCATGCCGTCAAACGTCGAGGTGCCGCGGCCGATCTCGTCGAGGATTAGCAGCGAACGCGGCGTCGCGCGGCGCATGATCTCCGCGACCTCGCTCATCTCCACCATGAACGTCGACTGTCCGCCGGCGAGGTCGTCGCTCGCGCCGATGCGCGTGAAGATGCGGTCGACCACGCCGATGTGCGCGCTCTTCGCCGGAACGAACGAGCCGATCTGCGCCATGAGCGTGATGAGCGCGACCTGACGCATATAGGTCGATTTGCCCGCCATGTTGGGGCCGGTGATGATGGAGACGCGGTTCTCCTTTTCGCCCATGTAGGTGTCGTTCGGCACAAAGAGAGAGTCCTTCAGCACGCGCTCGACGACCGGGTGGCGCCCGTCGTGGATCTCGATCACGCCGGAGTCGTCCACCGTCGGGCAGCAGTAGTTGTTCTTCGCCGCGACCGTCGCGAACGAGCAGAGCGTATCGAGCTCCGCGATGACGGCGGCGGTCTTCTGCACGCGCTCCGCTTCGGCGGCGACGGCGTCGCGCAGCGCGGAGAACAGCTCGTATTCCAGCGCGTTGACGCGCTCGCCCGCGGTCAGGATCTCCTGCTCAAGGTCCTTGAGCTCCTGCGTGACATAGCGCTCGCCGTTGACGAGCGTCTGCTTGCGGATGTAGGTGTCCGGCACCTGATCCTTAAAGGAGTTCGAAACCTCAATGTAGTAGCCGAAGACCTTGTTGTAGCCGATGCGGAGCGTGCGGATGCCCGTCTTTTCCTTCTCGCGCTCGGTGATCCCGACGAGCAGGTCCTTCCCGCCCGAGAGAATGTCGTGCAGCCGGTCGACCTCGGCATTGAAGCCCGGGCGGATGAAGCCGCCCTCGCGCACCGAGAACGGCGGCTCGTCGATCAGCGTTTCGCGGATCTGGGCGGCGACGTCGTCGAGCGTGTCCAAATCGTTATATATCTCGGAAAGTTTACTGTTCGTAAAGGGCTTGAGCTGCTCCTTGACCGCGCCGAGCTTTTCGATCGACATGCGCAGTGACGCAAAATCGCGCCCGCCCGCCGTGCCGTAGACGATGCGCCCGATCAGGCGCTCCATGTCGGCGATGCCGGTCATCGCGAGCGTCAGCTCCTCGCGCGCCATCGTGAGCTTGGTAAGCGCCTCCACCGCGCCGAGGCGGCGGTTGATCTCCGCGACGTCGCGCAGCGGGCGCTCAAGGTACGAGCGCAGGCACCGCGCGCCCATGGCGGTCTTGGTCTTGTCGAGCACCCAGAGGAGGCTGCCGCGTTTTTCCTTGCCGCGCATAGTCTCGGTCAGCTCCAGATTGCGCCGCGCGGCGAGGTCGAGCTCCATGAAGCGCCCGAGCTCATAGTATTCGAGCTTGCTGATGTAGGCAAGGTCGGTCTTCTGCGTTTCGTAGAGATAGGAAAGGAGCCCGCCGAGCGCGAGCACGGCGGCGGGGTTGTTGCGCGGAAGGCTCTGATACGCGTCCTCGCCGTACTGCTTGAGCACCGATTTTTCGGCGGCACGCAAGTCAAACCGCTTGTCGGCGTTTTCGACCGAGCAGCCCAGCTTTTGCCGCAAAAGCTCGATAAGCGCCGCATTTTGGTACGCGCTGTCGTTGAGCACCGCCTCGGCGGGGGTAAAGCGCACGAGTTCGTTCATCAGATGCTCGGCGCTCTCCGCGCCGGAGAACGCGGTGACGTGCGTTTCGCCCGTGGACATATCGCAAAAGGCGATGCCGGCATTTGCCTCGTCGAGAAACACGCCCGCAAGGAAGTTGCCGCGCCCAGAGTCGAGGCTCTGGCTGTCGATGACGGTGCCGGGCGTGACGACGCGGATGATGTCGCGCTTGACGAGGCCCTTCGCAAGCGCGGGGTCCTCGGTCTGCTCGCAGATGGCGACCTTGTAGCCCTTGGCGATCAGGCGCGCGATATAGCCGTCGCTGGAGTGGTAGGGCACGCCGCACATCGGTGTCTGGTCCTCCTTCTCCTTGCCGCGGTCGCGCGTCGTGAGCGTGAGGTCCAGCTCGCGGGACGCGGTGATGGCGTCGTCCGCGAACATCTCGTAAAAATCGCCGAGGCGGAAAAAGAGTATTTCGTCCTTGTGCTGCTCCTTGATCGCAAGGTACTGCTTCATCATGGGGGTGATTTCCGCCATCGTCGTCTATCTCTCTTTCTTAAGGAAGCGCTGATTTAATCTACCCCAAACGAGGGCAGATATGATATAATAGAGGCACCAGAAAAGAAGGCGGTGC
>SVKM01000200.1 GCA_015068465.1 Oscillospiraceae bacterium | reverse complement strand
ACTCGGTGCGCTTGTAGCCGCCGTCGCCGTCCAGCATCGGCTGCGTGTAGGCGACGATCTTATCCGCTTTGGCGTCGTAGGAAATGTCCACAAAGAAGAACAGCTCTCCCTCGTCCACCTTGAGCAGCGTCTCGCCGCCCCTGGATTCCGCCTTGTATTTGGCGCTCTCGGTGAAAGCGTACGCGCCCTCGCGCGCAAAGGTCAGCGTCGAGCCGTCGACCGTCAGCACGCCGCCGTTCGCGTTCTGTTCATACCACGTTCCGGTATAACCGTCCCCGGCGCAGCCCGCGAGCGCGGCGCAGCCCAGCGCGAGCAGGGAAAGCATCAGCAGCCGCTTCATCCTCATAACCCTTTTCTCTCTTTACCAAATTGTCGGGAAGTATGTAAAAACCGCGCCGTTCTCGCCCAGCGTGAACGGGATCGCGACCTGGTCGACCACGCCGGTCGAGTACCGCTCCATGGTGTCCTCGTTCAATTCGCAGCGGTGGATGTTCGCGAGGATCTGCCCGCCGTCCTTCGCGTCGTTGAGCTCCACCTCATAGTCGACCGACTCCACCGTCCAGTCCGTGCCGCGGCCCGCGGCGGCGGCGTAGAGCACGCCGTCGAACTCCCGGAACATCGCGGGCGTCGTTTCGTCCAGACGCTTCTCGACAAGGTCTTCGGAAAAGCGCGTCAGAAGCCTCGCCCTGAGATCCGCCAGCGTCTTGATCCCCGGCTCGTCGAAGCGCAGGTACGGCATCTCGTAGGTGCCGTAGTCGTTGGTGATCGTGCCCTCGCGGGTGTCGTCGTAATCCAGCGGCGCGCTGCCCTCGAACCAGTACCACAGCTCCAGCGCGTCGTAATAGTCGCCGAGGACCCGTGTTTCGAGCGGCAGATCCAAGAGCCGCTCGCCGCGCGCGTTCAAAAAGCGCGCAAATTTCTCATAGGGGATGGTGAACTCCGGCAGCCCGCTCGCGTAGGGCGCGATCTCGTACTCGTCGAAGATGACGGTCATGCCGTCCTCGCCGAACGAAACGTTGTACGTTTCTCGCGCGCGGATGCTGTCGAAGAAGTTGTCGAAGTACTCTTTCTCCTCGCCGCGGTCGAAGATGCCGTTGATGATCTCCTCGGCTACCCAGTCGTGGAGCTTCTCCGGCTCGTCCGTCAGGTCGGAAAGCTCAAAGAACTCGCCCGTTTTGAGGTCGAAGTGGAAATTCTTGATCTCCTCGACGCCGTGCGCGCCGCCCAAATAGGTGCTGCCAAAGACCTGCACCTCGATCAGGTCGCCCGCCTGCCGGGTCTCGCCGATCTCCGTCCAATTGTAATAGGTGGGGAAATACTGGCGGTACTCGGGGTCTGTTTCGTTGTACTGCTCCAGCGCCATCTTCCCGAGCTCGTAAGCGGTATCCAGCTCCAGCATATAGCCCCATGAGCCCTTGTAAAACGCGTCGACGACCGCCTGCATCTCCTCGGGCGGCTCGCCGCACTTGCCCTCCTCGCCGTCGCAGACAAGCTCCAGCACGGGATAATCATTGTCGGTCGTTGCGAGCACGACGCCGGCGTCCTCATATTTGTCCTTGACGTTCTCCGTTTTCACCTCATAGCGCCACGTGACCTCCGGCTCCGCCTCGGTCCCCGCCGCAGCGTCCGGCGCAGCGTCTGGCGCTCGGTCTTCCGCCGCCTGCGCGGTCTGCTGCTCCGGCGCGGCGGCAGACTGCTCGGCGGCTTTCTGCGCGCAGCCGGTCAGCAAAAGAAGCAAAAGTATCGCGAGAGCAAGCGTTTTTTTCATCTTTTTCTTCCTTTCCGCGCCGCCGGCTGTGCGCCGGAGGCGCTCACGCGTCATCTCCATGATGGCATGATAGCATATTTTTCGCCGCCGCGCATCGTCCGATGGTACGATATTTGAAAAAATTCTTTTTCGCCTTGTATCCTCCGCCGTCCTGTGGTAAACTGCCATAGAGAATCTTTCGGAAAGGCACATGCACCATGGAAGCAGTTTTTCAGCAGCTCACGCCGATATCCCTGAACCGCGCCTACCTCTTCAACGGCTCCGTCGGCCCCGTGTTCCACGATTTCCGTTTCCGGCTCGAGCAGGACGAGAAGGAAAAGCTGATCCACGCCGCGGCGTACTCCAAGGTCTGCTACGAAAAGGCGGACGACGTCGAAAAGCGCGATTTCCCGTGGGACGAATCGGGCGTGGCGGAGCTGCGCGAGTGGCTGCAAGCCGGCTACGAGGCGTTTTGCGCGCGTGAGGGAAACACGTAAACAGAATCAGGAAAAGGGCGCCGCAGCCGCGGCGCCCTTTTGATTCAGTTGTGCCACGCTTCGCACAGGGGCTTACAGGCGCTGTCGAGCAGGAAGAGCAGCGCGCTCCCAAGCCTTCTTGTTTTCATCGTGTATCCTCTCCTTCTCCGCCCGCGGCAAGCAGCCTTCCGCTTTGCGGCTCGGACGGCGTTTTTCCCGTTTGACAGCCGGCAGTGTATCATAAAATTTTTTGCCGCACATCGTCCGATGGTACGATATTTGAAAAAATCATAATATTTACTTTTTCCCGCATCTATGATATATTGATTTAGTATAGTGGCGTATTACAGCATGGCAGGGAGAAGACGGCATGGGCGCAAAGGAATTCAAAGCGGAACTCGAACAGGTCTACGGCAAGTACAAGTCCAACTTCCCGCGGCTCAAGCGGGAGCTGAACCGCCTTTTGAAGGAGGGCGAGGAGTCGCAGGACATCTATCAGCTCGGCGCGGTCAATTATTATTTCGCCCTGATGAGCTACTACAAGGGCGTGCGGAGCCGGGTCTTCTCCTACGCGTTCAAGGCGGCGACCATGCTGGAGCAGACGTCGGACTACGATCTGCTCGCGCGCAGCTACAACATGCTCGGCATCGCGTATTTCGCCGAGGAGAACTATCAGCTCGCGATCGCCGCATACAACAGGGCGTACCAGATCACCCGGGAGCACAAGGGCTGCTCGCTCCTGACGGACGTCGTGCGGAACAACACCGCCGAATGCTATCAGCAGATGGGCGATTACCGCAAGAGCATCAAAATGTTCTCCGCCTGTCTGAGCAACACGCTGCGCAAACGCGCCGAAGACCATGAGGCGGTCGCGATCTACGGCATCAACCTCGCCGCCTGCTACGAGGGCGCCGGGGAGTACGACAAGGCGGAGGAGACCCTCGCCGTCGCGGAAAACGTGATCCACGACGGCGTTCCCAAGATGGTCGTCAGCGGGTTTTACGCGCGCCGCGCCTGCGTGGCGTACAAGCAGGACGACACGGAGACCGGCAACCGCTACGCCGATCTGACGATTGAATCCGTCAAGGACTACGAGGACACCTACGAGCTCCACCGCGATTTCGAGCAGATCGCGCACGCGCAGATCAAGATCGGCGAGTACGACCGCGCGGACCGGTTCGGCAACGTGCTGCTCGCGTATTACCGCAAGTCCGGCCACGTGCTCGACCGGATCATCGCCTACCGCGTGCAGGCGGACTATTTCAACACGATCAACAACACCGCCGTCGCGCTGAAATACTACCGGCGGCTCAACTCCCTTTACGAAAAGCGCCTGATGGAAGAAAAGGCGATGCAGCTGAGCATCCAGAACCGGATCGAGGCGACGGAGCGCGAGCTGCAGCACATGATGAAGAAAATCAAGCTCAGCGAAGAAAACGCCGAGCGCGAACCGCTGACCGGCCTTCTCAACCGCACCGCGCTGGTCAAAACGGCAAACGATTTTATTGAGCGCGCCAAGGACGGCGACAAAAAAATCGGCGGCATCTTCATCGACATCGACTACTTCAAGGAATACAACGACACCTACGGCCACGCCAGAGGCGACGAGGCCATCCGCGCGGTTGCGGCGGCGTGCCGGAAGCTGGAATCCGCCTCGGTCAAATTCGCACGCTACGGCGGCGACGAGTTCTTCGCCATTATTTTCGGGCGCCGGGACGCGGAGGTAAACAAGATCGCCGCCGATATCTGCGCCGCGGTTCGCGCGGCGAACATCCTGCACGAGAAGAATCCCAACGGCAGGCGTGTGACGCTGTCCGTCGGCGTGGTCAACGCGTCGATGGCGGACGGGGACAGCACCATCCTAGACATCGTCAATTACGCGGACAAGGCGCTCTATCAGGCAAAGCGCTTCGGGCGCGACATGATCTGTGCCTACGACGCCCACGGCGCCTCCGACGAGCACGCAGCATTTCAGACAATCAAATTCTGACCGCTGCCACCGCGCCGGCGAAAGGCAGCCGTCCCGACGAGGAGC
>SVKM01000199.1 GCA_015068465.1 Oscillospiraceae bacterium | reverse complement strand
CGGTGGAACGCGACCGCGCCGCCGCCGCCCTTGCCGGCGTGGACGCTGATGCGCGCGGTGTCTACGAATGATGCTGCCATAGAAATACCTCCGAAGGAGCTTGTCTGATTTTATCGTTATTCTACCCGTTTTTTGCCGCCGCGTCAAGGAAACCTTGCCCGCGGCGGGGAAATATGGTAGATTGATGAAAAAGGGGGGATGCGGATGACCGTTGAGGAGTTAAAATCCATACAGCTGTACCGCCAGCACCTCACCGCGCCGGCGGAGCTGCGCGCCGCGGCGCGCGACGTTCTGGGCGTGCAGGCGCAGTTTCTGGGAAACGCGCTCCACGCGCTGCGCATCCGCTGCGGCGCGTTCGACGATACCGAGGCGGAGCGCGGGCTTGTCAAGAGCTGGACGCTTCGCGGTACGCTGCATCTGTTCGACCCCGCCGACCTGCCGCTTTTTCTCCACGAGGGGCGGACACATTTCCTACGGCCGTGCGACACGATGGAGAGCGACGGGCGGCTCAGCGCCGCGCGCAAGCGCTATTTTGCGGACGTGATCGCGGAAGCGGTCGGGGAGGGAGCTTGCGAACGGGAGGCGCTGCGCGCCGCCTGCCGCGCCGCCGGCATGACGGCGGACGAGGAGGAAAGCGCGTTCAACGCCTGGGGCGGGCTGATACGCGCGCTGTGCGAGAACGGGACGCTTTGCCATCGCGCGGGCGCGCGAAAGGAATATGCGCTCTGCCCGCCGTTCGAGCCGATGAAAAAGCAGGAGGCGGAGCGCGAACTGCTGCGGCGGTATTTTGCAGCCTTCGGGCCCGCGACGGTCTGCGACGCGGCGTATTTTTTCGGCTTCACACAGAAAACGGTGAAAGCGGCGCTCGATGCGCTGCCGGTCGAAGCGATCGGCTGCGGCGGGCGCGAGCGGTTCTATACCGGCGATATTTCTCAAAGCGCCGGTATCCCGGACTGCCTGTTCCTCGCGGGCTTCGACCAGCTTTTGCTTGGCTATCAAAAGACGGAAAGCCTATACCTTCCGCCAGAGCATCTGCGCGCCGTGTTCAGCCGCGCGGGCATCGTCGCGCCGACCGTGCTGCTGCACGGACGCGTCGTGGGGAAGTGGAAGCGCGAGCGGAAGCGTCTGCTCGTCACGCCGTTTGAAACGCTTTCCGCGCAGGAGCGCCGGAGCGTCGGGCGCGCCGCGGCGGCGCTCTGGGGCGATATCCCCGTCGCTTTTGCGGAAAAATAAAAATTTTTTGCGCGCGCTGTAACGAAACGCCGCGCATCTGCATCAACGGTATGAACGGCGCGGGGAGGTGAGAATGTGCAGCCGATGGAAGAAGTGTATCAGCAATATGCGCAGACGGTCTACCGTTATTTGCTTTCGCTCACGCGCGACGGCGACCTTGCCGAGGAGCTGACGCAGGAAACGTTTTATCAGGCGATCCGCTCCAGCGACCGCTTCGACGGCGGCTGCGCGGTTTCGACCTGGCTGTGCGCCATTGCGAAAAACGTTTTGCGCACCTACCGGCGCAAGCACCCGGAAACCGAGGACGTCGACGAGCAGACGCTTTTCGCGCCGTCCGCGGAGGCGGAGGCGGCATCCGAGGCGGGAAAAATGGAACTGCTCAAGCAGCTGCACGCGCTGCGCGAGCCGTACCGCGAGGTGATGTACCTGCGCGCGTTCGGGAACCTCAGCTTCCGCGAGATCGGCGAGGTGCAGGGCAAGACGGAGAACTGGGCGCGCGTGACGTTCTACCGCGGAAAGGAACTTTTGAGAAAGGAAGTGGAAGAACATGAATAATCTTCCGTGCGAGGTCGTACGCGACCTGCTGCCGTCCTATGTGGACGGCTTGACGAGCGAGACGACGAACAATCTCGTCGACGGGCACATCGAGACCTGCGAGCCCTGCCGCGCGGCGCTGGAGGCAATGCGCGCGCCGGAGGAAACGCCGCCGGAGGGGAAAACGCGGGAGATCGACTATCTCAAAAAGAACAAAAAGCGCAACCGCGCCGTGGTGGCGTGGAGCATCGCGGGAGCGCTGCTGCTGGCGTTCACGGTGCTGTTCGTGCGGATGTTCCTCATCGGGGAGGAGCTGTACGGCGACGCCGTCCCGACCAATATCCGCGTGGAGGGGAACCATCTGTCGGCGGACATCGACTGCGTGAACAGTTTTCAAGTGATCTCCGATGTGCGCGTCGAGGAGAAGGACGGCGTTTTGATGCTGCGCGTGAAGGGGGCGGCGCCGGGGCTGCTGCCAGAAGGCAGGCGGCACGTTGAGTACGAGGCGTCCGCGCCGATCTCTGAGGTGCGCACGCCGGTGCAGATCTACTGGGTGGACGGGGCGACTATCAGCAAGCTCGCCTCCGACGTTTATCTGACGCGCCACGACTATGTGGGCGACATGAGCGCGAACGCGCGCACGGCGCAGGCGCTGCGCATCTCTGAACTGTTCGGCCCGTATGAAAACGAGCTGCAAACCTCCGAGCGGCCATACTGCTGGACGTTCAAGCTGCAAAGCGACTTTGCCGCGCAGGACGACTTCGCAAGGGAGCAGATGATGGATGAGGCCGCCTATATCCTGCTTGCCACGGTCGGCAATCTCGACGTGGTGGCGTTTGACTACACCGTGGACGGCACGATGTTCTCCCATCGCGAGATATCGGCAGACTATGCGTCCAAGCTGTTCGGCAGGGACATCAAGTCCTTCGCCGAAAGCCCGAAGGCGCTCGAGGAGCTGATCACGGAGGTTCGGCTTTGGTAACGCCGCCCATAACGGAACAAAGAAGCCCCGCGGCGTCTGCCGTGGGGCTTCTTCATCATAGACCTTTCTTACTCCTCGGTGGGGTAGACGCAAGCCTGCTTGCGATCCTTGCCGAGACGCTCGAAACGGAGCACGCCGCTCTCCTTGGCGTAGAGCGTATCGTCGGAGCCGATGCCGACGTTCGTGCCGGGGTGGATGCGGGTGCCGCGCTGACGGACGAGAATGTTGCCCGCGAGCACGTACTGACCGTCGGCGCGCTTGGGTCCAAGGCGCTTGGACTTGGAATCGCGGCCGTTCTTGGTCGAGCCCATACCTTTTTTATGAGCGAAGAACTGAAGACCGATGTTCAGCATGATAGGTGCCATCCTTTCTGTAGAATGAGGAAGCTCACGCTTCCAGAACTTCGATGTTGTCCGGATACTCGTCATGCAGCTCCGTGAAATAGAGCATCAGACCGGACAGGAGGCCCTGTACCGCGTGCTCGTCCCGGTCGGAAAGACCGCCGGGAAGACGGAGCGTGATCGAGCCGGACTTTTCACGCACCTTGACGGTCGCGGCGAGGCCGAGAACGTCGTTGATCGTGGCTTCGGTCAGGCGCACGGCGCTGGTGATCGCGGCGCAGACGATGTCGCTGCCCGCTTCCGCATAGCCGCTGTGGCCCGAGACGTCAAAGCCCGTGATGCGCTTTCCCTCGGTGAGAAACTTGATCGTCGTCATATCGTAAGATTAGACGCTGATCTTGCCGATCTCGACCTTGGTGTAGGGCTGGCGATGACCCTGGCGTTTGCGGTAGCCCTTCTTGGGGAGATACTTGAAGACGCGGATCTTCTTGCCCTTACCGTTCTTGACGACCTTCGCGGAAACGCTCGCGCCCTTGACGGTCGGAGCGCCAAACTTGGTGTTCTCGCCGTCGACGATGGCGAGGACCTCGTCGAACTTGACGTCGTCGCCCGCCTCGGCGGGCAGCTTCTCGATAAACAGCGTGTCGCCCTCCGCGACATTGTACTGCTTACCGCCGGTAACGATGATAGCCTGCATGTGTTGCACCTCTTTCCTTTATTACGGACTCGCTCTCGGGGGTGGCCGGCGAACCGAAATTTGAACTCCGGCGCTTTTGACCCATTCAAAGCGGCTTTCCTAGTATATCGGCGAAGCTGCGGCTTGTCAAGTTATTTTTCTCCAAATTTCACGAAAATTTTAATCGCGGTCTGTCACCTTGCCCAAATTGCCGCTGAGCTTTGCGTAGGAGATCGCGCCTTTTCCGTATTTTGCGCGGATGCGCGCCATCGCGTCCTCGACCGCCTCCTGCTTTTCCCGCGCGCCCTCCGACGCGCCGCCGAGCAGGTCGAGCTGCTCGTAGGTTTCCTGCGACTCGGTCAGGTGCAGCGCCGTCACGGACAGCAATCGGATCGGCGTCGGCGCCTTCCAGGCGTCGCGCAGCAGCTCCAGCGCCGTGTCCTCGATCTCGCGCATGAGATGCGTCGCGTGGGGCAGCATCTTCTGGCGCGAAACGTT
>SVKM01000198.1 GCA_015068465.1 Oscillospiraceae bacterium | reverse complement strand
CTCTCGGTCGTGCCGTTTTCGTTTTCCATCAACGGCTCCGAGCACGTCGACCTCGACGCCGAGGATTTCGACGCCGCGGGCTTTTTTGCCGCCATGCGCGCGGGCGCGAAGGTCGTGACCTCGCAGATCCCGCCCCAGGTCTTTGCCGACTGCTTCGAGCCCCTGCTCCAAAGCGGGCAGGATGTTCTTTTCGTGAGCATGTCCTCCGGCATCAGCGGCTCGTACAACTCCTCCCGCATCGCAGCCGACGAGCTCAGGGAAAAATACCCCGAGCGCAAGCTCGTCTGCCTCGACACCTACGCCGCGTCGCTCGGCGAGGGGCTTTTGGTGCTGCGCGCCTGCGAGCTGCGCGAAGCGGGCAAAGCGTTCGACGAAACCGTGGATACGCTCCTCGCGGAGCGCGCGCGCATGTGCCAGATCTTCACGGTCGGCGACCTCAAGTACCTGCGCGCCACGGGCCGGCTCTCCGGCGTCGCCACGATCGTCGGCACGATGCTGAGCATCAAGCCCGTCTTGAAGGGCAACGAGATCGGGCAGATCGTGCTCGCGGGCAAGGTGCGCGGCCGCCGCCAGGTCATTGAGGACCTTGCCGCGCGCTACGCCGCCGACGTCCGCTCCCCCGAAACACAGACCATCGGCATCGCCCACTGCGACTGCCGCGACGACGCGGACCTGCTCATCAAGCTCATCCGCCAGAGCAAGCCGCCCAAGGACGTCCTGCTCGTCGACTATGAGCCGGTCACCGGCTCGCACCTGGGTCCCAATTCCCTCGCGCTCTTTTTCTGGAGCGACGATACGGTCCGGATGCGCTGACGCTTTCAAAAAATGCCGCCTTGAACCGGAAACTGTTAGGGAGAAAATGTGACACCCCCCCAACGGCAAAGCTGGTACGGCGCAACAAAAAGGATGCGAGAGATTCGAGAGAGTCTCTCGCACCTTTGTTTTTCTCCCTTTGGTCAATAAGGTTTCAGTAGACTTGTGCAACCGCCTTGGATATGTTTAGCTTACCACAAATAAAGGAGGCAGCACAAGATGAAATGCAGAGAAAAGAAAGAAATCGCGCTCGTCGCCAGCGGCATCATCCTCGGCGCGTCCATCGTGGCCCCGGCCGCGGGCGCGGCGCTGACTGCGCAGCCGTCCAGCCAGAAGATCGTCGTCGATGGAAAGCCGGTGCAGATCGAGGCGTACAGCATTGGCGGGAGCAACTACTGCAAGCTCCGCGACGTCGGTAAGGCGGTGGGGTTCACGGTGGCGTACAACGCGCTCACCAACACGGTGGAGATCAGAACGACCGAGCCATACGCGGAGGAGATTGTCGCGCAGACCGCAAACAGCAGGACCGTAACGCTCCCGACCGACGGCTCGCGGTACGTCCCGCAAGTCGGCGACATCATCCTCTGCGACGACGGCACGGAGTACGAGATCAAGGACACGACAAGATGGGATACGAACGTCTTTCAGGACGGGCCGCTCCCGCCTCTCCCAACGGCGACGTGCGATTGGAGCGCGTTCCCGACGCTCACGCTGCAACCGCCCGTTGCCAAACGCTACAACGACAAGTACGGCGACACCTTGTTCGTGAGAAACGTCTACGAAGTGCGCCGCATGGCGTACACGCTCTATAATGCGCTCGGCGACGAGCCGGAGGCATGGCGCGACGGCAAGCCGCTGTTCAAAATCTACACCGAGATACCGTTGGAGTACGAGCCATACACCGACGTGTTCTGGCCGTGGAGAGCGTCGGAAATCACGGATGTGGTTCATGAGTGTCCGAACGTGCGCTACTACATCGACGCTTATGACGAGTACAAAAACGGCGTCTTCCTGAACACAAGATACCTCTTCATGTCGATATGAGAGATTACATGACGGCGCTCCAGCGCCGCTTCCACATCTGCTCGGAACGGTCAGAGGAACTGAAGCGTGAGGCACGGGCGGCCTACGACACGCTCCACGATACGCTCGGCCGGGAACAGCAAAAGCTCCTGCTGCGGCTCATCGACGCGGAAATCAGCTACCGCGACGAGGAAAAGCTCGACGCCTTCTTCTCCGGCTTCAAGCTGGCGGACGGCATCCGCCAAGAGCTGGGTAAACCGTACTCCTATGAGGGCGAGGATGAACAGCAGGCGCGGGAAGCGTTCCGCCGAGCGCACGGCGAGGAAGATCAACACTAAAGCGAACGGGGCGGCAAAACGCCGCCTTGTTCCGATTTGCCGTTTGTAGCGATTTTCGTGCTGCAGTCGAGCCGCAGCCCGATCCCGTGCGCCAGAATCGCTGTGTCGCCCAAATTGAAAATTCCGGTTGCAAATACCACAGCATTTAGTGGTGTTTCAAAATAAATTCAGCACATTTAGCGCCTGCTTTGAGCCTCTTTTTCGCCCTATTTTTTTACCTCTGTGTCAAACCGCCCGATACCGCCGTTCGATGCGCGTCAGCGCGGAAGAATATGATTGGCATATTCGTAGTGCCGACTCCGTTTTTGCGACACACTGATGTCCCTCTGCCATTCCCCTCTGTGATACGCTTGCCGAAACAAAGCGCCGCACGGCGCGAAGCAGAATTACAGGAGGAGAACTATGAAACCATATATCAATCCGCAAACCGGTGAAGAGATCCGCACGCTTGACCGCGTGCTGACCTTTGGGCTGAGCGAGGAGGAAAACGCATTTCTTGAAAAGCACTTGCCCAACAAGCAATGCGAGCTGATGCCGACCGATTTTGTCACAGACCTTTACGCATACAAGAGCGTCGCCGTCATCATCCGAGCACAGGCGCTGAGTGCGCGCGGGCTCCATGAACTGGAATCCTACTACCGCGAGCTTGAGAACACCCCAACCTTGATCCTTTGGTTGGGAGAGCCGAAGCTGTCCGCGCGCCTGATGCGTATGACGCATTACTATGACGCTTTGGATGATTTGCGCGATGAATTGAAATCCCTGCTGACGGCATCGTACAAGCAGATCAATGAGATTCGGACCATGCGGGAGGAATTGACTTTGACGATCCGCGTCCTTCGCCTGATCGAGCAGTACCCCGGCATTCGTTCGAGAGCAATCGCGGAAACGCTTTCCATCAGCAAACGCAGCGTTCAGCGGTACATCCATGTGCTGCGCTGCGCGGACGATTCCGTTCAATATGACGCCTCCGTGCACGGCTGGGTCGTCGGGGCGTCCTTCTCACCCGATGAGACTGACCATCCTGCAAAGGAGGCGGCGCAATGACCAGAACGGAGACATCTTTTTCCGATTTGTTCCGCGACCTCGCGCCGAGCGCGGAAACACGCCGATATCTGTCGGACGCTGTCATCACCGCGATAACGCTGGATCGCGGTGAAAGAGCGCTGACGCTGGAAATGAAGGGTTCGCCGCTTCCGGCGGCCGTTTGTGAGGAGGTCAAAGCGCTCCTAACAAACCGGTTTGAACTCAGAAAAGCGACGCTCCGGGTTCACGAGCAAAGCTACGTCAAAATGCCGAAGGAAACGAAGCCGAAAACGCGCGTTATCATGGGGCATGAGGTGAAAGGCACCGCCACGCCGATGCGGGAGCTGCCCGCCATCGCAAAAAGCGTTACCGTCGAGGGGAAGGTGTTCCAGGCCGAGTGTCGCGAGACAAGGCGCCCCGGTATGTGGACGGTGGTCATCAAAATGACCGATTACACCGGTTCGGTGATCGTGCGGCGCAACACCGACAAGCGGGAAGCCGAAGCGCTGTGCAGCCGCATTGCAGAGGGCATGTGGCTGCGCGTGAACGGAGCGATGGAGCTGACCTACGACGGAAAGGACGCGCAGCTCAATCCGCGCAGCATCGCCGAGGTGCGGCACGAAGGCCGCATGGACAACGCGCCCGTCAAGCGCGTGGAGCTGCATCTGCACACGAAGATGTCCGCCATGGATGCTCTCACCGATCCAGCGCGCGTCGTCGCACAGGCGGCGAAGTGGGGCATGAACGCCATCGCGGTGACCGATCACGGCTGCGCGCAGGCGTTTCCCGATATGTGGCACGCCGGAGAGAAACACGGCGTCAAGATCATCTACGGCTGTGAGGGGTATTATATTAATGATGTTGACTCGTCCGATGCCGAGAATAGGAAGCGCCACACAAACCACATCATCCTGCTCGCGCAGAATAAGGCGGGCCTCAAAAACCTCTACCGGCTCATTTCGGCGTCGAACCTCAAATACTTCAAGCGCGTGCCGACCATTCCGAAGAGCGAGCTGCTCGCCCACCGCGAGGGGCTTTTGATCGGTTCGGCGTGCGAGGCGGGCGAGCTGTTCCGCGCCGTGGTCGACAACAAGGACTGGGACGAGCTG
>SVKM01000197.1 GCA_015068465.1 Oscillospiraceae bacterium | reverse complement strand
CGACGTGGTATCGAAGCCGGATGCCTCCGCCTGCGAGAAGATTTCCGGTGGCTGGGAGAACGAGTGGCGCAAGAAGGTGGTGCAGCTGCAGGTGCCGATCTTCGCGCCGAACACGAGAGCGGCGTGGGGGTTGCGTTTCGACGACGTCCTCGCCGACGCGCTGGAGCTGGGATCGCTCCGCAGCCCCGACGTCTCTTTTCCTTCTGACTTGGAGCGGAGGATAGAAGAGGTAACGCCCAAGGGCGTGCCGACAGATGTCCTGCGGACGCTGATCGGGTATTACGCCGCCAATCGGCAGGAGAACACAGACTGGGTGGTGCTGCCCGTGGTGAACTTCGACGCATACTTTGGCAACAACTTCAGCCATCGCTGGCTGAACGCTTTGCCGGAGGATGTGATCGTGCGCCAGCGCGACGGGGGCCGCGGTGTGTGCCGGTATATGGTGAACGAGATTGATTGGGATGATGTGATGTTTGATTGTAAGGCGCATAAACCGAAATTGTCATAGACGTTGAAAAAATGCTTGTGATATAATTATTTTAATTATAATAATGCCTCTGAGATAATACGGGCAATGAGCAAGAGGTGTCAGTAAGCCGCGTTTTTCGGTTTTGACGGAGGGACTACAGATGAGCCTTGAAATGGGTGGACGGTCAGATAAGTATGGAAATCAGTATGAGAACAGATATTTTGCGCGCCTTTTGCTGAGACTTGTAAATGAGGAAATTGGCTCCGTCATCGTGGAGCCGCTTGGAGCGGATAGCGATAGCGTGGAATTTATTTCGGAGCATGAAGGGACAAAAGAGTACTACTGAGACTCGACAGCACACCCACCGCCTGCGCGTACCGCGCATCGTTCGGAACGTCGGTGTAGCTTCCGGTAATCGTCACGTCCTTGTTCCTGAGCAGGCGGTAGAAGATCATGGCGACCTCGGTGCGGGTGATGTTGCCGTTCGGCGCAATTGTTCCATTGGAATTATCCGTTGAGGTAAACGATATGGTCGTCGGTAATCAGCCAATCCGCAACGCCGTTATCGGTGGGTATAACGGCCGTTTTGACATAGCTTACTCAACGCTTTGCCTTGGGGACGGACAGTCGGTGCATCAGCTCCTTCGTCACGCCGTACAGCTCGTCGTAGACCGTCTGGTACGCGCAATACGTCTCATGCGCCGCCGGATCGGGCACGTATGTTTTCCCCGCGCGGATGAACTCTGTCAGCGCTGCGTAACTCTCAAAGCCTGGCCAGCCGACGCCAAGCGCCGCCATAAGCGCATCGCCGAAGCAGGCGCCGACCGTCTCCTCCGGCGTGGAGACCGGTTTGCCCAGAATATCGGCGATAATCTGCATCCACAGCGCGTTTTTTACGCCGCCGCCCACCGCGATGATGCGCTCCACCCTTGCCTCGGGATGCGTCTCCATGATGCGCACCTGCTGCCGGATCGAAAAGCCGACCGACTCCAGCGCGCTGCGGTACAGGTGCGCTCTGGTGTGCGAGAGCGTCAGCCCGAACACTGCGCCGCGGGCAAGCGGGTCGTTGATGGGCGTGCGCTCCCCCGCGAAATAGGGCAGCGTGACAAGCCCGCCGCTTCCGGGCGGGATTTCAGCTACACCCGCGAGCATCGTCTGGTAGGCGTCCGGCCCGCCGCCGCGCTCCATCGCGAGCGCCTCCGGGAACAGATTGTCCCGATACCATTTGGTGAGGCTTCCGGCGGTATTGGTTCCCGCCGATATATCGCACAGTCCGGGAACGATGAACGCCTCGCGCCACAGGCGCTCATCGTCGATGAGCGTTTCCGTACCGAGGATCATGTAGACGGAGGAGCCGAGTTGGAGCATCATTTTCCCCGGCTCCACCACGCCGCAGCTGATTGCCTCCGCACCCGAGTCGTCCGTGCCGGTGATGACCGGCGTTCCCTCCGCCAGTCCGGTTTCGGCGGCCGCCGCTGCGGTGACGGTTCCGGCAACGTCCGCCGCCTCCCGGATCTCCGCGAGCTGGTCGGGGCGGCAGACCGGAGCGCACAGCTCCGGCACGGGACGCCATGTCTTGGGGTCGTAGAGCGGGTTGAAGCTCGCAAGGCCCAGGAAGCGGTCGATCACATAGTTTCCGGTCAGCTTTGCGGTGATATAGCTCGATCCGGTCAGGAACTTGTGCGTTTTGGCGTAGACCTCCGGCTCTTTATTTTTGATCCACAATATCTTCGGCATCACGTCGCTTGAGCAGAGCGGGCGGCCGTACCACCGGTTGATCTGCTCGTCGCCGTAGAGCCGCGTCAACTCCTCGATCTCATCGGTTGCGCGCGCGTCGATGCCGTAGAGGATCGCATTGCGCAGCGGGCGGCACCGCTCGTCCATCGGCAGGCAGTCGGCTCCCAGCGCGCTGATGCCCACCGCCCTGATGTCCTTCGGGTCGATCCCCGTCTTTTCAAGCAGCGCGCGGCTGATGACGCAGAAATCGCCCCACCAGTCCCGCTCGGCGTCGTGCTCGTAAAACCCCGGGCGCGGGTTCATCATCTCATGCTGCGTCGTGTGGACGGCCAAAACCGTACCGTTCTCGTCGATGATGACGCCCTTGCTGGAATTGGTGCCGGTGTCTATGCCCATAAAATAAGCGTTCGGCATTTTCAATCCCCCTCTACAGCGTTTTGCGCACCGCGCACACGGCTTCCATGAACGTCTTGACGCGTGCGACGTCCACGCGCACATTCTCCCCGTGCTCGTTTTCGAGCCGCCCGTCCGCCTTGAAATACGTGCCGACCACGGCGGCGTCTCCGACAGAGAGCTTGCGCGCGATCGTGTCGGGCCGGCAGCCCGTATTGCACAGGACGGCGACTTCGGGGTTCCTCTCTTTCACAGAGGCAATCAGTGCCTCGTCCACATCCTGTCCCGCGGCGTTTGCGGAGATGCACAGCCCGTCCGGATGCGCCTTGAAGATGGTCGAGGCGGCAATCTCCGCGAGCGGGCGCGTGTCCATGCTGCGGTCGGACTCGGGGTTGATGAAGTAGAGCATCTTCAAATCGCCCAGACCGAGCGCCGCTTTTCGCCGCAGCAGGGCGGAAAAGTCGTTGTTGTAAAACCCGCCGTCTCCGACGTAGACGCCGGAAAACGTGCCGCGCACGAAATCCGCGCCGACGGCCGCCGCCAGCTCCAGCGTCGCCGCGCCGTCCGAAATGGCGTCCACGCCAAAGGGCACGCGCAGCTCGTCGCGCAGTGCGCCGATCACATACGCCATCGCCGCGGGTGTGACCATGTCCATCTGCCGCTGGTACGGCAGGCTGAACTCATTGGAAAACAGCACGCCGTCGACGCCGCCGTCCTGCAAGGCACGCAGATCGTCGCGGGCGTGCGCCGCGATCTCGTCCATGCGTGTGCCGCGCCGGAACCGGGGATCACCCGGCAGCGCGTCCAGATGCAGCATGGCGATGATCGGTTTTTTGACCTGAAACATCGTTTCGATCCAAAGCATGAAAAGGCCTCCTCAATCAGTGTTTTGTATTGTTATCCCACGTTTCCAGCGCTCGCCGCGATAGCGGTGCGCCATCAGCGCGAAGCGCGTCAGATTGTCTGCGACCATGCAGCCCCATACCGCCGTCAGACCGAGGTGCAGACGCGTCACGCACAGCCAGGTGCAGAAGATACGGACGCCCCACATGGAGAGGATGGAGAACAGCAGCGGCATACGCACATCCCCCGCGCCGTTGAAAACACCCTCCAGAATGATGAGCGCCGCGAAAAACGGTTCAGAAACCGAAACAAGGCGCAGCACCCTCGCGCCGAGCGCGATGACCGCGGGATCGGGCGTGAAGATGCCCATGAAAAATGCCGGATACAGGAACAGAAACAGGCTGAGCGCGGCCATCAGCGCCACCGCGATCAGGATGACGGCCATCGAGTGATCCATCATTTTTCTTTCGTCCCTTGCACCGTAGTAGCGTCCCGTCAGCGTAGACGCAGCCGTCTGCATCCCGTAGCCCGGAATGTAAAACACCTGCTCGGCGGTGATCGCGATGGCGTGTGCGGCGACCGCTATCGTTCCCAGCTTTGCGACCATGGCGGTAAAGACCACCTGCCCCAGCATGGAAACGATGTGTTCGGCGGCGATCGGCGTGCTGATGCCGAGGCAGCGGCGCAGCATCTCCCGGTTCCGGACCGGGAGATGCTGCGCCGCTGCCTCGGGCTCCGTTCCGCCGCCGCGAACATCCACACGCCGCCCACAACGTAGGATACCGCTGTGGCGATCGCAGCTCCGGTCACGCCCAGTCCGGCGCCCCAGACGGCAAACTCCGCCGTGCCGAGCCTCAGCGCCTGCGGTT
>SVKM01000196.1 GCA_015068465.1 Oscillospiraceae bacterium | reverse complement strand
ACGGCGTGGACAGCGTTTCGATCTCCAAGCGCCTCGGTCACGCACAGGTCAGCACCACCACCGACATATACGCCCACGTCATCCAAGAAGCCGACCAGCGCAACGCGGACATTCTCGCCGACGTGTTTCTCAAAAAGGCGTGATTTTTGAGGGCGAGTTGAATTAAAGTTGAATTATTCGCCACAGTCAAAAAGTGAACATCTCCGAAAAATGCAAAAAACTCGCTGAAATCTTACGAAATCAGCGAGTTTTTTGGTACGCCGTGAGGGATTCGAACCCCCGGCCTTCTGGTCCGTAGCCAGACGCTCTATCCAGCTGAGCTAACGGCGCATGTCCTCTCGGACAGCTTTTGTACTATAGCACATCGGAACAGAAAATGCAAGAGGCTTTTTGACTTTTTTGAAAAAGTTTGGGCAAAAATGCTTTCGCGTCCCGAAAAGTATCAGTTTTGGCTGAAAAGGGATTGCTTTTCTCCGGCAATCATGTAAGAATAATCGTGATATGTGAACAAAGGAGGGCCTCACCGTGATCAGGCAGGAAGCGACCGAACATTACCTCGAAGCGCTCAGGACCGGACGACGGACCTACAAGGAGCGGATGCTGATAGGCGAATACCCCTATCCGCAGGTGCTCGACGAAATACTTGACGATACGTACAGCGCCGGTCAAATCGACATGGGGCTGTTGGAGATTCCCGCCGAGCGCATTGTCGGCACGCGGACCCGCGGCCGCCGCGATGCGTTCGCCGCCGACTTCATGCCGCTTCTGGACAAGGACACGGAGTTTGCCGCCAAGTGGATTGCGCTGTGCGAGGCGCATTTGAGCGACGAGGGCATCCGCGACGCGGTGCGCTGCTTTGAATACCTCGGGCGCTTTTACGTGCAGGAGGGCAACAAGCGCGTCAGCGTACTCAAAAGCTACGGCGCAGCGTCGATCCCCGCCCACGTCACGCGCATCATCCCCGCCTGGTCGGACGACCCGGAGATCCGCGCCTATTACGATTTTATGCGCGCCTATCAGCTCGCGCGGCTCTATCAGGTCCAGTTCAGCCGGGAGGGCAGCTTCTCCAAGCTTCAGGCGGCGCTCGGTTACGAGAGCGAGCACGTCTGGACCGACGAGGAGCGGCGCAGCTTTCTCGCGGGCTACTGGCGCTTCGAGAGCGCTTTTCTGAAGCTCGGCGGCGCACGGCTGGCTCTGAACGTCGCGGACGCGCTGCTTGTCTGGCTCAAGGTCTACTCCTTCGAGCAGCTCAAGTCCATGTCCGCTGCGGAGCTTGGAAAGGCTCTCGGCGCGATCTGGGCGGACGTGCGCGTCTCAGCGCAGGACGAGCCGGTCGCGGTCAGCACCGAAGAGCAGGAGACGGAAGCGGGGTCCGGCGGCGTACTGAGCCGGTTTGTCCAGTCCGTGTTCCCCACGCATCTCTCTATCGCTTTCGTCAGCAACCACCTGCCCTCCGAAAGCGGCTGGACGAAAGCGCACGACCTCGGGCGGCAGTATATCGAGGCGACGCTCAGCGGCCGTGTGACCTGCCGCACCTACTATGGCGCGCAAAACGCCGATTCGACCATGGAACAGGCCGTCGCGGACGGCGCGCAGATCATCTTCGCCGTCACGCCGTCGCTCATCGGCGCGTGCCGCAAGGTCGCCGCCGCGCACCCGGACGTGCGCGTGCTCAGTTGTTCCATTATGATGCCCTACACGGGCGTGCGCACCTACTACAGCCGCATCTACGAGGGCAAGTTCATCACCGGCGCGATCGCCGGTGCGATGTGCAAAAGCGGCAAGATCGGCTACGTCGCGAGCAACCCGATCTTCGGCGTGCCGGCGAGCATCAACGCCTTCGCGCTCGGCGTGCAGATGACCAATCCGGAAGCGCGCATCCGCCTCGGCTGGTCCTGCGCGGAATCCGACCCGATGGGGCGGCTTGCGTATGAGGGCGCTGAGGTCATCTCCAACCGCGACGTGCCGACGCCCGACCGCATGGGCGAGCCGTGGGGCTTGTGCCAGGTCTGGGACGGCAGCTACTATTCCATCGCCTCACCCTACTGGCACTGGGGCAAGGTCTACGAAAAGATCGTGCGCAGCATCCTCTCCGGCGCGTGGGATATGGCGGACGCCGGCGACAACCGCGCCGTCAACTACTGTTGGGGCATGCGCAGCGGCGCCATCGGCGTCATCATCGAGGACCGCCTGCCCGTGGGCGTGCGCCAGCTCGCGGAGCTGCTGCACCGCGGCGTGACCGATGGGTCGATCGACCCCTTCGCCCGCCCCATCCGCTCGCAGGACGGAACGCTGCGCAGCGACGGGACGCACTATTTCTCCCCCGAGGAGATCATGCGCATGGACTGGCTCGCTGACAATGTCGACGGCGGCTTCCCCGCTTACGGAGACCTGCTGCCGATGGCGCGTCCGATTGTCCGCCTGCAGGGCGTCTACCGCGACACGATCCCGCCGGAGAGCCGGGAGGAGATCCTATGAAGCTTCTGTTGCTCGCCGACGCCGAGAGCAAATACCTCTGGGATTTCTACCAGCCCGGGCGTCTGGACGGGATCGACCTGATCCTCTCCTGCGGCGATCTGGACGCGGATTACCTGTCGTTTCTGGTCACGATGGCGTCCTGCCCCCTGCTCTATGTCCACGGCAACCATGACGGCGGCTACGACACCCGCCCGCCGGAGGGCTGCGACTGCATCGAAAACAAGCTCGTCACCGTAAACGGCCTGCGCATCCTGGGCCTCGGCGGCAGCATGCGCTACAGCGGCGGAAAGCACCAATACAGCGAGCGCGAGATGGCGCGCCGCCTCATGCGCGTCTGGCCGCTCCTGCGGCGCGCCGGCGGGGTCGACGTCGTGCTCACGCACGCGCCGGTGCACGGCTGCGGGGACGCGAACGATCTGCCGCACAGGGGCTTTCGGTGCTTTCACAAGCTGCTGGATACCTACCATCCCAAGTATTTTGTCCATGGCCACGTCCATACCAACTACGGCATGGACGTCCCGCGCACGCTCCAATGCGGAGATACGACGCTCATCAATGCCTACGAACGCTATCTTCTGGAAATTTGATTTGCTTTTTCCTCAATTTGGTATATAATGCTTGATTGTTGACATCGAATGAACGGGAGAGTGAACCGACTTTCCATGGAATCGCATGACAGGCCCCTGCACCGGGCGCTTCGCATCTTTGCCTTTGCCGTATGGTTCGGCATCATTCTCTACGCCTTGATACGCCGCAAGGACTTTACGCTGGAAGCGGTGCTGAGCTACACGCCGAAGGAGCCGTTGCTTGCAGCGCTCGTCATGCAGCTGCTCTTCGCGCTCAAAAGTCTGACGATCGTTTTCTACTCCGGCGTTCTCTACGCCGCAAGCGGGATCATGTTTTCCCTGCCCGTCGCGATCGCCGTGAACCTCTGCGGCACCGTCGTCATGGCGCTGATCTCCTATTGCCTCGCGCGCAGCCTCGGCGCCTCGTTTGCGGACGAAATGCGCGAAAAGCACCCCAAGCTCAAGGAGTTTGAGGCCATGCGCTCGCGCAACAGCTTCGCCTTTGTGGTGGTGCTGCGCTGCGTCAACATCGTCAATTTCGATATCGGCAGTATGTATTGCGGCGCGGTGCGCATGCCGTTCGCGCCGTTTCTCGCGGGCAGCCTGCTCGGCAAGATCACCGATATCGTCATGCTCTCCGTGATGGGCGCAAGCCTGGAGAGCCGGAATTCCATACCGTTTCTGATCGCGCTGGCCGTCGACCTGGCCATCGCGGCCGTTATCACGCTCTGGTCGAAAAAACAAAACGCCAAGGAGAAAAGACAGTATGATTAACCTCTGGGAACGCCGGGACGCAACACTGCTGCGCGACATCGACTCGATGCACTACATCATGCCTCTTATCATGCCAAACCGCTGCGATAACGAGGCGTTTATCTCCGAGCAGATCGACCTGACCAACGCGGAGAAGTTCCTTGCGAAGAAAAACGCCGCCAACCCCGCGTACAAGTACACGATTTTCCATATCATCGTCACCGCCGTGCTCAAGACCATCACGCTGCGCCCGCAGCTCAACCGCTTCTACGCCAACGACAACCTCTATCAGCGCAACGAGCTCACCGCCTCGTTCACGATGAAGAAGATCTTCACCGACGAGGGCGACGAGGCGCTGGCGCGCATCGTTTCCAAGCCGACGGACACGGTGGACACCATCCACGACGAGATCTGCCGTCAGGCGTCCTACGTCCGCACCGAGGGCAAGGACGCCTCCACCGAGAGCATGGATATCCTGCAGAAGGTGCCGCTCGGCCTCAAGAAATGGCTCGGCGTCGGCGCGCGCTTCC
>SVKM01000195.1 GCA_015068465.1 Oscillospiraceae bacterium | reverse complement strand
CCGCGGCGTCCTGCCAGGAGCTCGCCTCCCAGTCCAACCTCCTCAAGGAGCAGGTCGATATGTTCAAGGTCTGAGCGCCAGAAACGAAACAACAAAAAAGGTTCCGTTCCCGATTCCGGGAACGGAACTTTTTGCCCTGTTTTTCAGCTTTTTCAGCCTTTGCCGGGGTCGGGGGTCTTGACGCTGAAGACGCAGTTCTTGCCGGCGTGCTTCGCCTTGTAGAGCAGCATATCCACGTCGTGCATCGCCTGGTCCAGAGGCACGCCCGTTTCGCAGGAAACGATGCCGCCGCTGACCGTCACGATCAGGTCGGAATTCCAGCACAGCTCGGAGATCGCGCGCCGCGCGGCGTCGGCGCGTTCAAAGGCGATGTCCAGGGCGTCGGCGTAGAAGATACACACGAATTCCTCGCCGCCGTAGCGCGCGGCGAACTCGCCGCGGCTGGGGTCCACCGATTCGCGCAGCGTTTTGGAAACGGTGGCGAGGACCTTGTCGCCGAACTGGTGGCCGTAGGTGTCGTTGAGGTTCTTGAAGTTGTCGATGTCGAACATCGCGATGTAGCACCCGTCGAGCTTAAGCCGGTTGGCGCGCACCGCCTGCTGCTGCGGCGGTTTGTAGACGAGGTCGAGCCGGCGGAACAGCTCGCGCCTGTTGTAAAGGCCCGAGAGCGCGTCGTGGACGGAAAGGTTCGAGAGCTGGTCCATCAGCTCCTGATTGCGCTGGCGCTCGTTGTTGTACGCGCGCAGGATGAAGATGGTCATGGCGCCGAGCGCGATGCCGGTCGTGCAGAAAGTCATCAGCACGTCCTCGTATTCCTGACGCGGCGTGAGCTCGCGGATCAGGTAGGGGTGATACCAGCCGTAGTGCAGGGAATAGCCCAACGCCAAAAGGGACACGCAGAACAGAATGATGCGCGTGCGCCCCTGCAGCAGCACCGCCACAAGAAACAGCGTGACGAGGTAGAACAGCACCATGCCGCTGGTCATGCCGCCGCAGGCGTAATAGGTGGGCGGCAGCATGATGGTGAGTCCCACGACGAGCACGATGCGGCAGATGGGGAGCGCTTTGGGGTGCCGGATGCCGGCAACCAGCAAAACGGCCATCCAAAGGGAGCACAGGAGCGTCGAAAGTCCGGCGGCGAGGGAAAGACCCTGCACAAGCCCCATCACATATGCCATCAGCGTCGCCACGGTACCGATCGCAACGACCGAATAGTAAATTTTATCGTCGAGAAAGTCTATGTTGTTCCAAAAATGCAGGAATCGCTGCTTCATGCGTCACCCTTCTCCGATGCTTCTACACGATATTGTATTAAGTATAATACGCCGCGGTGACAAATACAAGATATAATTATTGAAGTGATACAATTCGGTAAATTTGTCCAGCTCATTTGACGTATCGCAAACTTGACGATTGACAGGAACTGTGCTACAATTCCACATAGTATGAATCATTATGCCCTTGTGGGCGTCGAGAGGTAGAAAACATGGCAACTATGCGCCTCGGCGAGCTGCTTATCAGCGCTGGGATCATTACGCAGGAAGACCTGGATCGCGGCATCGAACTGCAGAAGGGAACAAAGGACCGTCTCGGCACGGTGCTCATCAAAAACGGCATCGTGACGGAGAACGAGGTCATCGAGGTCTTGCAGATGCAGCTCGGCATCGAGTTCATCGACCTGACCAAGGTCTCGATCCCGACGGAGCTGGCGCAGGTGCTGCCCAAGAGCATCGCGCGGCAGTACAACGTCGTGCCGGTGCGCATCGTCAAGGACGAGCTCTACCTCGCCATGAGCGACCCGCTGAACTTCTATGCGGTCGAGGAGGCGCGCCGCGCGTCCAAGCACAAGATCGTCCCAATGGTGGCGACGACCGCCGGCATCGAGCACACGATCCAGGTGCTCTACAGCAGCGAGGGCGCGGCGAAGGCGATCGCCGAGATGAAGCGCGAGGCGGCGGCGAACGGCGAGGCGGCGGAAACGCCGAACAACGCGTTCGTCACCAACCAGCTCGGCGAGGACGCGCTCTCGAGCGCGCCGACCATCCGACTGGTCAACTCGATCCTGGAGCGCGCCATCACCGAGCGCGCGAGCGATATCCACCTCGAACCGCGCGAGACACAGATGCAGGTGCGTATGCGTATCGACGGCCTCATGCGCGACATCCTGACCGTTCCCAAGGATATCCAGCCCTCGGTCATTTCGCGTATCAAGATCATGAGCGGGCTCAATATCGCCGAGCACCGCATCCCGCAGGACGGCCGCTTCAACGTCCGCATCAAGGATAAGGACATCGACCTGCGCGTGTCGACCCTGCCGACCGTCTACGGCGAGAAGATCGTCGCGCGACTGCTCGATAAGTCCGGCGGCAAGGTCACGAAGGAGAGCGTGGGCCTGACGGGCTCCGACCTCGAAAAGTACGAGGAGATGCTCAAAAACCGCAACGGCGTCATTTTGCTCGTCGGCCCCACCGGAAGCGGCAAGACCACGACGATGTACGCCATGATCAACCAGCTCAACACGCCGGAGGTCAACATGGTCACGCTGGAGGATCCTGTCGAGTACAACATCGACGGCGTCAACCAGGTGCAGATCAACGAAAAGACCGGCATGACCTTTGCCAACGGCCTGCGCGCGATCCTGCGTCAGGACCCGGATATCATCGCGGTCGGCGAAATCCGTGACGGCGAGACCGCGCAGATTGCGATGCGCTCCGCCATTACCGGCCACCTGGTGCTCTCCACCATCCACACCAACGACGCGGTCGGCGCAATCGAGCGTCTGCGCGATATCGGCGTGGAGCCGTATGTCATCGCCGGCGCGCTCAAGGGCGTCATTTCCCAGCGCCTTGTCCGCCGCATCTGTCCCAACTGCCGCGAGGAATATACGCCCACGGCGGAGGAGCTGGAGGATCTTGAGGTCGAGATGGAGCCGGGATTGCGGTTCTATCGCGGCAAGGGCTGCGCCGAGTGCTTTAACACCGGCTACCGCGGGCGTATCGCGGTGTTTGAAATGCTTCCCATCACGCATACGGTGCGCACGCTCATCTATGAGCAGCGCGGGCGCGACGCCATCGAGGCGGAGCTCAAGCGCCCGGAAAACGGCTTCGTGTCCCTGCACGACAACGCGCTGCGCCTTGTGCGCGAGGGCGTGACGACCGGGGAAGAGATGCTGCGCATCGTGCACGAGGGAGAATGAGCAAGGAGGACGAAAGCATATGATGACCGTAGAAGAAATGGTCGCCAAGGCGAAAGCCGACGGCGCTTCCGACATCCATCTGATCTGCAATCTGCCCCCAAAGTACCGCAAGGACGGACAGATCGAAAATATGTCCGACGAGGTTCTGACGCTTGACGACTGCATTTCCATGGCGCAGTTCCTCGCGGGGCGCGAGTACGACAATTTCGACAAAAAGGGCGAGCTGGACAGCGCGGCGACGTTCGCGGGCAACCGCTGCCGTATCCACCTCTTCAAGCAGCAAGGCGTGCCGAGCCTCGCGCTGCGCCTTCTGCGCGAGGAAATCCCCAAGCTCGAAAACCTGGGGCTTCCGCCCGCGGTGCCGGAGCTGACGAAGCTCCACAAGGGCATCGTGCTCGTCACCGGCGAGACCGGCTCCGGCAAGTCCACGACGCTCGCGGCGCTGCTCGACGCCATCAACCACACGCAGAAAAGCCACATCGTCACGCTCGAGGACCCCGTCGAGTACGTCTATAAGCCCGATTTGTGCGCGATCAACCAGCGCGAGGTGGGGAAGGATACCGAGAGCTTTTCCGAGGGCCTGCGCGCGAGCCTGCGCGAGGACCCGAACGTCATCCTCATCGGCGAGATGCGCGACCGCGACACGATCGAGACCGCCATCACCGCCGCCGAGACCGGACACCTGGTGTTCGGCACGCTGCACACGGGCAGCGCCGCGGACGCGGTCGACCGCATCGTGCAGGTGTTCCCGGCGGATATGCAGACGCAGATCCGATTGCAGCTCTCAATGACCCTGCAAGCCGTGCTGACGCAGCAGCTCATTCCCAAGACGACCGGCGGGCGCGCGCTCGCGTGCGAGCTGATGATCGTCACCGACGCCATCCGCAACCTCATCCGCTCCGGCAATACGCCGCAGATCGCCAACGCGGTCGCGACGAGCGCCGCCATCGGCGGACAGACGATGGATCAGGCGTTGGTGCGCCTTGTCCGTTCCGGCGCGATCAGCCGCGACGTGGCGGTGCATTACGCGCATGAGGCGGACTATGTGAAGAAAAACGCGATTTGACCGCAGACCATGCGACAAGGTGGTGAGCGCCCTTGAATCATTACAAATACACCGCGCTGTCCCGTGACGGCG
>SVKM01000194.1 GCA_015068465.1 Oscillospiraceae bacterium | reverse complement strand
ATCCTCGCCCGTAAAGTGGAACCTTGCAAGGCGGTCGCGCGCCGATTGCGTGGTAACGCCGCGCTTCGACCAGAGCATCGTGTCGACCAGGTTGCGGTTGGGATCGTCGAAGGTGACGATCTGCGGCAGATACGCCGTGCGCACCGAGGGCCCGAACTTGATCCTGCCCGTGTCGGGGTACTCCTGGTCCATCAGGAGCTTCAAAAGCGTGGTCTTTCCCATGCCGTTGTCGCCGAGCAGCGCGATGCGCTCCCCGCCCTCGACCTTGAGGTCAAGGTCATGGAAAATGACGCGGTCCCCGAAGGACTTGGAAACGCCCTTGAGCTCGAACACCTCGTCGCCGAAAAATTCCCGGCTGACGAACTGCGCGGTCAGCGCCCTGTCCTTCGTGGGCTTGTCCGTCGTGCGCATCCGCTCGATGCGCTTTTCCATCGACTTGGCGCGGCGGTAGGTCTTGTCGTCGCCCTTGAAGGCGAACATCCGCAGCTGCTCCGCGGACTTTTCGAGCTGCGCGATCTTCTCCTGCTCCTTCTCGTACTGCTTGAGGCGTTCCAGATACCGCCGCTCCTTCTCCACGGCGTAGAAGCTGTAATTGCCGCTGTAGAACTCCGCCTTGCCGTCGAGCACCTCGATACAGCGCGTCACCGTGCGGTCGAGGAAGTAGCGGTCGTGGGAGATCGCCAGCACCGTTCCCTTGAAGGTGGAAAGGTAGTCCTCCAGCCACTCCGTCGCGTGCAGATCCAGATGGTTCGTCGGCTCGTCGAGCAGCAGGATATCCGTGTCCTCCAGAATGAGCCGCCCGAGGTTGACGCGCGTCTTCTCGCCGCCCGAGAGCGTGTCAAAGAGCCGCGCGCGCATGTCCGCGTCGAGCGACAGGCCGTTCGCGACCTTGTTGACCGCCGTTTCGGTGTCATAGCCGCCAAGTCCTTCAAACTTGGCGGACAGCTCGCCGTAGCGGCGCAGCGTCTCCTCGCTCTCGTCGCCGTCCGCCATCCTCCGGGACAGCGCCTCCATCTCCTCGCCAAGCGCGCGTGTGCGCGTGAACGCGCTTTGCAGCACGTCCTCGACCGTAAAGCCGTCGGGATAGACCGGGATCTGCGAGATCAGCCCCACGCGGCGGTTCGGTGCGAAGATCACATCGCCCGCGTCGGCGGATATTTCGCCGGTCAAAATGCGAAAGAGCGTCGTTTTACCCGCCCCGTTCCTGCCGAGCAGGCCCACGCGCTCGCCGCGCTCGATCTGAAAGGTAAGGCCGTCCAGTATGTTCTTGTCGAGGTCAAAGGACTTTTGAAGCCCCGAAACGCTCAGATCGATCATTTGCTCAATTCTTCCGTAATTCTCTCAAAATGCATGGAATGCGACGCCTTGACCAGCATCGCCGTCCCCGGCGTGAACGCCTCCCGGATCGCGCCGAGCGCCTCGTCGACCGTGGCGAACCACTGCCCGCCCGACTCCTTGGCGATGTCCTTGGCTTTTGTGCCGACGGCGATCACGGCGTCGATGTGAAGCTCCTTTGCGAGCCTGCCGATCTGCCGGTGCGCCTCGACGGTCAGATCGCCGAGCTCCGCCATGTCGCCGAGCACCGCGAGCTTTCTGCCCTTGCTCTTTCCAAGCACCTCCAGCGCCGCCCACATCGACTGCGGGCCCGCGTTGTAGCAGTCGTCGAGAAGGCGCCGGTCATCCGCAAGCTGTACGACGCGCATGCGCGCGCCCGCCGGCTCGTAGGCGGCGACGCCGCGCACGATCTCGTCCTCCGTCAGCCCCAGCGCCTCGCCGACCGCGACCGCCGTCGCGGCGGGATAGATCATGTGCGCGCCCGGCGCGGGGATATCAAGCGCATAGCGTGCCTTTTCCGTCGTCACGACGCAGGAAACGCCGTCGATCCCGCGGTCCGCAACGGCGCTGACGCGCACGCCGCAGCCCTCGCCCATGCCGGCGCGCACGATGCGCTGCGGCAGCGTGACGGTGCGGAGCAGCTCGTCGTCCCCGTTGAGGACGGCGACGCCGTCCGGCGAAAGGTTTTCAAAGATCTCGCACTTCGCCTTAAGGATGTTCTGCCGCGAGCCGAGAAATTCGATGTGCATGTCGCCGATGTTCGTGATGACCGCGACCGTCGGCTTCACCATCTCGCCGAGATAGCGGATCTGCCCCGCGCGATCCATGCCGGTCTCGATGACCGCCGCCTCATAGGACTTGTCAAGGCGCAGCAGCGTCATCGGCGTGCCGACCTCGTTGTTGTAGTTCGCCTCGGTGCGCAGCGTCTTGAATCGCTGGGAGAGCACGCAGGCGATCATCTCCTTGGTCGTCGTCTTGCCGACGCTGCCGGTCACCTGCACGACAGGGATATCAAACTGCGCGCGGTACCACGCCGCCAAGTCCTTGTAGGCGATCAGCGTGTCCGGAACCCGGATATAGAATTTGCCCTCCCGGAACGTCTCCGGCTCGCGCGTGTAAAGGCAGCCCGCCGCGCCGGCGTCGAGCGCCTTGTCGATATAATCGTGGCCGTCGAATTTTTCTCCCTTGATGGGAAGGAACATCGCGCCGCCGCTGACGGTACGGCTATCGGTGCTCACGGCGCCGACGGCGGTTTCCCGCGAGCCGGCGGTCAGCCTGCCGCGCACCGCGGAAACGATTTCTTGTACGGTGATTGTTTTCACGCCTGCATCCCTCTTGCCTTGAGCGATTCCTCCACGATCTTCTCGCACAGGTCCTCATAGCTCATGCCGACCGCCGCCGCCTCCTGCGGTACGAGGCTCGTGGGCGTCATGCCGGGCAGCGTGTTGATCTCAAGGAAGTACGGCGTGCCGTCGGGCGTAACGATAAAGTCCGCGCGCGAATAGACGCTCAGCCCGATCACACGAAACACCGTTTCGGTGGCGGCGCGCACGCGCGTTTCCCACTCGGGCGGGATCGGCGCGGGAGTGATCTCCTCGGCGGCGCCCGCCTGATACTTGTTGGCATAGTCGTAAAAGCCGGTCTTGGGAATGATCTCGATCGACGGCAGCGCCTTGCCCGTCAGGATCGCAACCTGGATCTCGCGGCCCTGGATGTACTGCTCCAGCACGACGCGGTCGCCGTAGGCGAGGCAGTCGCGCAGCGCCGTCTTGAGCGCGGCGAGGTCATGGACGATGGACACGCCGATGGACGAGCCGTTGGCAATGGGCTTGACGACGCAGGGCAGCTTCGTCTCGTTCGCGATGCGGTCGATATCCGCCTCCGCATAGGTCACGGCGCGCCACTGCGGCGTCACGACATAGTCCGCAACAAGGCGCTTGGTGAGGTCCTTGTCCATCGCGATCGCGCTGCCGAGGTAGCCGCTGCCGGTATACGGGATGCCGAGCAGGTCGAACGCCGCCTGCACGCGCCCGTCCTCGCCGCAGGTGCCGTGCAGCGCGAGGAAGACGATGTCCGCTATGGCGCAGACGGTCAGCACGTCCTTGCCGAACATGCTTTTGCTCTTATCCTGCCGGCTCGCGCGCACGGCGTCAAGGTCCGGTGCCTCACGGGCGACGCTGTAATCGCTGCAAAGCCCGTCCGGAGCGTCAAAAATATCGTCGAGAGTGCCGTTATAGCTCTCCAGCCCGAGAAACATATCCACCAGGATCGCCTGATGCCCGCGCGCGCGCAGGGCGCGGCACACCTTGGTACCGCTGGAGAGCGAAACGTTGCGCTCCATGCTCAGTCCGCCCGCCAAAACCACGATTTTCAAACCGTTCACTGCCTTTCTTGTTCTGGATTTCATACTTATCCTATTATAGCCTATGGTACTTTACCACAACGCGCGGCAAAAAACAAGAGCGACCGCCGTTTCCGTGCAAGAAAACAACGGCCGCCTTTGTTTCAGCGAAATACATTCATCTCCGCGTCGTACAGCTCCAGACGCCGCACGCGCGCAAAATCGGGCGCAAGCCCGGGCAGCTGCGCCGAAACGGCGCTGCCGAGCAGCGCGGGGTTCAAGCCCGGATTCTGCGCCGCGACCACGACGTCGGCGGTAATGAGGTTTTCAGCTTCCGCCCACTCGACGCTGCGGAGCATCGGCACAACGTTGATCTGCGCCAGTTCCTTGTGCTTCGTGCGCTTTTCGACCAGCACCTCGTCGCGTGCAAAAAGCTCCCGCAGCTTGTCCGCCGCGCCGGCAGGGACGCCGCGGTCATAGTCGAGCTCGAGCCGCGCGCGCAAAAAGGCAAGCTCGCGCGCAGGCCTCTCCGCCCGATAGCATTCGCGGACGCGAAGCCCCGCAGGAAGGCCCGTATTGAGCATCTCCGCGATCCCGGTCCCGTCGATGTCCTGCTCCACCTCAAAGTCCAGCAGCTCGCATTCGCTGCTCTGGCCGACCGGCAGCGGCAGCACGATGGAAATG
>SVKM01000193.1 GCA_015068465.1 Oscillospiraceae bacterium | reverse complement strand
ACGTTGAACGCGCCGATGGCATAGCCGCCGTTGTACGCCTTCGCGAACATGTCCTTTGTCGTTACGATAGCCATAGTCAGTTCTCCTTTTCAAAAATCAAGTTGTTTGGAACGATTGGTATGATTGGTTCTTGTTCATCATTGTACCACGATTTCCATCAAATGCAAGCGGAAACTTGACGATAAAACTTGCAATCTCCCGCCCGGTGCGATAAAATCAAGGCTGCAAACCAGAAAGAAAGGACTCCCGCTTTATGGAAGAACTCGATCGCAGCCTCGAACCCGAAACCGCGAGCGCGGCCGCGCCCGACCAGACAGAGCTGGCGGCGGCGCTCAACCGCACGGAGGCGAAGCGCTGCTTCTCCCGCCTGGGCCTCGGCGCGTTCGCCATCTTGATGATCGCGACCGTGCTGCAGATCCTCATATCCGCCGTCATGCTGCGCTTCGGCGCGCCCGCGTGGGCGTCCGAGTCCTGGGCGATGTGGGTGATGACCTTTGCGCCGCTGTACTGCGTCGCGATGCCCGTCGGGCTTTTGATCATGCGCTCCGTGCCCGCGCACCCCGCGCAGCCGTCCAAGTTCGGCGCGGGCCGCTTTGTGACGCTCATCCCCATCTGCATCTTCTTCATGTACGCCGGAAATCTCGTCGGCACGCTCATTACCTCGCTCTTCGCCAAGATCAAGGGCGGCGAGGTCAGCAACCCGCTGGAGGCGTTCGCGCTCGGCGAGGGGTCCCTCTTCGTCAAGATCCTCGTCATGGTGATCCTCGCGCCGCTGTTTGAGGAATTCATCTTCCGCCGCGTGATGATCGACCGCATGCGCATTTACGGCGAAAAGACCGCCGTTGTGACCTCGGCGCTGATGTTCGGACTGTTCCACGGCAACCTCTCGCAGTTCTTCTATGCCGCGGCGCTCGGCATGCTCTTCGGCTACGTCTACGTCAAGACCGGAAAGCTGCGCTACAGCGCGGCGCTGCACATGGGCGTCAACGCGCTCGGCAGCATCCTGGCGCCGTACCTGCTGGAAAACGCGGGGCTTGAAAAGCTCGGCGACGACGCATCGGAACTGCTCAGCGATCCCGCCGCGCTCGGCGAGCTCGTCACGCCGGGGCTGATGCTCTTCGGGCTCTACGCCCTGCTGCTCGTCGTGTTCGCGATCCTGGGCCTGGTGCTTCTGTGCGTCCACGGCAAGCGCGTCTCATTCTCCCCCGCGGAGCGCGAGCTGCCCGCCGAAGGCCGGCTCAAGCTGGTGTGGTGCAACGCCGGCATGATCCTGCTCGTGCTCGGCTGCCTTGTGATGATCGTCCTGAGTATCCTGCAATAAGGAAAAAGCTGTCGAAAAAAGCCCTGCCTTCGTGCGAAGGCAGGGCTTTTGGCATTACGCGAGAGAGGCGGTGATGATCGCCATGGAGTAGACCTCCTGGCCATTGCAGCCGCGGGAGAGGTCGTTGATCGGCGCGTTGAGGCCGAGCAGGATCGGGCCGTAGGCGTCGAAGCCGCCGAGGCGCTGCGCGATCTTGTAGCCGATGTTGCCGGCGTTGATGTCGGGGAAAATGAAGACGTTCGCCTTGCCGCCGACCTCGCCGGAGAGGTGCTTGGTGCGCGCGACGACCGGGGAGGACGCCGCGTCGAACTGCATCTCGCCGTCGATGGGGACGTTGGGCATGAGGAGCTTCGCCTTGTCGCAGGCGTTGCGCATCTTGTCGACGGTCTCGCCCTTGCCGGAGCCCTTGGTGGAGTAGCTCAGGAACGCGACCTTCGGGTCGATGCCGAACACGCGGCCGCACTCGACGGTCTCCTTCGCGATCTCGACGAGGTCGTCCTCGCTGGGGTCGATGTTGATCGCGCAGTCCGCCATGGCGAGCACTTCGTTGTCGCCCGTGGCGCGCTCGCGGACCATGATGAAGCAGGAGGACACGATGCTGTTGCCGGGCTTGGTCTTCACCAGCTGCAGCGCCGGGCGCACGGTGTCCGCCGTGGAATAGGTCGCGCCGCCGAGCAGGCAGTCCGCCTTGCCCATCGCCACGAGCATCGTGCCGAAGTAGTTCGCCTGCTTGAGCGCGGTGCGGCACTGCTCCTCGGTCATCTTGCCCTTGCGCAGCTCGACCATCTTCGCGACCATCGCGTCCATCTCGCCGTAGCTCTCGGGGTCGATGATCTCGGCGCCGCGGATGTTGAAGCCGGCTTCCTCCGCCGCGTTGAAGACCTCGTCCTCCTTGCCGATGAGCAGCGGCTTCAAAAACGTACCGGACAGCAGACGCGCGCTCGCTTCGAGGATGCGGGCGTCGGTGCCCTCGGTAAAGACGATCGTCTTGGGGTTGGCCTTGAGGCCCTTGATCATTTCACCAAAACCAAACATTGCAGTTTTCCTCCAAAAAACTATGTTGCCGCTCGTACCGCGGCACAAATAACGGAAACAGTATACATCAATTCCCCGCCATCCTCAACTGCCGGAGGACACTTTTTTGAAAAATCTACATATTGCGCAAAAGCGGAAGATGTGGTAGTCATAAAATCGTTATTTCTCAAAATATGGTAAAAGCGCCTCCAACTGCCACATTTTCGGCGTTTTTCGCCGCAAAATAATGCTTGACGGCGGACCGGAAAAATTGTATCATGCTATATGTTACAATTTGTAACCATTTTGGAATAAACTGCTGTTGAGGTCAACTGCATGTCAAAATCCACACCGAACAAAAAAAACGAACACTCCGCGCGCAGCGACGCGCCTGTGTCCTTCGCGGACTTTTTTGCCGCGCTGCTCGCGGCGCTCGCGGCGGCGCCGGACGCTCTGTGGACGCGTATCCGCCGCATCGGGCCGCGGCTGCGGACGCTGGTGCACGCGCACAGGTCGGGCGATTTCCCCGAATCCGACCGCCGCGTGATCCAGTTCTTCCTGCTCGTTCCGGCGATGCTGCGCATGTGGAAGTCGCTCGTGCAGGAGCGCTTTTTCCACCGCCGGCGCCGCAGTCTGAGCTTTGACACGGCGGTCGCCGCGCGCACGACGCGTCAGGGCCGTCTGCGCCCGCTCGCCTTTGTCGCCGTGGCGCTGCTGTTCGCCTGTGTCGCCGCGTTCTTCTCGATCTACACGCCCGCCACGACGGTCAGCTACAACGGCCGCACGCTCGAGGTCGTGCGCGACGCCGCCGAGGCGCAGCGCATCGCCGCGCAGGTCGAGGGTCTGACCGCCGAAACGCTTGGCAGCTCCTTCTCCTTCGCGGAGGATTCGATCCAGTACACCACGGGGCTTGTCCGCCGCAGCGACCTCGGCGAGGTCGAGCGGCTGGAAAAGGAGCTGACCGACGAGGTCGGGCTTGTCACCTACGGCTATTCGCTCTATATCGACGACGAGCTGGTCGGCTCGACGCCCTATGAGGGCGCGCTTGAGGCGCTGATCGACCAGATGAAGCAAATCGGCGCGTCCGCGGACACGCTGTCCGTCGACTTTGTCGAGGACGTGCGCATCGTGCCGGGCTACGTCGCGACCGACAGCCTCAAAAACCTCGGCGAGATCGCCGAGAAGATCAACAGCACAAAGGTCGGCGAGGAAACCTACACGGTCGTCAAGGGCGACACGTGGAGCGCGATCGCCAACGACCACGGCCTGAGCTCGGCGCAGCTTGAGGAGCTCAACCCCGGCTACAACATTGATTTGATCAACATCGGCGACGAGCTGGTGCTCAGCCGCGAGGTGCCGTATCTGACCGTCAAGGTCACGGAGCGTCAGAACTACCGCGGCGAGATCGACTACGAGACGATATACGTCGACGACTCGTCCATGTACCAGGGCGACACGCGCGTCATTGAAAAGGGCGAGTACGGCCTGGCGGACATCGTGGCGGACGTGGTATATGTCAACGGCGTAGAGACCGAGCGCAGCATCCTCTCGCAGGTCATGCTGACCGCGCCAAAGACCGAAACGCGCGCGCGCGGCACGAAGGAGCGCCCGAGCTGGATGCCGACCGGCAGCTTCCGCTGGCCGGTGTCGGGGCGCATCACCTCTTATTTCGGCTATCGCAACACGGGCATCCGCGGCGCGACGACCAACCACATGGGCATCGACATCGCCTGCTCCTACGGCACGCCGATCGGCGCCGCCGACGGCGGCACGGTGGAATACACGGGCTACAAGGGCGCGATGGGCTACACGGTCATCATCAACCACGGCAACGGCTACAAGACCTACTACGAGCATTGCAGCTCGTTCGCGGTCCGCTCCGGCGCGCACGTCTACAAGGGCCAGACCATCGCCTACGTCGGCAGCTCCGGCGTCTCGAGCGGCGCGCACTGTCACTTTGGCGTCATGCTCAACGGGTCGTATGTCAATCCGATGAAGTATCTGCCGTAAAGAGCAACGAAATGTACCCCCATTTCTCCAATGTCATTAAGATAAGATGACGCAGCACCCCCACTTCATGTACTGTGAAGTGGGGGTGCATTTTTTTGCGGTAT
>SVKM01000192.1 GCA_015068465.1 Oscillospiraceae bacterium | reverse complement strand
ACCTCAAAGGTCAAGGCGGCCGCCAAGACCTACGAGGTCTTCTGGTACGGGAAATAGATGGAAATACCGTAGGCGTTCGAGACCGTGGACGACGTCTTGTTGTACTTGACCGCGCCGAGCAGCGAATCCGCCAGCGCCTTGCTCTCATCGGTGCCGAGGTTGCTTGCGAGGTGGACCAGGTCGACCTGGTCGATCTTGCTGGAAGACGCGAACTCGCGCGTATTGCCGCGCGCCCTGGAGACCTGCTTGAAGCCGTTGCCCTGCACCATGCCTGCGGTGTCGGCGGCAAAGCTCTTGAACGTCTCCGGCACCGTCGCCTCCAGCTCCGCGAGGTCGACGACCGAAAGCGTGGTATCCTGTCCCCTGCACTTCTGTGCGCAGACGGCGACAAAGTCGTCGACAATGTTCTTGCCGATCTCCAGCGTGGACATCGAGGTATTTCTGGAAAGCTCCGTAAGCCAGTTGGTGTAGTACCAGCCGACGCCGGGCTCCGTCTCCTCGGAGGCGATGAGATAGTCGGCATAGTTCGTGAGCGTCAGCGCGGTTTCGAGCGTCGCCATCAGGCAGGCGTCAAACCCGATGAAGTCGAACGTAACGCCTGCGTCGGCAAGCGCCCGGTTGATGCCGCCGAGGTTCATCGACCCGGCGTTCTGGTTTTTTTCGTCGTAGCCGTAGCCGCTGATCGAGCCGCCGCCGTGGTCCCAGAAAATAAGCTCGTTGCGGTTCGCGGGATAATTCTTCGCGCAGTATTTGATGAAGCCCGTGAGGTTTTCGGGGATCGTCATGGCAGAATCGCCCGCGTTCTTCTCCAGCAGGCGCAATCCGCCGTTTTCAACCTTGTAGATCTGGTTGACGCTGCTCGAAACGACATTGTTCTTCCACTGCTTGCATCCGCCGGTGAAAACGATGATATTGACCTTGTCGGAAAGCGTCGCCGCCGCCATCTCCTGCAGGTCCGCGGTGCCCATGCCGTACTTGGACTCAAGATCCGTGCCGCAGAGGTAGACCATGATGGTCACGGTGTCCTTGCCGTCCCCGAGGATCTTCGTGCGCTTGGCGCGTGCGGCGCTTGCGACCTCGGTGTTTAGCCGTCCGACGTTGCTGCTCACCGTCCAGCCGTTCGAGACGTTGCCGTAGCTGCCGAGCGTATTGCTCAGAGCGCTGCTCATACCGCCGCCGAGGAGGTTCTGCACAGCGCTGTTTCCCGTCGAGGGCTGCGAGTAGCCGGAGCTCGGATTGCTCGGCGTCGTCTGTCCCGAGCCGCCGCCGAGAAGCCCGCTCAAGCCCGCGCCGCCTCCGCCGAGCAGCAGCACCGCGATCAGGATGATCGTCATCAGCGGGCTTCTCTGGCCGCCCGCGCGCTTTGCCCCGCCGCCGCTCGGCGTCTGGCCGCCCGTCGGGCGTCCGGCGTGTCCGTCCGCGCTGCCGACCGGCCCGGTCCCGAGCCCGTCGCCGCGCTTATAAATGTCTTTCCCCTGCCCGGTGATGTGTTTTTCCCGTCCGTTTGGCCTGTTCTCCGCCATTTTTCTCTCTCCTCTCAGTGCACCAGCGTGCCGACGTTCTCGCCGCCGATCACGCGGAGGATGTTCTTGGGGTCCTTGAGCGCGAACACATACACCGGGATATTGTTGTCCATTGCGAGGCTCGTCGCGGTCAGGTCCATGACGCCGAGGCGCTTGGCAAGCACGTCCGCGTAGCTGATCTCGTCGTACTTCACCGCCGTCGGGTCCTTCGCGGGATCGGCGCTGTAGACGCCGTCGATGTTCTTGGCGAGCAGGATCACGTCGGCATTGATCTCCGCCGCGCGCAGCACCGTGCCGGTGTCGGTGGAGAAATACGGATGCCCCGTACCGCCCGCGAACAGCACGACCTTTCCGGTCGTGAGGTGCTTCATCGCACGCTCGTGCGTGTAATACTCCGCAAACTCGTGCATCTCCATCGCCGTCATCACGCGCGCGGGAACGCCCTTTTGCTCCAGCACGTCGCAGACGGCGAGGCAGTTCATCACCGTCGCGAGCATGCCCATGCGGTCGGCGCGCGTGCGCTCGATGTAGCCTTCGCCGTTCTTGACGCCGCGCCAGAAGTTTCCGCCGCCGATCACGACGCCGACCTCGACGCCCTGCGCGACGCATTCACGGATCACGTCGCAGACCTCGCCCATGACCTGGAAGTCAAAGCCGGTCTTGTTGGCGCCCGCGAGCGCCTCGCCGCTGATCTTCAGCAGTACGCGTTTGTACTTCGCCATGCTTCTCTCTCCTCCGTTCTTACTCACTCGCAAAATGCCCGTATCTGTCCCAAAAGCTGCTCCTTGCCGTCGCCCTTCTCCGCGGAAAACGGGATCAGGACCTCGCTCTCGTCAAGATCGAGCGTCTCGCGGATAAGTGCGAGATTGTGCTCGATCTCGCTGCGTTTGAGCTTGTCCAGCTTGTTTGCCACCACGAGCATCGGGCAGCCGCTCGTGCGGAAAAAGTCGCACATCGTCTCGTCGTCCTTCGTCGGCTTATGCCGCGCGTCGACGATCAGCACGCCGAGGTCCAGAAGCCCGCTAGACTGGAAGTAGTTCTCCATCAGCCTGCCCCAGCGGTCGCGCTCGGACTTGGATACCTTCGCGTAGCCGTAGCCCGGCAGATCGACCAGATAGATCTTTTCATCAATGAGGAAGTAGTTGATCTGCGTGGTCTTTCCCGGCGACGCACCGACGTGCGCCAGGTTTTTGCGGTTCAAAAGCCGATTGATGACCGACGATTTTCCCACGTTCGACCGGCCCGCGAACGCGATCTGCTTGCGCCCGTCGCGGATAAACTGCTCCGGCGACGCGGCAGAGAGGACGAACTCCGCCCTGCCAAAGTTGATCGCCATAGGCTCCTCCCTTTCCTCAAACGCGCAGCGCGGGCGTCAGCACGCTCTCCGCTTGCTCCAGAAACGCGTCAATGCCCTTGCCGGAGAGCGTTTCCGGCAGCACCAGCGCCTCCGCGAATACGGCGTCCACCGTTTCCACGGTCACAAAGCGGAGTTGGCGGCGCACGCTCTGGTCAATGTCGTCCAGGTCTTTTTCGTTCTCCGCCGGCAGGATCACCGTATGTAAGCCGGCGCGCAGCGCCGCCATCGTCTTCTCGCGGAGGCCCCCGATGGGCATGACCCGCCCGCGCAGCGTCACCTCGCCGGTCATGGCGATATCATGGCGCACGGGGCGTCCGGTCAGCGCCGAGAGCAGCGCCGTCGTGATCGCGATGCCGGCGGACGGCCCGTCCTTCGGCACCGCGCCCTCCGGGAAGTGGACATGGATATCCTTGTCCTTGTAGAACTCCGGCTCGATGCCGAGCTCGGACGAGCGCGCGCGCAGGCACGAGAGCGCCGCCTTGCACGATTCCTGCATCACGTCGCCGAGGTTGCCGGTCAGCTCCAGCTTGCCGGTCCCCTCCATCACGTTGACTTCGACCGGCAGAATCTCGCCGCCGACAGAGGTCCACGCAAGCCCGTTCACCACGCCGACCAGGTCTTTCTTGGAGGTTTTGTCCCGCGTATAGCGCGGCACGCCGAGGTAATCGGAAAGATTCGCCGCCGTCACGGCGACGCGCTTGGTTTTCCCTTCATTGAAGACCATCGCGGTCTTTCGGCAGAGCTTGGCAAGCTGGCGTTCCAGCTGGCGCACGCCGCTCTCGCGCGTATAGAGCGAGATAATCGAGCGGATCGCGCTCTCGTCGACACGCAGCGCCGCCTTCGGCACGCCGTGCGCCGTTTTCTGCTTGGGAAGCAGGTGGCGCAGCGCGATCTGCACCTTCTCCTCGTCCGTATAGCTCGGCAGCTCGATGACCTCCATGCGGTCGAGCAGCGGACGCGGGATCGTGTCGGTCGTGTTCGCGGTCATGATGAACATGACGCGGCTCAGATCAATGGGTATTTCCAGATAGTGGTCGCGGAACGCGTAATTCTGCTCGGTATCGAGCACCTCGAGCAGCGCCGACGCGGGATCGCCGCGGTGGTCGGAGCCGAGCTTGTCGATCTCGTCGAGCACAAGCAGCGGATTCATCGAGCCGCTGCGCCCGATCGCCTCGACGATGCGGCCCGGCATCGCGCCGACATAGGTCTTGCGGTGTCCGCGGATGTCCGCCTCGTCGCGCACACCGCCGAGCGACAAACGCCCGACCTTCCGGTTCATCGCCTTGGCGACGGAGAGCGCGATCGACGTCTTGCCGACGCCCGGAGGCCCGACGAGGCAGAGCACCTGCCCCTTCGCATCCTCCTTGAGCGCGCGCACGGCAATGAACTCCAGGATGCGCTCCTTGACCTTCTCCATGCCAAAATGGTCATGGTCCAATATCTTCCGCGCGGCCTCCACGTTCGCGCGTTCCTTTGTTTCGCGGTGCCAGGGCAGCTCGAGCACGGTGTCGAGGTACGTCCGCAGCACCGACGCTTCACTGCTCGAATACGACTGCTTTGAGAGCCGGTCGACGTCCTTAAGGAGCTTCTTTT
>SVKM01000191.1 GCA_015068465.1 Oscillospiraceae bacterium | reverse complement strand
CGGTGAACTTGCTCGCGGGCGCCTTGCAGATCGGGCAGGCCTCGGGCGGGTTCTCACCCTCGAAGATATAGCCGCAGACGGAACATACCCATTTCTTCATCGCCGTGTCCTCCTGTAATCGTTAAATTCAAGACTGTGCTTGTGTTTGCAGTATAGCACGCAGCCACGGCTTTGGCAAGGGCAAAACGCTTCAGACGCGCACGCCCGAGCGTTCGAGCGCACCGCAGAGCGATGGCGCGGCAAGCGCGCACACGGCGATTTTCAGAAAGTCCCCGGGCAGGTAAATGAGCATACCGCCCTTGAGTATCTGCCAGAACGTCAGACCTTTGCCGAGATAAGCGTTGCAGATCACACCCATGTACGGCACGCCGATCAGATACAGCAGCGCGAGTCCGGCGAGGCACGCGAGCGCGACGCGCTTCGGCGAGCGCTCCCCCTCACAGAGCCTCCCGATCACATACGCCGCAGGGATCAAGCCGACGAGAAAGCCGAAGGTCGGGTTAAACACATACTGAAAACCGCCGCCGGAAGCGAAGATCGGCACCCCGAGCAGCCCCAGCAGCACATAAATCGCCTGCGAAAGAGCGCCGAGCTTCGCGCCGAGCAGCACGCCCGCAAGCGCCGTGAACAGGAATTGCAGCGTAATGGTCGAGATGCCGAGCGGAATACGGATAAACGCACCCACCGCGGTCAGCGCCGCGAAAAGCGCGGTCAGGATCATGTCTTTTGTCTTCATAGTAAACCCTCCTTTTTCTATGTATACAGTAGCACGGTGCGCTCTCTTTGTCAATACCATCTTTTCTCCGGTTTACTATCAAACCGTCCCCTTGCTTTTCCTTTGGGCATCTGATACAATATATTGCGTATTTTGAAACGGGAGGCACCATCCATGATCAAAGTTTCGCCCTCGATCCTCTCCGCCGACTTTGCCAACCTCGCGCGGGACATCGAAAAGATCGCGTCCGCCGACTACGTCCACGTTGACGTGATGGACGGGCTGTTCGTGCCGAACATCACCATCGGCATCCCCGTCGTCAAGGCGATCCGCCCGACGACGGCGCTCCCGCTCGACGTGCATCTGATGATCGAGCGCCCCGTGCGCTACGTCGAGCAGTTCTGCGACGCGGGCGCGGACATCGTGACCTGTCACGTCGAAGCGGACAGCGATGAGAACACGCGCGAGGCGCTTGCGAAGATCCACGCCAGAGGCAAGCGCGCCGGCGTCGTCATCAAGCCGAAAACGCCCGCGGAGGCGGTATTGCCGTTCCTCGGCGATTGCGACATCGTGCTGGTGATGACGGTCGAGCCGGGCTTCGGCGGACAGTCGTTCATGGCGGACATGATGCCCAAGGTCGCGCAGCTCCGCCGCTGGATCGACGAGCGCGGCCTCGGTTGCGAGCTGGAGGTCGACGGCGGCGTGAGCCTCAAAACGCGCGACGCGTGCGTCGAGGCGGGCGCGAACGTGCTCGTCGCCGGCAGCGCGGTCTACGGCGCGGACGACATTCCCGGGCGCATCGCGGCGCTGCGCGGATAAGAAAAGGACGGTTTTCCCTATGGAGTATTTTCCCGCGGCGCTGGAGGCGCTGGTCGAACAGTTCGCGCGCCTGCCGGGCGTCGGCAGCAAGAGCGCGCAGCGCCTCGCGTTCCATGTGCTCAGCCTCTCCGAGGAGGATGCGAAGGCGTTTGCCGACGCGATCGTGACGGCGAAGAAGACGGTGACGTTCTGCCCCGTCTGCCGCAACCTCACCGACGGCGGGCTCTGCCCGATCTGTTCGTCCCCCAAGCGCGACGAAACGACGGTCTGCGTCGTCGCCGACCCGCGCGACGTGGTCGCGATCGAGCGCGCGCGCGAGTTCAACGGGCGCTACCACGTGCTCCACGGCGTTATCTCGCCGATGAACCACGTCGGCCCCGACGATCTGGAGATCAAGCCGCTCGTCGAGCGCGTGGCGAAGGGCGGCGTGAGCGAGGTCATCATGGCGACGAATCCCGACACCGAGGGCGAGGCGACGGCGATGTACCTCGCGCGGCTGCTGCGGCCCTTTGACGTGAAGGTGACGCGGCTCGCCTACGGCATCCCGGTCGGCGGGCACCTCGAATTTGCCGACGACGCGACGCTGATGCGCGCGCTGGAGGGGCGCAGAGAGATATAAAAAAACCGGCGTGCAAAGCACGCCGGTTTTTTATGAGGTTTTCTTACTTGATCTTGAGCACCTGGCCGATGTTGATCATGTTCGGGTTCTTGATCTGGTCCTTGTTGAGCTCATAGATCTGGCCCCACAGCTTGCCGGAGCCGAGGAGCTTCTGCGCGATGCTCCACAGGCAGTCGCCCGCGACGACCGTGTAGGTCTCGCCGGTGGCGGCGACGGGCTCCTCAGCGGGGAGGATCTGGGTCTGGTCGCCGCGCGCGGCGCCGTACTTGGCAGCGGAGATCACGCCGCCGAGCTCCTGCTCGACGTAGGCCATGACCGCCTCGTCCAGAGGAACACCGGTGTCGAACTGGGCGCTCGCCGCCTTGAAGGCATAGTAGGTATCGCCGCCGGCGGCGCAGAAGTTATTGGTAGCAACGGCATAGGTCGCGTTCTTGTCGAACGCCTTGCCGTTGACGCTCTGGATGCTCACGCGCTGGATGGTCTTGGGGCCATAGTAGGTGGAGTCGGGATAGGTCTCGGCGTTCGCGTCATACGCCTTGGTGGCGTCGAGCGTCCACTTGATGCCGGCCGTCTGCGGATAGCCGCCGATCGCGCCGGGCGTGGAGAAGGTGGAAGCCTCGAGCGCCTCGAGCAGCTCCGCGCCGGTGACATAGACCACGGTGATGGTGTTGCCGAAGGGCAGCACGGTGTTGATGTCCTTCTTGGTGACGTCGCCCGGCTTGATGGCGGCGCGGATGCCGCCGCCGTTGGTGATGGCGACAACGTTCTCCTTGGGGACGGTCACGGAGCCTTCGTCCTTGAGGATCGTCCAGAGCATCGCGTCGGTGATCAGGTCGCCGTTGTTGGTCTCCATGTTGCGGTTGCCGGGGGCCTTGTTGCCCTCGAGCTCGACCTCGCTCTTGGCAAACACAGCACCGAGCTCGGCGTTGACCGCGTCAGCGATCTTCTGCGCGGCAGCCGCGACGGCCGCATCCTTGTCAAGCTCGCTGAGGACGGTCTTGCCGTCGTCGCCGCCCATGACCTTGGTGGCAATAAGGAAGTTGCTCTCGATCTTCTTCGTCGCATCGTCAATGATGATAACGCCGATGTTGGCGAACTTGGTGCCGGTGGACTGAACAGCCTCGCCCTTCGCGCCCGCGGTCATGACCGTGTGGGAGTGACCGTCGATAGCGATGTCGATGCCGGAAACCTTCGCGATGACGTCCACGCTGCGGTGACCGTCAGTGCCGGAGAAGTCATCCACGCCGAGATGCCACAGACCGACGACAATATCAGCGCCGGCGGCCTTGAGGTCGTCGACCTGCTTCTGCGCGCAGTCATACAGCTCCGTCTTGCCGTTGGAGTTGTTCAGGATCGTCAGACCCTTGATGAGAGCGGGGTTGGTCGCGGTACGGACCTCGGGCGTGTCGAGGCCGAAGAAGCCGACCTTCACGCCGGACTTGGTTTCATAAATGAAGGTGGGATCGAGGATGGGCTTGCCGTCCTTGAGAATGTCCGCGCAGATTGCCTTGAAGTTTGCGGACTTGAGGTTCTCCATCAGCTGATCGTAGCCGTAGTCGAACTCGTGATTGCCAAGAGCGACGACGTCATAGCCCGCGGCGTTGATCATCTCGATGGCGGAAGCGCCCTTGTTGAAGCTGACGTTGGGATCGCCCTGGCTGAAGTCGCCCGCGTCGGCGAGGATGACCTCGGCGCCGCGGCCCTCGAGCTCGGTCTTGAGCGCGGCGATGTAAGCATAGCCCGCGATCTCGCCGTGGACGTCGTTGGAGTGCAGGATCACGGTCTTGCCCGTGAGGTCTGCCGCAACGTCGGTGAGCGCCTTCGTCTCAGCGGTCACGTCATAAGCCGAAACACTGATGCTCAGGCTCAGCGACATGACCAGCGCGAGAACAAAGGCAAGGTACTTGCGCATGTTCTTCATTACTGGTTCCTCCTTAGTGTGTTTTGGATTCACTCCGTTCGTTATTTTAGCCAAAAAAGATTGGAAAATCAAGCGTCCATGAGCAGCTTGACCAAAATCGTCAAGTTGTTGAATTATTCGGTAACATAACGCCCTAACCTTCTACAAACCAGTACAAGAAGACCGGCCCGCATCGGCGGGTCGGTCTTTGTCTACATTATATAAATGTGTGGTCACATCAGCTTGATCGTGTAGTACACGGCAAGCACGAACGTGACGACCGCAAGCCCCCAGGTCGCGTAGAACGCGATCGCCGGAACGAAGATGGCGAGCAGCACCAGCGCGATGCACAGCGCAAGAACGCCGAGCGTCAGGCGGTAATCCTGATTCGCCGGGAACAGGCGAAGCGTCTTGTCCCTGAGCTTGAGCACGCCGCCGTTTTTCTTAAGTGTAAGCGTGCAGACAAGCAGCAGCGCCGTCGCGACGATCGCGAGGATGGCGCAGAGCCTGACGAG
>SVKM01000190.1 GCA_015068465.1 Oscillospiraceae bacterium | reverse complement strand
AACTTCTGCACGCGGTTTGCGATGTCGATGCTGCCGGAGAGCTTTTTCTTCACGCCGAGGCGCGTTTTCTCCGCGCTCTCGCGGCTGCGCTTGTTGACGAGCACCTGCGCGGCGATCTTCTCCGCGTCGGTGCGGTTTTCGATGAAGTAGACCTCGAGGCGGCTTTTGAGAAACTCCGTCATCGCCTCCTGCACGAACTTGTTCGTGATCGCCTTCTTGGTCTGATTCTCATAGCTCGTGAGCGTGGAGAAGTTGTTGGACACCAGCACGAGGCAGTCCTCGATGTCCTGCCAGGTGATCTTCGCCTCGCCCTTTTGGTACTTGTTGTTGTTTTTGAGATAGGCGTCGATGGCGGAGAGGAACGCGCTCTTGGTCGCCTTCTCAGGGCTGCCGCCGTGCTCGAGCCAGCTGGAGTTGTGGTAGTGCTCGATGCGCTGCACGCGATTGCTGAAGCAGCAGGCGCAGGAGAGCTTGACCTTGTACTCGTCCTTGTCGTCGCGGTCGCGCCCGCGGCGCTCGGTCTCCCAGTAGACCGGAGTCGTGAGCGTTTCCTCGCCCGCGAGCTCGGTCACGTAGTCGACGATGCCGTTCTCGTAGACAAAATCCTCCGTCTCGAACCTTCCCGGCGAGACCTCGTTGCGGAAGCGGAACGTCACGCCCGCGTTGACGACCGCCTGGCGCTTCATCACGTCGGTAAAGTATTCCGCGGGGATGTCGATGTCGGTAAAAACGTCGAGGTCCGGCAGCCAGCGCGTCAGCGTGCCGGTCTTTTTGCCGCGGTCGGTCGGCTCGACCGTCAGCTCCTTCCCCTTTTTGCCCACGACCTCGCCGCGCTCGAAGTGGAGTGAATATTTATTCCCGTCGCGCCAGACCGTCACGTCCATGTAACGTGAGGAATACTGCGTCGCGCAGGCGCCGAGACCGTTGAGGCCGAGTGAATATTCGTAGTTGTCGCCGCCGTTGTTCTCGTACTTGCCGCCCGCGTAAAGCTCGCAGTAGACAAGCTCCCAGTTCCAGCGCTTCTCCTTGGGGTTGTAGTCGAGCGGGCAGCCGCGGCCCTGATCCTCCACCTCGACGCTGTGGTCGAGGTAGCGCGTGACCGTGATGAGCTTGCCGTGCCCCTCGCGCGCCTCGTCGATCGAGTTCGAGAGGATCTCGAAGACCGCGTGCTCGCAGCCGTCGAGCCCGTCCGAGCCGAAAATAACGCCCGGGCGCTTGCGCACGCGATCCGCGCCCTGCAGGGACGAAATGCTCTCGTTTCCGTAGTCGGTTTTTTTGATCTCCGCCATGTGTTTCTCCGCTTTCTCAATAGTATACAAATACAAATTCTTGTGTATTATACGCCGATTCCTCCACAATGGCAAGTGTTTTTGACGGTTTTTCCAGATGCTGTCGCTTTTCGCCAAAACACGCCCGCTTTTTTGAAAAAAGTTCTCCACAGCCACGCGTTCATAATGACAGGGTCAACCGAACGGGAAGCCCAAAATTTCGAGTTATGCACAATTTCCACAGATTTATCCACAGGGTTATGTTAACGCGATAACCGTCAAAAAATGTCGATTTTCGGAAGCGTTTCCACCGTATCCGCCTGTCGAACGGCGTCGCAATTTCGTCGTTTTTGCCTATTGACAAACGCGAAGCCCGGAACCTCGGGCTTCGCGTTTTTTCAAAGATATGGTGTGCGGGATTTGATCGAAGCAGAAAATATTGTGTGCGATCAAACCGTGTCAGTCCGTCATTGCTCATAAACAGCCAGCAGGTTCCGCCCCTCGTCGTCCAGCTCGACGACAAAATTTCCCGAAAGGTGCCGCGCGCTTTCGCCGTCCCGATACGCCACAAAGAGATTGGACACCGCGTAGCGTCCCTCGCGCCGCGCGTCCCAAACGTTGAGCGATTCCAGCGGGTAGCAGCCGCGCAATACAATTTTTCCTTTTTGGAGCGCGGCGTCAATGATGCGCCGTGTCTGCGCCGCATACGCCGCGCATGCCGCCGCGGCGCGGGCATCGCGCGCGACCGAAGGCGCCGCGCCTCCCGCCTCCGCGAGAATGCCCTCCGCAAAGGGAACGTCGGTAAACGCCTCGAAATCATACGTTGAGCAGCAGCGGATACACGCGAGCAGCGCCGCGCCTGTCAGATAGGAGACCACGCGCGCCGGACAATAGCGCTCCGGCTCCGCGATCCGTTCCAGCGCCCGCGCCAACGCACGCCTTCCCTTTTCCGCGTCCAAGCGCGAGAGGGCGCGCAGCTCCACATCGTTGGCGCTGCCCTCGATCTGCTCGATGCGCGCCTCATAGGAATACTCGTAGGGAAAGCGCTCCGCGCGCGCCTTCCGCAGGGCAAGCAGCTCCGCAAAGCGTGCATCCTTGCCGCCCAACAATATCGCGCGCATCAGCTCCGCCTCGCGCAGGCGCACGGAAATGTTGTCCGCGTCGCAGCGATAATGCGCGAGCGCGTCCATCTCATCCGCCCACCTGCTTTCGCCGGACGCCTCCTGAAACGCGTGGAACATCTCGTGCGCGATACAGGACGCGAGCACGTCAAGGTCCTCCGGCTCCTCCGCGAGGTTCCAGATCGCGATGTGCTCCCCGTGATAGAGGATCGCAGTGTTTGCCACGAATTCTTCCGTTTTCTCCACATACGCGCCGTCGAAAAAGCACGCTTCGTCGTCGTAAAGGGCGAACCGCATCGGGCGGAACCCTCTCCACAGCGAAGAAATATCCAGCGCGTCCAGCCGCGCCCTGACGGCGTCGTGCGCTTCGTTCAGCTTCATGTCGTTTCCTCTTTCCGGTCCGCGGGCCGCGCATAACCGCACACGAGCTCCGCCACCCGCTCGCGCTCGCCGGTCAAGATCACGCGCGACATGCCGCGCCGCCTGCTGTAGCAGAACTCCACGCCGCCCAGCCGGTTGACGCCGTCGCAGAAATGGCGCGCAATGCGCTCGCCCTCCGCATCCGATACTGCAAAGTCGAGGATCACGCACGCCGCGTCCTCCGCCTTTGCGGTATCGGCGAGAAAATCGGACACCAGCGCGTTTCGCCGCGCGCGCATGGCGCGGCGGGCGGCGGTGTCATTCAAAAACGCGCCAAAATCGTCGTCGGTGAACTGCCACCTGCCGTCCGCCTTTTCGCCGTGCAAAACGCCGCTTTTGATGTAGCTGCGCAGCGTGCGCGTGGTCAGGCCCGTCATCATGGCAAGGTCGTCGATGCTGTAATACGTCAAACCGCAGACCTCCTTGAATTTCAGCAAAGTACTCAGCTTGGCTCCATCATAGCGTAATCCCGCGCGGTTTGCAATTTGAAATCACCGCTCTTTTTCCGCATAAAAAATTCCGGCAAATTATCTTGACAAACCAAAAGCGCCGGTGTATTCTGGAAATGTTCCAATCGGAGCATATATGGAGGATAACATGGACACGACAGAAAAGGTCTCCGTCAACATGAACATCGGAACGCTCTCGCAGATCGACCTGCTGGTCGACCTCGGCTACTATTCCAACCGCAGCGATTTCATCAACCAGTCGGTGCGCCAGACGCTGGAGCAGAAGCGCTCCGTCATTGAGGGCGAGTCGCAGCGCCGCGGCTCCTACGGCGGCGATTGGTTCACAGGAATCTACGTTTTCACCGAGGAGCAGCTCCTGCGCGCGAAGGAATCCGGCAAAAAGCTCCGCGTGAGCGGCTACGGCCTCGTCGTGATCGACAAGAGCCTCGATCAGCTGGCGCTGGAGAACATCGAGCGCATTGACGTCAAGGGAAAGCTCCTCGCCTCGCCGCAGGTCAGGGAGCGTTTCGCCGCAAAGTAAAGGAAGACCGCCGCACAAGGCTCAAATGCTTTGCACGGCGGTTTTTTCGTGCTCACGCGCCCCCAAAGAGCATCAGCACGACGCCGTAGACGACGCTCGCGGCGGTGCCGAAGGCGATGACCGGCCCGGCGATGGTGAACATCTTGACCGCCGTGCCGGTGATAAAGCCCTCGCTCTTGAAGTCGAGCGCAGGCGAGACGACGGCGTTGGCAAAGCCCGTGATCGGCACGAGCGTCCCCGCGCCCGCGAAGCGCGCGAGGCGCGTGTAAAGTCCCAGTCCCGTCGCGAGCGCCGAGAGCGCCACGAGGCTGACCGAGGTGGCCGTGCCCGCGTCGGTCTTTTCCAGCCCCAGGCTCAAAAAGCCGTCCATAATGAGCTGTCCCACGGCGCAGATCGCGCCGCCGACGGCAAACGCAAGCAGCGTGTCCTTGACGACAGGCGACCTGGGCGACATCCTTTTGACGTACGCCTGATACTCCTGCGGCGTCATATCCATAAGCATTCCTCCTTTTCCCGCTAGTTTTGCCAGTTTCATACAATTTATGAATCCCGCTTGCGCCGCGGCGCAAAATCGCGTACAATGTCATCCATGAAAACGCTCGGGCTTTACATCCACATACCGTTCTGCAAGGCGAAGTGCGCCTACTGCGACTTCTACTCCCTCGCGCGCAGCGAGGAGCGCATGGACGCCTACGCCGCCGCGCTTTGTTCGACGCTCCGCGCCGCCGCGCCGCAGGCGGCAAGCTATATTGTCGATACGGTTTACTTTGGCGGCGGCACGCCGAGCCTTCTCGGTGCG
>SVKM01000189.1 GCA_015068465.1 Oscillospiraceae bacterium | reverse complement strand
GAGGTGTTCGAGATACAGCTGAAAGAGCCGTCGCTGGACGAGGCGGTGCTGCGGCAAATCGACCGCGAGGTGCCGTATCATATTCTGTTTGTGTTGACCTGCGATGGTAAGGCGCAGGCGTGGATTGGGTACAAGCAGGCGGCTGCCTCCGGCACCAACGCCTTCAAGGTCGACGCCTACTATCACACCGACTGGATGCAAGAAGACGAATTGCCGCTGCGGCTCGACGGTCTGACCATGGATGCGGTCTATGAGAGCTTTGTGCGTCAGATTGCCGGGGACAGGCTGAACGCGGCGGACGCGGCGGAGGACTTGCAGACCTCCGTTGACCGTAGCAAGGAGCGTGAGGACTTGGAGAAGCGCATTGCAGCGTTGCAGTCGAAGATTCGGAAGGAAAAGCAGCTCAACCGGCAGGTGGAGATGAACGCGGAGTTGAAACGACTAAAGGAAGGGTTGACGAAAACGCCGTGAAAGGAATTAATTAAAGATATCGTTGAAGACAAAGTCGGCTTGGAGCAGTCTCTGAACAGGCTATATGTTCTTGCGTTAGATGTTAAAAATGATGTGCTTGCGCACTGGGCTGAGAAAGAACTGAATGGGTACAACACGACAGATGAATTACCAGAATACCGCAAAGCAGTTGGACTTATGCTCAAATATACTGGTATTAATGGAGGCTTTCAAGTAACAAATCAGCCATTGCAACCGAGCTTCATTTCGCAAGAGTTCCGTGATAAACTCGAGAACATCGAATTATTTGAAGGAATCCGTTATTTATCAGAACTTGCTTCGGCAGACAGACCTGCGGAAAGAGATATAAGCATGTTGGCCGGCGATGTTTCAGAAAAAACGTGCGGACAAGTTCAGTGCTTCTCAATCAAGCAAATCGTCCCTCAGTCTGTATATCAAAAGGCTTGCGCAGAAGTGAAACACAGGATGCTTCAAGCGTTGGTTGAACTTGAAAATAAATACGGAAGTCTGGATTCTCTTGGTATTGATATTTCAGCACAGAATCTTACGCAAGTAGAGGCCGATAACGCAGAATTGAATCGAACTGTATTAAACATAAATGTTCCAGTTCCAGAGATTCCTAAAGAGAAACTGCCAAGTAAAATTGCTTGGAAAGTCATCATCCCAATTATTACAGGTGCAGTTGGCGCAATAATTGGTGTTATTTTTGAGAGGTACATTGCTGCGCTTTGAAGAAGGAGGCGCCCCATGCCCTACATTGCCATCAAAGGCTTCCCCAAGGACGACGAGGCCCTGCATGAGGTCACATGGTACCGGGACAAGATACTGATTCTCAGCGGCAAGCGGATGAACAGCGCGCGCCCTGCAAATATCTCATCTCTGCAAAAAACACAACCAACGCAAGTCTGGAGGACGCCACAGTGAGCAACGACCTGATACCGCAAGGGAATATCCTGCTTTATTCCGGCGAGGACGGGAAAGAGTACGTCAACGTCTATTTCCACGACGAGACCTTCTGGCTGACGCAAAGCAGCATGGCGGAGCTGTTCGACTGCTCCGCTGACAATATCTCTCTGCACCTGAAAAACATTTATGCAGAGGAAGAATTGGAGCGCGAGGCAACTGCCGAGAAATTCTCGGTAGTTCGTCAAGAGGGCACGCGTCAGGTAAACAGAACGCTTGAATTCTATAATCTCGACGCGATCATCGCGGTCGGCTACCGCGTCAATTCCAAGAAGGCGACGCGTTTCCGCCAGTGGGCGACGCGGACGCTGCGGGAGTACATCCAGAAGGGCTATCTGCTCAACGATGAGATGCTGAAAAACGGGCAGCCGTTCGGTAAGGACTACTTCGACGAGCTGCTCGAGCGCATCCGCGAGATCCGTGCCAGCGAGCGCCGCGCCTATCAGAAGATCGCGGACATCTTCGAGCAGTGCAGCTACGACTACGATAAAAACAGCGAAACAACGAAAGCGTTCTACGCCTTCGTGCAGAACAAGCTGCACTTCGCCGTGACCGGAAAGACCGCCGCCGAGCTGCTCGACGAGCGCGCAACGCTCGACAGCCCGACCATGGGCCTGACGACGTGGAAGGGCGCGCCGGACGGGAAAATACTCAAGAGCGACACGCTGGTCGCCAAGAACTACTTGAACGAAAAAGAAATGTCCCGGCTCAACCGGCTCGTGACGATGTTCATCGACTACGCCGAGCTGATGGCGGAGGACGAGCAGCCCATGAGCATGGAGGATTGGCTCAAGGAGACTGACCGCTTCCTCAGCAACAACCGCCGCAAGGTGCTGGACGGCAAGGGCACCGTCTCGCATGAGGACGCCGTGAGAAAGGTCGGCGGCATCTACGCCGAGTTCCGCAAAAAGCAGGACGCGGAATACATCTCCGAGTTCGACCGCGAGATGGCAAAGTATCTGAAAGGCGAATGATCCTATCACGATATAGCAGAGAGAAAAACTGCCCGACTGTAGACAAAGACACCCCGACGGGGCTGACGATTATGGTTCGTCAGCCCCGTCGCTTTTTATGCCTTCCCGTATTTCTCCCGCAGGCTCTCATGGCCGCGGCGTTCCTGCCGCGCCTGCTCCTCTGCGGTCTCGATCCGCCACGCCGGATCAGGATCGCCCAGGTCCAACACCTGCATCGTCTGATATGCCGTCGCCGGGTCAAAATCAATGCTCTGCTCGACGCGCCGCTGCAAAAGGCTCTTGCCCGGTGCGCTCGGCGCGCTCACCTCGTAGCTCTCAAGCTCGTGATAAACGTCAATGCGCCGAAGAAATTCCTCTGTTGTCAGCTCACGACGCAGGTATGCCATGCGGGCGTCGCGCGCAAGCTCGCTCCAATCCCTGTATTGGAACGTATCCATCTTGATCCGCCTTGCCTGTTCATCTGCCAGCGCGCCCTCGTAACGTTCCAATCGCGCCGCCATACGACGGCGAAGCTGATCGCACACGCGAAGCGCCTCGTCCTGCTCCGGTCCCATAAACCGTTTCAGATTCGGTCCGAGCTGCTTGCAGGTCTTGCCGCCGAAGGCGCGGTCGCAGTACGCCGTGGCGTGGGAGGTCTTCGGGACAAAGTAGCCCCAGCAGAATTCGCACCGCGCGATGCGCCGTTTCTCCTGCCGGAAGTAGAGCGCCAGCTCCAGCAGCCGCAGCTCGTATAGAGACGAAACGGCATACTCCGCGCGCGTATCACTCAAGGGCGCGCCGTCCGCTTCCTCCATCCAGCGCATACGGTAATGCCGCCCGATTGCGTCCGGGTATATGCTCTGCAGCTTCTCGTAACGCTCGCGCTGCGTCGCGCGCTCCATTCCATCGAAGGTCACATCAAAGATGTTGCGCAGCCGTACCTGTGCACGGATCGGTTCCTCCAGCGCAAGAAGCTGCCGCTGACCCGCGCGGAGCAGGAACGACGCCGAGCCGTCGTCACGCATACGACGCGCGGCGTCCAGACCCACCGCAACGGTAAAGTGTGCGACAGGATCGATCTCGCGCAGCGCCTCCGCGAGCGCCCGCGCCTGCGCGGTCAGGTCTTGCAGGTCGGTCTCGCGGACATCCAAAGTCTCCTCAAAGAGCGGATGACTCTCGCGCAAACGCCGCAGCTCTTTGCAATATGCGGAGTAGTCCGTCTCCGCAGCAAGGATCAGATCCCGCTCCGGCGTCGTGCGTGGAAGCCTCTCTTCGCCTCCGGCCTCGTCCGAGAGAACGACTTCGATCTCGCCGCTGCCGTCAGCCTCCAGACAGATCATCAGCCCCAATCCTCCCTCTGCATCAAAACTGTTCCGAAATCGGAAAAGCACTTCACCATCTGCAAAGAAGCAAACATAGTGTAGCATCAAAATTGCCGTAAGGCAACAGCCCCACAACTGAATACGCCGCAGGAAAAGATACTCCGAGCGGGGAAGCGGTCGCCAGGATGGTCACACAAACCGGAGCGCGCCAAGCTCGGATGACAACGCCCGAAGGTCGAACAGGATCAGAGGCAGGAAGCGATACGGACGCGGCAAGCAAATCCAAAACACAAATCCTATGCGATGGAAGGAGGCCACATGTTAGACAACAACATCCTCAACATGCACGGCAACTACTACACAGTGCCGAACGCGATCCTCAGCCTCGGCCTGAGTCCCGGTGCGGTCACAACCTACAACTATCTCTCGTTCCGGGAGTGCCGCAAGCGCGGCGACAAGGATCACTACACCTGCTATCCGAGCTACAAGACCATCGGCGAAGCCATCGGTCGCAGCGCGCGGTCGGTGTACAACTATGTGCAGGAGCTCGTCGAGGCAGGGCTCATCCTCACCGAGCCGACGAAGGTCACGACGGCGGACGGCATGCGCTGGAACGGCAACCTCAAGTACACGCTGCTCGATCCGCAGCGCGCGGTGGATCTGTACCACGAACGTCAGCTCGCGCGCAACGGCGCACACCTTGAAGCGGGCACCAGGAAGAAGCGCAAGGCGATGAAGAAAGCGGAAGCCAAGCGCGAGCGCAAGCAAAAGCCTCACGACGAGTATGTCGCGGAACGCTCCGCCCATGTGCCGGAGGAACTGCCGTTTTGAGGAGACGAAAGAAAAAGCAGGATAAAGGCTCGGCGTCTTTTACGACGTCGCGCCACCCTACTTCTGCCCGCAGTGCGG
>SVKM01000188.1 GCA_015068465.1 Oscillospiraceae bacterium | reverse complement strand
AAGGGCACGCTGTTCCAGCCTTTGAGGGCGTGGTGAACAACCTTGAACGCCGCTACAGGGAGACGCAGAGCGACAGTGTGCGCGACGAGCTGGAGGAGTGCATGAGCCAGTGCCCCTGCCCGGCCTGTCAGGGCAAGCGGCTGCGCAAGGAGGCGCTCGCGGTCACCGTGGGCGGCATGAACATTGCGGACTACACGGACAAATCCGTCGTCGACGCGCTGGACTTTGTGGAACAGCTCGAGCTCACGGAGCAGCAAAAGCTCATCGGCGAGCGCATTTTGAAGGAGATCCGCGCGCGTCTCGGCTTTCTGCGTTCGGTGGGACTGGGCTATCTGACGCTCTCGCGCGCGAGCGCGTCGCTCTCGGGCGGCGAGGCACAGCGCATCCGGCTCGCCACGCAGATCGGCTCGAGCCTGATGGGCGTTTTGTATATCCTCGACGAGCCGTCGATCGGGCTGCACCAGCGCGACAACGACAAGCTGCTCGCCACGCTCAAGCGCCTGCGCGACCTCGGCAACACGCTCATCGTCGTCGAGCACGACGAGGACACGATGCGCGCCGCCGACTACATCATCGACGTCGGCCCCGGCGCGGGCGTCCACGGCGGCGAGATCGTCGCGGCGGGCACGCCGGAGGAGATCATGGCGAACCCGCGCTCGCTGACGGGCCAGTACCTCTCGGGCAAGATGAAGATCGCGGTCCCGACCGAACGCCGCAAGGGCAGCGGCAAGTCGCTCGTCGTGCGCGGCGCGCAGGAGAACAACCTGCAAAACATCGACGTTTCCATCCCGCTCGGTACGTTCACCTGCGTCACCGGCGTTTCGGGCAGCGGCAAGTCCTCGCTCGTCAACGAGATCATCTACAAAAAGCTCGGCGGCGACCTCAACCGCATGAAGGTCCACGCGGGACGCCATACCGCCATCGAGGGCGAGGAATACCTCGACAAGGTCATCTGCATCGACCAGGCGCCCATCGGGCGCACGCCGCGCTCGAACCCCGCGACCTACACCAACGTCTTCAACGACATCCGCGACCTCTTTGCCTCGACGCCCGACGCCAAGGCGCGCGGCTACGCAAACGGGCGCTTCAGCTTCAATGTGCGCGGCGGGCGCTGCGAGGCTTGCTCGGGCGACGGCCAGCTCAAGATCGAGATGCACTTCCTGCCCGATATCTACGTCCCCTGCGAGGTCTGCCACGGCAAGCGCTACAACCGCGAAACGCTCGAGGTGCGCTACAAGGGCAGGAACATCGCGGACGTGCTGGACATGACCGTGGAGGAGGCGCTCGACTTCTTCCGCGACATCCCGAAGATCGAGGGGAAGCTCCGCACGCTCTACGACGTGGGCCTGGGCTACATCCGGCTCGGCCAGTCGTCCACGACGCTCTCCGGCGGCGAGGCGCAGCGCGTCAAGCTCGCCACCGAGCTGAGCAAGCGCGCGACGGGGCGCACGATCTACATTCTCGACGAGCCGACCACGGGCCTCCACGCCGACGACGTGCGGCGCCTCCTCGGCGTTTTGCAGCGGCTCGTGGACGCGGGCAACACGGTGCTCGTCATCGAGCACAATCTCGACGTCATCAAGAGCGCCGACCACATCATCGACCTCGGCCCCGAGGGCGGCGTGGGCGGCGGCACGATCGTCGCCTCCGGCACGCCCGAGCAGGTCGCGAAGGTGAAGAAGTCCTACACGGGGCAATATTTGAAAAAGCTTTTGAAGTAACGCTTTTTCTTTTCCCTCATAAGCTGTTTTGAGGTGATTCGATGCAGCTTTTGGAGGATGGCATCATTGCGGCGCTCGCCGCCGTGGGACTGGTGACGCTGCTGTTTCTGCTGATCTCGGCACTTGTACGCCCGCGCTGCCGCGCCGGCGCGCTCGATGCGTTCGCGGTCGTCCCCTGCCGCGCGCTGGAGGGCGAAAAGCTCGAACAGACGGTGCGCGCGCTGGAGCGCTCGCGCTGTGAGTACGGCGGCTTTCGCCGCATCGTGATCCTCGACCGCGGCATGGACGAGGAGGCGCGGAAGATCGCGTCGCTGCTCTGTCACGACGATTTTGACGTTACGATTTGTAATAATTTGTCGCAATTCAACGAATTGGAGTAAACGGCATGGACGAACAACAGACGCTCATCGGCACGGTCGCGTCGGTCATCTATCAAAATGAGGAGAACGGCTACACCGTTCTCCGCCTGGTCACCGACGAGGGTGAGCTGGTCACCGTCACCGGCTGCATTCCCTGCGCCGCGCCGGGCGAGGAGCTCGCCGCGACCGGCGGCTACGTCGTCCATCCCCAGCACGGCGAGCAGTTCGCCGCCGATTCTCTCGAGCGCCGCATGCCCTCGACCGAATCCGGCATCCTCGACTACCTCTCCTCCGGCGTCATCCGCGGTGTCGGCCCCGCGACCGCGCAGAAGCTGGTCGAGGCGTTCGGCGCCGACACGCTCGACGTCATCGAGAACGCGCCGGAGGAGCTGCGCAAAATAAAGGGCGTGACCGACAAGCGCGCCCGCGAGATCGAAATGAGCTTCCGCGAGCAGATGGGCCTGCGGCGGCTGATGGAGTTCCTCGCCCGCTTCGAGCTGCCCGTCGCGCTCTCCGTCCCGCTCTACCGGCGCTACGGCACGGGCGCGATGGAGATGCTGCGCCGCGACCCGTACCTGCTTGCGGACGAGCCGTTCGGCGTGGATTTTGCCGTCGCGGACGAGATCGCGCTCGCGCTCGGCTTTGACGGCGACTCGTCCTGCCGCACGGAGGCGGGGCTGCTGTTTGAGCTTTCCCACAACGAGCAAAACGGCGGGCACGTCTTTCTCCCGCGCGAAAAGCTCCTCGCCGCGACCGCGCAGCTGCTCGACGCGACCGCCGATACGGTGGAAAAGTCGCTCGACGACCTCATTGACGCGCAGCGCGTCGCGCAGGAGACCGTCGCGAACGTGACCGCCTGCTATCTCTCCCGCTGCCTCGAGGCGGAGCGGTATGTCGCCGCGCGTCTGCGCGCGATGCTTTCGGACAAGCCCGACAAGCTCAAGGGCGCAAAGAAAGCCATCGACGCGATCGAGCGCGAGCAGGGCATCGAGTACGCCCCGCTCCAGCGCCGCGCGGTCGAGCTCGCCGCCGAGGAGGAGCTTCTCATTCTCACCGGCGGCCCCGGCACGGGCAAAACGACCTCGGTGCGCGCGATCCTCGCGCTCTTTGAGCGCATGGGGCTCGACGTGCTGCTCGCCGCGCCGACCGGACGCGCCGCGAAACGCATGGGTGAGGTCTGCGGGCGCGACGCCCAGACGATCCACCGCATGCTCGGCATGAGCTGGGACGAGCGCACGGGGCAGGTCAAGTTTACCAAGAACGAAAAGGACCCGCTCAAGGCGGACGCGCTCATCGTGGACGAAACGAGCATGGTCGATCTTGCGCTCATGCGCGCGCTGCTCGCGGCGCTGCGCCCCGGCTGCCGGCTCGTGCTCGTCGGCGACCCCGACCAGCTCCCGAGCGTCGGCGCGGGCAACGTCTTTTCCGACCTCATCCGCAGCGGACGCATCCAGACCGTCGCGCTGACCGAGGTGTTCCGGCAGGCGCAGTGCTCCGCCATCATCCGCAACGCGCACGCGGTCAACGAGGGCCGCGTCCCGGAGCTTTCCAACACCGCCGGAAGCGATTTCTTCTTCATGCCCCGCCGCGACAGCGTCCGCCTCGTCGACACGGTGGTGGAGCTGTGCAAAACGCGGCTTCCCGACAAGATGGGCATTTCCGCCGCGGAGCTCCAGGTGCTCACGCCGACGCGCAAGGGCGCGTGCGGCACCGCCGCGCTCAACCGCGCGCTTCAGGAAGCGCTCAACCCCGCGCAGAAGGACAAGCGCGAGCGCGCATTCGGCGATATCGTCTTCCGCGAGGGCGACCGCGTCATGCAGACGCGCAACGACTACGACGTGGTCTGGGAGCGCGAGGACGGCGTTGCCGGCACCGGCATTTTCAACGGCGACGTGGGCCGCATCCTGCAGATCGACCCGAGCGGCGAGCTTCTGACCATCGCGTTCGACGAGCGCGTGGCGACGTACACCGCCGATATGCTCTCCGAGCTCGACATGGCGTACGCGATGACCGTACACAAATCGCAGGGCAGCGAGTACCGCGGCGTGGTGTTCGTTGCCGCGCCCTGCGCGCCGACGCTCGAGGTGCGCGGCGTCCTCTACACCGCCATTACCCGCGCGCGCGAGCTGCTCGTCGCCGTGGGCGACGACGCAGCCATCCGCCGCATGGCGGAAAACGACCGCCGCGCGCGGCGCTACAGCGGGCTGAGATGGCGGCTGGCGGAAAACAACTCCTGACACCGCCGAAAACAGAGAAGCGCCCCGCCGGATCTGGCGAAGCGCTTTTCTCTTTTGGGGAAGTCTGAAACCGTGTTTTCTCTTTTCAGGAGCGTTTTGCTCCCAATTTTGCGAAGTACGGGAACGTCCACGGCCAGACGCAGCCCGTGAAGACGACCATGAAGAAGTAGCGCACGGCGTTCGCCCACAAGGCGCCGCCGGTCAGCGCGTTGAGCACCGGCTTGAGCCCCGCGCGCAGCGCGACGACCAGCGCGAGACCGAGCAGCAGCTTGCACACCTGCCCCAAAAGCGGCGCCTTCACGTC
>SVKM01000187.1 GCA_015068465.1 Oscillospiraceae bacterium | reverse complement strand
CAGGTCAATATGCCCGCCGTGCTGTACGATAAGGACGGCGACGGCATTGTTACCGTGGCGGAGATGCCGAAGGTCGAGATCCAAGTGACGTACAGCGGCCCCGGCGTCGTGGCAAAGGAAAAGGACGCGAGCGGCAATCTGACGCGCATCACGGAGTGCTACGAGGGCAGCGTCATCGTCCCGGTCACAGGCACCGGCGAGATCGTGATCGTGGACAATACCAAGACGTTCAACGACGTGGCGGGAAGCGACTGGTACAGCGAGTATGTAACCTTTGTGACCGCGCGCGAGATCTTCAACGGCACGGGTAACGGCAGCTTTGCCCCGAACGAGACCATGAACCGCGCAATGCTGGCGCAGGTGCTTTACAACTTCGCGCGCGGCGCAAAAGCGGGCGACGGCACGGCGTTCGAGGACGTGAATGCGGCGGATTGGTTCAACGCCGCCGTTGGCTGGGCGTATGAAAACGGCGTCGTCACCGGCTACGGCGGCACGTTCGGCGCGCAGGACAACATCACCCGTCAGGACATGGCGACAATCCTCTACCGCTACGCGAAGCAGGCGGGCTACGACGTGAGCAAGACCGCGAGCCTCGACAAGTTCTCTGACGCGGGCAACGTCGCGGACTATGCACTCGACGCAATGCGCTGGGCGGTCGGCATGGGTCTGATCGAAGGCTCCGACGGCAAGCTTGCTGCGCAGCAGAGCGCGACGCGCGCGCAGGTCGCGGCGATCATGACCCGCTTCGTGCGCGGCATTCGGTAAGACGAGAACGCGCGGTTGGGCAAACACAAGGCGCGGTTCTCTGGAACGGGAAGTAAGAAGTAAATAGGAACAGGGGGCGGCGCTTCGGCGCTGCCTCCTGTGCTATTGTGCGGCGCGCCAAAAATCTGCTGCTATCTTCCGAAACGTGGTATAATATAAAGGTAAGAAGACGCGAATAAAATACGCCTTTGCGAGGTGAAAGAGAAAATCGCCGCCTACGCGAAAGCGGCCGCCGGGTGAGGAAGCCTGAATGCGCTCGGTCGCGGACGGCGTCTTTCTGCCAATACAGGTTTTGACTGAGTTGAGCCAAGGGTAAGAGTTCTATTCGATTGCCGCAAATGAGAATAATCCGAACATCGTGCCAATCGGCGCGGCGTTCGGATTTTCTGTTTTCTCAAAGGCATGGCAGACGCAAGCGGGATGTTTTTTTCGTCCGACCCCATTTTTGCCCGCGGCGCCTCCGAATGATATACCAGAAGGCCGGAGCGCGAAAAAAGCGCCGCGGTTTTCCGAACAGAAACAGGAGGCGATGGACATGGGCAACATTCAATGCTGCTTCAAGCGTTACGAAAAGAAATACCTGCTCTCGCAGGAGCAATACGCGGCGATGCGCGCCGGCATGGCGGCGCACACCGTACCCGACGAGTACGGCTGCTACTCGATCAGCAACGTCTACTACGATACGCCGGACTACCGGCTGATCCGCGATTCGCTCGAAAAGCCCGTCTACAAGGAAAAGCTGCGCGTGCGCAGCTACGGCGTGCCGGGCGACCGCGACAAGGTCTTCGTGGAGCTGAAAAAGAAGTACGACGGCGTCGTTTACAAGCGCCGCGTCGTCATGCCGGCGCAGGACGCGTCGCTCTGGCTCGGCGGCGTCCGGGAGGGCGACGGCAGCCAGATCTCCCGCGAGATCGACTACTTCATGCGGCTCTATCAGCCCGCGCCGAAGGTGTTTATCGCCTATGACCGCGAGGCGTACGCGGGGGCGGAGGACAGCGAGCTTCGCATCACGTTCGACACGAACCTGCGCGCCCGCGACGTCGACGTCGACCTGCGCCTCGGCGACTGCGGCGCACCGCTGCTGCCGGACGGATTGACGCTCATGGAGATCAAGATCCCCGGCGTCGCGCCGATGTGGCTGGCGCGGCTGCTGTCCGAAAACAGCATCTACACCACGTCGTTTTCCAAATACGGCGCATACTATCAAAACTTTGTGCTCGGCGGCAAGCGCGCCGCCGCGATCCAAAAGGAGGTCCTTCTCAGTGCTTGATTCTATTTTTACCGACGGAACGTTTACCGCCGCGACGTTTGCCCTCTGCACGGCGGCTTCTCTCATTCTAGGCCTCGCGACCGCGTGGCTGAGCACCTTCAAAAGCAAGTCGTCCAAGAGCTTCGCGCTCACGCTCGCGATGCTGCCCGCGCTCGTGCAGGTCGTGATCATGCTCGTCAACGGCAACATCGGTGCGGGCGTCGCGGTGGCGGGCGCCTTCGGGCTCATCCGCTTCCGCAGCGCGCCGGGCACGGCGAAGGAGATCGGCATGATCTTCCTGGCGATGGCGCTCGGCCTCGCGACCGGCATGGGCTACGTCGCGCTCGCGGCGATCTTCTTCCTCGTGATGGCGCTTTTCACGCTTGCCCTCGGCATGACGCCGCTCGGCGGCGAGAACGACGCCGAGCGCGAGCTGAAGATCACGATCCCCGAAAACCTCGACTACGACGGGCTCTTTGACGACCTGTTCGAAAAGTACCTCAAGTCCTGGAGCTTCGAGCGCGTCAAGACCGCGAGCATGGGCACGCTCTACGAGCTGGACTACCGCGTGACGCTCAAGACCGAGCAGGCGCCCAAGGAATTCCTCGACGCGCTGCGCTGCCGCAATGGCAACCTCAATATCGTCTGCGGCCGCGTGACGGCGAAGGAAGCACTGTAAAAACCGACGCCGCGCTTGCGATTTTTCCCCTTATCTGATATGATAAGCCATATCTGACGGAAAGGGGAAACGCGCGTGAACGATCTCGAGCAGGACGTCCTGCGGGCAAAAGAGAATGACGACGCTCTCGCGGATCTGATCGGGGCGAACCGCGCGTTTATTCTGCGCTGCGCGTCCGAAACGGTGCACCGCTACATCACCGACAGCGACGACGAGTGGAGCGTGGCGCTCATGGCGTTCACCGAGGCGGTGCGCGATTTTGAAGGCGGGAAGGGCTCGTTCCGGGGCTTCGCCGCGCTTGTCATCAAGCGCCGCGTGCTCGACTACCTGCGCTCGCAGAGCCGCTGTGACGAGCTTGCCGTGACGCCCGAGGCGTTCGACGGCTCGCTCGACGAGGATACCGCCGGCGGCGTGGAGCTGCGCGTGCAGCAGCGCATGGCGGAGGAATCGCGCGCGGCGCTTGACGACACGTCGGAGCGCGCCCGCGCCGAGATCGAAGCGATGCAGGAAATCCTGAAGGGCTACGGCTTTTCGTTCTTCGACCTCGCCGAGAGCTCGCCGAAGACGGAGAAGACCAAGCGCAGCTGCGGCGCGGCGATCCGCACGCTGCTCGCGGCGGCGGCGCTGCTGGCGAAGATGCGCCTTGCGCACCTGCTGCCGATCAAGGAGCTGAGCGACGCGAGCGGCGTCGTGCGAAAGATTTTGGAGCGCCACCGCAAGTACATCATCGCCGGAACGGAGATCCTGGACGGGGATTATCCGATCCTCGCGGGCTATCTATCCTATGTAAAGGAGGGCGGGACGGAGTGAAGGCTGTCATACTGGAAGTGCGGGACGGCTGGGCCGCCGCCCTGCGCGAGGACGGCGTCGTCGTCAAGACGAGGCATGCGGGCACGGTCGGGGAAACGATCGAGCTGAGCGAAAAGACCGTTTCCTTCCCGGCTTTGCGCGCGCGCGTGCTGCGCGGCGCGGTCGCCGCGATCCTGGCGCTCGCCATCACCGGCGGGACATACACCTACACGAACGTCGCCGCGGCGTCGTATGTGACGCTCGACACCGAGGAGACCTCGGTCGAGCTTTCGGTCAACCGCATGGGCCGCGTCGTCGGCGTGCGCGCGCTGGACGACGCCTCGGCGGAGCTGGCGCGGGAGCTGCTGCCCGACGTGCGCCGCAAGAGCGTCGAGGACGCGATGGACGCCGCAATGGCGCACATGCCCGGCGCGCCGGTGCTGATCGCCGGCGTCATCGGCGAAACGGAGGCGCGCGGCGCGCAGCTGCACGAGGAGATCGAGCGCGGCATGGAGCGCCACGCGCCCGACGGGATGGAGTGGTTCGCCGTCGAGCTCAGCCGCGACGATCGCCGCGAGGCGGGCGCGCACGACATGAGCGGCGGACGCTGGGCGTTCGAGCATCACGGCGGCATGTGGCACGGCGACGACGGGCGCCCCGTCCCGCCGCCCGACTGGAAGTCGCCGCCCCCGCCGCCTCCGCCCGCGGACGGGAAAAACACATAACGGCAAGGGACCGGCTTCGCGCCGGCCCCTTTTGCGTCTGTTGGTCATCACAGCCAAACCGCCCACTTGAATTTTTTGAAAAACTGACTATAATATACATATCTTCCCGGAAGGGATCGAAACAAAAAGGAGGAACATGATGAAGAAGATCTTGAGTTTGACTCTTGCGCTGTGCATGCTCTTTGCCCTTGCCGCCTGCGGCGACAAGACCCAGAACACGCAGGAGAGCGCGCCTGCGGCGCAGACGCAGGACAGCGGCACGACCACCACGACCACGGTGCCGGTGGAGCCCGCGGCGAACGCGGTCGAGCCCGACCTGAACTACACCATCCGCATTTACTCCAACTCCAACTCCACCGAGCGCACCACCTGGCTCATCAATGAGGCGAAGGCGGCGGGCTTCAACATCAGCATCGACGACAACTCCGTCATCTCGGGCGACACCGCCGCCGTGCAGGCCGCCA
>SVKM01000186.1 GCA_015068465.1 Oscillospiraceae bacterium | reverse complement strand
CCGGACTCCTCGATAAGCTTGATGAAGTCGAGGTCGTCCACCTCGGACCCGACGACCATCACGCGGGCGCGGTACGCCTTGGGATCGAGCGGCTCGCGCGTTTTGAGCTCCTCGAGCGTTTCCTGCAGCTTGTCGACGATCAGCTCCTTCGGGCAGACGTAGGTCGCGAGCGTGAGAACGTAGAACTCATAGCCCGTGATGGCGGGACGCTCGCCCTTGCGGTACTCGCCGATCGCGCGGATCAGCTCGCAGACGCGGTTGTGCTCCGCGACCGCCTTGCGGATCGCGCCGTCGGACACGTCGATGCCGTAATGCTCGTGCAGCGGCTTCAAAATGTGGTTCCTGCACTGGAGCACATAGAGGTTGAGGCCGTTGTCGTCGCCCTTCATGGGGATCTCCATGTACTCGAAGAAGAAGTTGGGCTTGTCCTTTCCCATCGTCTTGAGCAGCTCCATGTTCTCCACGCAGCGGTTCATCATTGAGCAGCCGTCCGGCGTGATGACGCAGTCCGCGAAGTTGAAGCCGCCCTCGACGGCGCGCTCGAGCAGCGCGCGGCTGTATTCGCACAGAAAGCTCGTCAAATAATAGGTCGCGATCTCCATCGAGCCGGTCCTCGGCGCGCGCAGGCGGACGGAGAACGTCCCCGGCAGGTTCAAAAGCGGCTCGGGCGTGTTCTCGCACACGTAGCCCACGCACACCCTGCCCTTCTTCTGCGCCCGCTGGACCAGCTCGTTGTTGGCCTCCAGCAGGAGGTTTTCGAAGTAAATGAGGTGCTTGAGATCCTTCATACTCTCTCCTTATCTTCCGAAGGACCGCGCCGCTGCGCGGCGCGGTCTCCGGCACACACAGTTTCGTTACTTCCTGCCGCCCGCCATGCGCGCGGTGATCTTGCCCGTGCGCTTGACAAGGTGCTCGGCGACCTTGAACGGCATGGTCTCGAACTCGCCCATGTGCCACTCGTGGGTCTTTTCCAGATGGATCGCGTCGAACATGCACTTGGTCGTGCACAGGCCGCAGCCGACGCACAGGTACTGGTCGACCTTGGTCGCGCCGCACTTGAGGCAGCGGGAGGTCTCCTTGCGCACCTGCTCCTCGGTGAAGGTGACGCGCGTGGAGCCGAAGGTCTTTTCCTTGGCGGCGTTGTAGCCGGGCATCTGGCGGTTGCCGTGGTCGTAGCCGCTCGGGTCGACGAGGATGTTGCTCTTGTCGAGCGCGCGGTAGTTGCGGCGGTCGCGGCCGAGCGTCAGCGTCTGGCCCTCGTGGACGATGCGGTGCAGGGAGATTGCCGCCTCCTTGCCCGCGGCGATCGCGTCGATGATGAACTTCTGGCCGGTGTAGGCGTCGCCGCCGACGAAGATGTCGCGCTCGGCGGTCTGATAGGTCAGCGGGTCCGCCTTGGCGAAGCCGCGCTCGGTCAGCTCGACCTTCGTGCCCTCGAGCAGCTTGCCCCAGTCGGTCTTGAGGCCGATGCAGTAGAGCACCGTCGTGCACTCGGCGGTTTCGGTGCGGTTGTCGTCGAACTTGGGCGCGAATCTGCCGTTTTCGTCCTTGACGGACAGGCACTTGCGGAACTCGATGCCCGCGCACTTGCCGTCACGGGCGACGACCTTGGTCTGGCCCCAGCCGTTGCGGATCTCGACGCCGTCGTGCTTGCACTCGTTCTGGTCCTCTTCGCCCATGGGCATCTCGTCGTAGCTCTCCAGGCAGTAGAGCGTGACCTTCTCCGCGCCGCAGCGCGCCGCCGTGCGGGCGACGTCCGCGCCGATGCTGCCGCCGCCGATGACGACGACCTTGCCCTTGAGCTTGACGTCCTCGCCGGCGTTGACGCGCTTGACGAAGTCGATGCCGGCGATCACGCCCTCGGCGTCGTCGCCGGGCACGTTGAGCTTGCCGCCGTTCTGGAGGCCGATGGCGAGGTAGAAGCCCTTATAGCCCTGCTCGCGCAGCTGCGCGATCGTAACGTCCTTGCCGACCTCGACGCCGCACTTGAATTCGACGCCCATTTCCCGGAGAATATCGATCTCCGCCTCGACGACGTCCTTTTCCAGCCGAAAGCCGGGCAGGCCGTTCATCATCATGCCGCCGGGCTTCTTCGCCTTGTCGAACACGGTCGGCTTATAGCCCTTCATGGCGAGGTAGTACGCCGCGGTCATGCCGGCGGGGCCGGCGCCGACGATGGCGATCTTCTCGGTGTAGGGTCTGCCGATCTGGTTGACGAACTTCGGGATCTCGCGCGTCTTCGGGTCGAGCTCCTGCTCGGCGATGAAGCGCTTGACCTCGTCGATGGCGACCGCCTCGTCGATGCTGCCGCGCGTGCACTCGGTCTCGCAGCGGTGGTTGCAGACGCGTCCGCAGACCGCCGGGAACGGATTTTCCTTGCGGATGAGCTCGAGCGCCTCTTTATACTTGCCCTGCGCGGCGAGGCGCAGGTAGCCCTGCACGGCGATGTGCGCGGGGCAGGCGGTCTTGCACGGCGCGGTGCCGGTTTCGACGACGTCCTCGCGGTTCTCGCGGTAGTCAACGTTCCAGTCGCTCTTGTGCCAGATGTTGTGCTCGCTCATCTTGCGGTAGTCCTTCTTGGGCAGCGGCTCCTTGGTGCAGAGCTTCTGACCGAGCTTGAGCGCGTTGGCGGGGCAGTTCTCGACGCACTGGCCGCAGGCGACGCACTTCTCCTCGTCCACGACGGCGGAGAAGTTCGAGCGGATCACGTCGCGCGCGCCGTAGAGCATACCGACGCGCAGGCCGAAGCAGGAGCAGGAGCAGCAGTTGCAGATCGCCGCGCTCTCGCCGACCTCTTCGATGTTCGGCATGTCGTGCATGAGGCCGTTGTCCTCGGCGCGCTTGAGGATCTCCAGCACCTCCTCGCGGCTGACCTGGCGGCCGCGACCGGTGCGGATGTAGTGCTCCGCGCCCTTGCCCATCTGGATGCACATATCCTCCTCCAGATGACCGCAGCCCTCGCCGATGGTGCGGCGGGACGCGCGGCAGGAGCAGGGGGAAACGGAGAAAATGTCGTATTTGTTGAGGTAGTAGCTGAGCCTTTCGTCGTCACGGACGTTCGGGATGTCCTTGATCGCGCTCTCGATGGGCACGACGCGCATCAGTCCGGAGCCGTCCGGCATCATCGGCGCCATCGTCGCCATGCGGATGCGGGTGTACTCCTCGAACGCGCGGGCGACCTCGGGGTGGGACGCGAGCAGCTCCTTGTTGTTGACCAGCATCTCCATGATGCCGGGGGCGAAGATCTGCATGTAGAAGCGATCCTTGCCGTCGCCGGGGTCGGTCGTGATGCGGAACACGCCGATCCACGCGAGGTGCTCGGCGAGCTTCTGCGTTTTCTCAAGGTCAAAGCCGGTCTTCTTGGCGAGGTATTCGGCGGTGCGCTCCTTGCGCAGCCCGCAGGCGATGGCGACGTCCGCCTCGTCGTCCGTGAGGATGGAGGCGAGGGAGTAATACTCCGGGGCGTTCTCATCGATCTTGTTGACCACGCCGGTCAGTCCGCCGACCACGTGACAGAGCTTGACGATTTTGGGTCTGAGTTCAGCCATGTTCATTCTCCTTTTTATGTAAACTTCTTTTTATGCTTTCCAGTCCCTGACCTGTTTTCTGAGCCAGTCGTACCATTGGTCCATGCCCTCGCCGGTCTTGGCGGAGATCGGGAATATCTCCAGCCCCGGATGGCGCATGTGCGCGTACTCCGTAACCTTTTGGAGGTCGAAGTCGAAATACGGCATGACGTCGATCTTGTTGATGATGAGCACGTCCGCCACCTCGAACATCAGCGGGTACTTCAGCGGCTTGTCGTGCCCCTCGGGCACCGAGAGGATCACGGCGTTTTTCACGGCGCCGGTGTCGAACTCCGCGGGGCAGACGAGGTTGCCGACGTTCTCGAGGATCACGAGGTCCAGCCCCTCGGTGCCGAACTCCGTGAGGCCCTGGCGCGTCATGTCCGCGTCGAGGTGGCACATGCCGCCGGTGTGGAGCTGGATGGCGCGCGCGCCGGTCTCGAGGATCGCGGCGGCGTCCACGTCGGAGTCGATGTCCGCCTCCATGACGCCGATCGACATCTCGCCCTTGAGCGCGTGGATGGTCTTCTTGAGCGTCGTGGTCTTGCCCGAGCCGGGCGAGGACATCACGTTGAGCAGGAACGTCCCCTGCCCCTTGAGCTGTGCGCGCAGCTTGTCGGCGTCCGCGTTGTTGTCCGCGAAAATGCTTTCCTTGACTTCAATGACTCTGATGGGGTCCATCGCGCATTCCTCCTTGCGTTTCATAAGATGTATCGCAACATTATAATTATAATGTATCCACTCTCCAGATGCAATTTCTTTCACGCGCCCCTGCAGTTTTTCTCCTTTTTCCCCAATCCCCTCCGGGGGGATTTGTTGAAAAAAGCGGGAAGGCGCTTGCTTTCGCGGAAAACGCAGGAAAAAGCCCTGCCGTTCCGAAATGGAACGGCAGGGCTTTTTCCCGTAAGTCTATCAAAGATCATTCTCCGCGCGAAGCAAGCGCCTGCGTCTGCTCGATCTCGGTGATGAGCGCGACGCGATCCGCGTGGCGGCCGCCCTCGAACGTAGCGCCCAGCCACTCGTCGACGATCATCTTCGCCGTTTCGATGCCGATGACGCGCGCGCCGAAGGCGATGATGTTCGTGTTGTTGTGCTGCTTGGAGAGCTTCGCGGTGTAGG
>SVKM01000185.1 GCA_015068465.1 Oscillospiraceae bacterium | reverse complement strand
AAGAGCCGCATGGCGATCGACCAGACCGACGCGGCGGAGTTTGAGCGTGTGGTCGACACGATCGCGGAGGCGAAGCGTATCTATATCGTTGGCTTCCGTTCGTCGTCGTTCCTCGCGGGCTATCTGAATTTCTATTTCCGGCTGATTTTCGACAACGTGACGCTCGTGCAGGGAGGCGCCGCCGGCACCTTCGACCAGATCTTCCGCGTGGGGCCCGGGGACGTGGTGTTTGCCATCTGCTTCCCGCGCTATTCGGAGCTTGCGCTCAAGACGGTGCAGTTCGCCAAGGAGCGCGGCGCGGCGATTGTGGGCCTGACCGACAGCGAGATGTCGCCGATCTCCCATATCGCCGAGTGCGCGCTTTTGGTTCACAACGAGATGATCTCCTTTGTCGACTCGCTCGCGGCGCCGATGAGCATGCTCAACGCGCTCATCCTTGCCTGCGCGCGCAAAAAGGGGACGGACGTTTCGGCAAGCTTCTCTGAGCTGGAGCACGTCTGGGAGCGGTTCTCGATTTTCGGCAAGGTCGAAGATGAGTAACGGCGTATTGGTGATCGGCGGCGGTGCCGCCGGCATGATGGCGGCGATTTTTTCCGCGCGCGCAGGCGCTGCGGTGACATTGCTGGAACCCAATGAACGGCTCGGCAAAAAGCTCAACATTACGGGCAAGGGCCGCTGCAACGTGACGAACGACAGCGAGCGCGACGAGCTCATCGCCAACGTGCCGCGCAACGGGAGATTTCTCTACAGCGCATTTTCCCGCTGGGACGGGCGCGACACGATGGTATTTTTCGAGTCGATCGGCGTGCCGCTCAAGGTCGAGCGCGGCAAGCGCGTTTTTCCTGTGTCCGACCGTTCGTTTGACGTCAGCGCCGCCTTGGAGCGCGAGCTCAAGCGCCTGAACGTACGGATCGTGCGCGACCGCGCGGAGGCGCTGATCATAAAAGATGGGCGCGTTTGCGGCGCGAAAAGCGGAAAAGCCTCCTATCCGGCGGATGCGGTCGTTGTCGCGACCGGCGGCGTATCCTATCCAGCGACCGGCAGCACCGGCGACGGCTACCGCTTCGCCAGGCAGGCAGGGCACACGATCGTGCCGCTGCACGGCTCGCTGGTGCCGCTGGAGAGCGACGACGGGGATTGTGCGGCGATGCAGGGGCTGTCGCTTCACAACGTGACGCTGACGGTCAAAAATCAGAAGAACAAGACGGTCTATCAGGAGCTCGGCGAGCTGCTGTTCACGCATTTCGGCGTCAGCGGGCCGCTGGTGCTCTCGGCGAGCGCACATATGCGCGATTTTGAGAAGGACAGCTACCGCCTCTTGATCGACCTCAAGCCCGCGCTCGATGAAAAGAAGCTGGACGAGCGGCTGCTGCGCGATTTCGCGGAGCGGAGCAACCAGAACTACGACAATCTGCTCGGCGGGCTCGTACCGCACAGCATGATCCCGGTCATCGTGCGCCGCACGGGTATCCCGGCGGACACCAAGGCGAATTCCATCACAAAGGAACAACGCAGGCGGCTGCTCGAAACGCTCAAAGCTTTTGAGATACCCGTAAAAGGCGCGCGCGGCGTGGAGGAGGCAATCGTCACCTCCGGCGGCGTCAAGGTCGGCGAGGTCGACCCGAACACGATGGCGTCCAAGCTGGCGCCTGGGCTATATTTTGCGGGCGAGGTGCTGGACGTGGACGCCTATACGGGCGGGTTCAACCTGCAGATCGCATGGGCGACGGGAAAAGCCGCCGGCGAAGCCGCGGCGTTGGGATAAGGAGAGAAAGATGGACAAAAAACACTATGCCGTCGCGGTGGACGGGCCGTCCGGCGCGGGCAAGAGCACGCTGGCAAAGGCAGCTGCAAAGGAACTTGGCATCACATACGTCGATACCGGCGCGATTTATCGCGTGATCGGGCTCGCCGCGCTGCGGCGCGGGATCGAGCCGCATGACGCCGCGGCGGTTACGGCGTTTCTGCCGGAGCTGGAAATCGGACTGAAGCATGGGAACGACGGCTTGCAGCATATGTATCTGGACGGTGAGGACGTGAGCGATGCGATCCGCCTGCCGGAGGTTTCGATGTATGCCTCTGCCGTATCCGCGCTGCCGGACGTGCGCGCGTTCCTGCTTGAGATGCAGCGCTCGCTTGCGCGTACGCAGAGCGTGATCATGGACGGGCGCGACATCGGCACGGTCGTGCTGCCGGACGCGGAGGTCAAGATATTCCTCACCGCCGACGAAAAGGTACGCGCGCAGCGGCGCTGCCTGGAATTGGAGCAGCGCGGCACGCCAAAGCCGTTTGACGAGGTGCTCGCCGAAATCAGAGAGCGCGACTACAACGACTCTCATCGTGCCGCTGCGCCGCTGAGGCGCGCGGACGGCGCGGTTCTGGTCGATACGTCGGAGCTCGATTTTGAGCAGAGCAAGGCGCTGATCCTCAAAACCATCCGGGAGAAAATCGACGCATGAAGGAATCATCGGGATTTTATAAGCGGTTTCGCTTTTTTACGGGGCCTCTTTTTCGCTTTTTCTTTCCCTTTTGCGCGCACGGTGTGGAAAACGTCCCGAAGGATCGTCCCGTCGTGCTGTGCGCCAACCACGCGCACGCGCTCGATCCGTTTTTGATCTGCCTGTGCCTGCCGCGCAGCGCTTCGGTGCGAATCATGGCGAAAAAGGAACTCATGAGCGTTCCTTTTGTCGGGCACTTGATCCAAAAGCTCGGCGCGTTTCCCGTCGACCGCGGGCACGGCGACCTTGGCGCGATCAAGAACGCGATCCAAACGATCCGCGACGGCGCGCATCTGCTCGTTTTTCCGGAAGGCACGCGCGTTTCCCATGAGGGCGAGGTACGCGCGCACCGCGGCGTGGTGATGATCGCCATGCGCACGGGCGCGCCGCTTTTGCCGGTTTATGTCGGGAAAAAACACAAGTTCCTGCACCTGACACACGTTGCCTTCGGCGAGCCGTTCGAGCCCAAGACCGAAACGCGGCACGGGACCGCCGAGGAGTATCAGGAATGCGCGGACGAGGTCATGCGCCGCGCCTATGCGCTCGGCAGGGAGTATGAGAAGAAATGAAGGTTATCGTTGCAAGCTCGGCAGGCTTTTGTTACGGCGTGAAGCGCGCGGTCGAGCTTGCCGAAGAAACCGCCCGCTCCCGCGGCGGCGCGATGCTCGGCAGCCTGATCCACAACGACAACGTCGTTCGGGAGTTGGAGGCGCTCGGCATGCGCCGCATCGACGCGCCGGAGCAGGCAAGAGCGGGGGAGGCGGTGCTGATCCGCTCGCACGGCGAGCGCAGGGAAGTGCTGGAAGCGCTGACGGCGCGCGGCGCGGAGATCGTGGATGCGACCTGCCCGAACGTCCGCCGCACGCAGACGCTCGTTGAGGACGCGGAGCGAGAGGGGCGGCGCGTCCTCATCATCGGCGAGAAGGAGCACCCCGAGGTCATCGCGATTGCGAGCCGCTGTCGCGGCGCGATCGTCTGCGATTCGCCGGAAGCGTTGGAAAAGTACTGCGAAAGCGGCGAATTTTCCGCGGATACGCCGATGCTTGCGGTCGCACAGACGACCTGCATTCGGTCAATTTGGGAAAAGTGCTTAAATTTTATAAAAAAAGAGTGTACAAATCTAAAAGTTTGTGATACAATATGCAACGCTACGCAGAGACGTCAAACCGAAGCGGCGGCTTTGGCCGCGGAAGTGGACGTTATGGTGGTAGTCGGAGACCGCAAAAGCGCTAACACGAGACATTTGACAGAGATTTGCAAAGAGGCTTGTCCACGGGTCGTTTCAATCGAAACGGCGGACGAGCTCTCGCCGGACGTCTTCATTGGTTGCATAACTGCGGGGCTTACCGCCGGCGCATCAACGCCTGCGAGCATCATTAAGGAGGTATATGCAACCATGACGGAAGAAATCAAGAACGAAACCAAAGCGGCCGAGGGCGAGTCCTTCGAGGAAATGCTCGAAAAGTCTTTCAAGACTCTCAATACAGGCGACAAGGTCAGCGGCGTCGTCACGGCGATCGGCGCTACCGAGATCCAGGTCGACCTCGGCTGCAAGCAGGCGGGCTACATCCCCATCTCCGAGCTCAGCGCCGATCCCGACGCGAAGGTCGAGGACATTGTCCATGTCGGCGACGAGATCGAGACGTACATCGTCCGCGTCAACGACGTGGAGGGCTATGCCACGCTTTCCAAGAAGCGCCTCGACGCTGTCAAGGTCTGGGAGGACATTGAGAAGGCGGTCGAGGACAAGACTGTGCTCGACGGCATCGTCTCCGAGGTCAACAAGGGCGGCATTGTCGTTTCCGTGAAGGGCGTGCGCGTGTTCGTGCCCGCTTCCCAGAGCGGCCAGCCCCGCGACACCGATCTGAGCACCATGATCAAACAGCCGGTCAAGCTGCGCGTCACCGAGGTCAACCGTGCCCGCCGCCGCGTTGTCGGCTCCATCCGCAGCGTCCAGAGCGAGGTCCGTGCGGCCGCGCAGAAGGAAATCTGGGACAGCATCGAGGTCGGCAAGCACTACACCGGCACGGTCAAGTCCATGACCAGCTACGGCGTGTTCGTCGATATCGGCGGCGTGGACGGCATGGTCCACATTTCCGAGCTCTCCTGGAGCCGCATCAAGCACCCCTCCGAGGTCGTGAAGATCGGCGACCAGCTCGACGTGTACGTGATTTCCTTTGATACCGAG
>SVKM01000184.1 GCA_015068465.1 Oscillospiraceae bacterium | reverse complement strand
CGCCGCGGCGAAGATCGACCGCGGCATTGCAAAGAACAAGAGGCGAAAACCGACGCCCGAAGTAAACGAACCACGCATGACGGACTTCACGGCGCGCGAGGGCAAGCGCCGCCGCCCCGGCACGGGCTGCGTCACGCAATTGGACGCGCACCTGTGGGAGGGGCGATACACGCCGACCTACCCCGACGGCAAGCGCCATCCCCGCAACATCTACGCCCACAGCGAGGAGGAGTGCGAGGAAAAGCTCGCGCAGCTCATCGCGGAAATGAAGGCGGAGATCGCCGCGCTTCGGGCAAAGGAGCGGTGGCAACGTGTTTCCTGCTGAACCGGACTTGTCAAGGCCGCGGCGAGGTGCTATAATCAAGCATAATGAGAATCCTGCAATATGGGGGGTAACGGGAATGAACACGCTTTTCATCAACGCCTGTGTGCGTCCGGCGTCCCGGACGCTGCGACTGGCGCGGCGGGTGCTCGGACACCTGGACGGAGAGGGGACGGAGCTGGACTTGCAGCGCGAGGGACTCTCGCCGCTGACCGCCGAAACGCTGCGCGCGCGGGACGACGTTTTATCGCGCGGCGCGTGGGACGATCCGATGCTCCGTTACGCGCGGCAGTTTGCCGAAGCCGAGCAGCTCGTGGTGGCGGCTCCGTACTGGGATATGAGCTTTCCCGCGTCGGTCAAAACGTACTTTGAGCACGTCAACGTCAGCGGCGTCACGTTCTCTTACGGCGCGGACGGACGCCCCCAAAGCCATTGCCATGCAAAGCGGCTTTTCTATGTGATGACGGCAGGCGGCCCCGTCCTTCCGCCCAACCACGGTTACGCCTATGTGAAGAGCCTTGCCGAGACGTTTTACGGCGTACCGGAGATCGTTTGCTTTTCAGCGGAGCTGTTGGATGTGGAAGGCATGGACACCGAAGCGATCCTGCGCGACGCCGAGGCGCGGATCGACCGGTACTTTAGCGGTGAATAATCTGCCGCGCAGTAACTAAAAAAGGCTAAAATGCACCGAGGAACGCGCTCCGCCGCCGGAGCGCGTTCCTCGTCTCACTATGACTTGTGCTGTGGTCAGCAAAAATTGAAAAACAAAACTGCAACTTTTCAAAAAGAAAATCCGCCGAAATCATTTGATTTCGGCGGATTCTTGGTCCGAGTGGCGAGACTTGAACTCACGGCCTCTTGACCCCCAGTCAAGCGCGCTACCAACTGCGCCACACCCGGTTGCATTGTCAGCCTAAGTACTCTACCATATCTTTTCGCAGATTGCAAGCCCTATTTTCAAAATTTTTGTTTTTTTGCTGCCGAGCCGATGGGGTGTCAAGGCGACGACCTTTCTTTTTTGAAAGCGGCAAACCCCTTCTTGCAAAAAAGGCCCATTATGGAAACAGCGGGGAAAGAAAGGCGCGCACGGTGTTGCTGACTTGTGATTATGTAACCATTAACCTGCCTTTTCAAAAAATTAAAAATTGCTTTTCATTTTTTAAACAAAAATAAAAAAGCGTGAAGATTAGGCGATTTGTTGACAGTCACGGCGCTGTGGAAAAAACTGTGGAAAGTGTGGATAACTATTTGTAGAATGGAATTATCGAAAGCATTATGTAAATCTGATTGGCGGGAAAAATCCAACGTACCTTCGCGCTTTTTCCTGCACTCTATCCTTCGCGGAGAACCCGATTTGAGGAAATCAAAACGTGCGATCGGAAAAAACTGCAAGATTGAATGCGAGAATACGAATTGTATTTTTTCGCTTGTGATTCACAAATGCAAAAAAGCTGAAAAAGATATTGACTTGTGGGAAAAAGTGTGCTAGAATACGCCTCGCTGTAAAGAAAACGCTGGTGTGGCTCAGTTGGTAGAGTAGCTGATTCGTAATCAGCAGGTCGCTGACTGTCCGTAAGGTAACATTTTTACAAACAGGTTCCGGCAGAAATGCCGTCCCTCATATTCGCTGGTGTAGCTCAGTTGGTAGAGCAGCTGATTCGTAATCAGCAGGTCGCCGGTTCGAGTCCGGCCACCAGCTCCAAAAAATCTCCGAAAATCATTGATTTTCGGAGATTTTTGATTGTAAAAGTTGTAAAAACAGATTTTTGCAAAGTCTGGATTTTCGCTCACCGGACGGCGAAGCTGCCGAGATAGCGGAACGCGAACGGGCATTTCTCCGTCAGCTTCCGGTAGCCTGCATAGCTGCCGCCCGAGCACTCGATCAGATAGTGGTACTCGCCGAGCTCCGTCTTCTGCGGGCGGTCGTGGAGCGCCACGAGCGTCATCTTCTGCCGGGCAAGCTCCGACATCAGCGCGGGCAGATCCTCCGCCCTCCCCGTGGCGATGAAGGCGAGCCGGTCCGAGGCGACGGTCGCGGGCGCGTCCAGCGAGAGGACATAGAAGCGCGTCTTGTTGCTGCTGTTGTTCTGGATGCCTGCCGCGAGGATGTTGAGAGCGTACACGTCGGCGCACGCCGCCGACGCGATGGCGGCGCAGGAGCGGTCGCCGCCATCGGCGACCATTTTGGCGCCCTCCGCCGTGCTGGACACCTCAATGACCGAAGCGTCGGGCAGATACTCGGCCAGCCACTCGCGCCCCTGCGCGATGCCCTGTTTGTGGGAGTAGACGGTCTTGACGTCCTCGATCCCCGCGCCGGGCAGCGCCAGAAGGTTCTGGCTGATGGGCAGCTCCACCTCGCCCACGACGGAAACCGCGCTCTGCGCGATCAGCGTGTCCACATAGTCGATCACCGCGCCGCCAATGGTGTTCTCCTGCGGAATCACGGCGTAGTCGCTCTCGCCGCGCACAAGCGCCTCCACGGCGTCGTTCACGGTGGCATAGGGGCGATAGTCGCCCTCTTTTTCAAAGAACAGGCCGCACGCCTCCTGCGTATAGGTGCCCTCCGGTCCCAGATAGCTGACGACCGCCGAGGCATAGGAGACCTGCGCCGCGGGAGGCTCCGACGCCTCGCTTCGCGGCGTTTCCGCGCATCCAACGGCGGACAGGCACAGGAGAAGAGGCAGAAGAAAAGTGAGCAGTTTCTTCATAGCGCCGCCTCCAACGCTTTTCTGACCTCCGCCTTGATCTTGTCGTAGCCGTCGCCGGGGTGCGCCTCGTAGAGCTTCTCAGCGCCCGCGTAGATCGTGGGGACATAGTAATAATCGGTGAAGCGGCCCGCCGCCTCGCTCTCGCGCTCCTCCTCGATCCACTCGACCGCGACGCCGCGGTAGGCGGGGTTCTCCTCGCACAGCTCGTCCAACGCGCGGCGCGCCTTGTGGCAGTAGGGGCAGTTGTCGAGGTGCAGGATCGTGAGCGTTTTCTCTGCGTTCATCTTCGTTCCTCCGTGTCCGCAATATCTCAGATAGTAGCCGTAGACCTCTTTGCCGTAGGCCGTGATGCGGTCCGTCCTGGCGTTGTAGCGTGTGAATGCCCGCCGGAGCTCCTCGGGGGTGTAGCGCGCAAAGTCCGTGTGGCCGTTCATCGCGTCCGCGGCGGAGATCAGGTTCAGCGCGCCCATTTGGATATTGAACCTGCTGTCCCGCTTGAGGCGGAGCCACATCGCGTACAGGTCGTCTTCGTTCGTCCCGTCGAGCCGCCGGTCCTCCGGCAGCCCAAGCCCCGCCGCGTCGTCAAGGCCATGCTCCAACGCGTAGTTGGCGGCGTTGATGGCGACATAGGCGAAGATCTGCGCGTAGCCGGTGGAGCTGTCGCGCTTGCCGAGGATGCCGCGGCGCTTCACCGTACCGCATCCAAACAGCCGACACCGCAGATAGCAGAGCCGCACAAGAAGATCCGCAACGGGGTCCAGCAGGTCGATGTCCGCGATCTCCTTGCGCAGCACGGCCTTTATCATGGCAGAGGGGATGGCATACCGCTTGGCCACGGTTTCGATCCAGCCGTCGTACTCGGCAAGGATGCGCTCGGTTTTCTTTACGCTGTACAGTTTGATCATCGTTACAGCTTCCCAAAGTATTCCCGCAGCTCGTCTTCGCTGCGGAGGACGACCTCCGGCGCGCCGTGGAGCATGACGTTGTCGTAGCCGTCGATAAAGCAGCGCGCGTCGGTTTTGTACCCGATGCAGCGCTTTCCCTTGGCGTAGCAATAACCGAGCTCAAAGCATGCGCCCTCGTCGGGCACTCTGCCGTCGAACAGGAACAAAACCACGTCGCACCAATCCATGTGCTCGCAGTCGAGCCGGAAGAGGTATTTGCGCTTCGGGACGCCGTCGATCATGTCCGGCAAATCCGCCACGCATCCCCCCTCCCGCTGGGGCAGGAAGGTCTCGTGGCCGCAATCGCGCAGGATCGCGTCGATGCGCTCGTTGAACCGGCGCTCGCCCTCGCAAAAGAGCGGGGCCGCGATGTAGACTTTCATGTGGTCGCCTCCGATCTCACTTCATCCATTTACCGCCGCAAATCAGCATCTTGTCCATGTTTTGCGCGATTTCGCCGTGCTCGATGCGCTCGTCCCACTCCTCGGGCGGCACGGCATCGTAGGAGATGTTGATGTGCTCCTGCCGGCAGCCCCACAGCTCCAGCAGCGTCGCATTGATGCGTTCCGCGACCTTGCGCACGGTCTCGTCGTCCTTGGGGAAGCCTTTGATGGCAATGTAGGGCATGAGGGGCCTCCTGTTGTTTATATTCGCTTTATCTCTTGTTGAACTCTCGGTACAGTATCTCCGCCAGTGCGGATGCAATCGCCTGATACTTGCTCTTATTTTGGAACATACTCGAAAACGCCTCGGTCTGCTCGACGTAGCAATCCTGCGCCACGG
>SVKM01000183.1 GCA_015068465.1 Oscillospiraceae bacterium | reverse complement strand
GTTTCCATCGGCGGCACGGAGGGCACGGTGGATATGATCCGTCTTTCCTCCACGAAGCTCGTCACGGTCGACAACAAGCAGATCACGATCCCGAACAGCACGGTCGCCTCCGCGACGATCGTCAACTTCAACCGTCTTGGCCGCCGCCGCGTCGACCTCACGTTCACCGCGTCCTACGACGCTCCCACCGAGGCGGTCTACGCCGCGCTGCGCGAGGCGATGGAGCGATTCCCGCAGATCACAGGGCCGAGCGAGGTGCATCTCTCGGAGTACGGCGCGAGCAGCATCAGCTACATCGTGCGCATGTGGGTCAAGGCGAGCGACTACTGGACGGTCTACTGGGGCATGCTCGAGGCGGTGCGCGAAACCTTTGCCGCGCACAACGTCGAGATGACCTACGACCACCTCAACGTCCACATGGTAAACGCTTGACACTCCCCACGGCTAAAGCCGGGGGATTCTTGGGTCGACGAGCGTAGCGCCGTGGTTGCGTCTTACATACTCTCACCAAGCGTATAGGTTCGGGCGTGTCCCGCCCTACCGTGTGTAGGTTACGCCAATAGGCGCAAACCCTCATTCAAGATGTTAATAGCGGCATTCACGTCCCTATCGTGATGCTTACCGCAAACAGGACAAGTCCACTCGCGGACGTTGAAGTTCTTTGTGTCGGCGTTGCGATACCCGCAAGCGGAGCATAGCTGCGAGGACGGATAGAACGTATCAATTACTGATACCGTTCTCCCGTACCACGCTGCCTTGTATTCCAACTCGCGGCGGAACTCAAAAAACGACGCGTCGGCAACAGCACGAGCAAGTTTGTGGTTTTGCATCATGCCCTTGGTTTTCAGGTTCTCAATGCAAATCACATCGTACTTGCGTACAAGGTCGGTAGTTGCTTTCTGGATATCGTCCCGGCGTTGATTGGCAACCCGCTCTTGCAGACGAGCAAGTTTGATACGCGCCTTCTCGCGGTTCTTGCTTCCTTTCTTCTTACGGGAGAGCCGACGCGACAGACGACGCAGTTTCTTATCCTGTGCGTACAGGCGCTTGTTGTTGGGGTAGCTGATAGCGTCGGACGTAGTAGCAAGAGCCTTGATACCGAGGTCAACGCCTACAACCGCGTCCGTCTTAGGCAACGGCGCAATCTCAACGTCGGCACAACAGATCGCAACAAAGTATTTCCCAGACGGTGCTTGCGATACGGTAGCCGACAAGATGCGCCCGCGCACTTGTTTGGACACAGCACAACGCATCGTGCCGAGCTTTGGCAACTGGATATGCTTATCGTCGAGGATGCGGATATTCATACCAACGCGCTTTGACTTATAGCTCCTGTTACGGTCGCGTTTGCTCTTGAATTTAGGAAAACCTACACGCTGACCATTTTTCAAGCCGCGAAAGAAGTTTTGGTATGCCGTATCAAGAGACTGGATAGATGCTTGCAAAGCGGTAGAGTCAACCTCACACAACCACCCAAGGCTCTTTTTAAGGTCAGTTAGCTCTTTATCTTGCGCGTATCTGGTCGGTGCTTTCCCTGTTGCCTTGTATTGTTCGATACGCTGTGCAAGGTAGTGATTATAGACGAATCGTACACATCCAAACGTGCGCTGAATCAACTGAATTTGCTCGTTGCTTGGATAGATCCTAAACTTGTACGAACACTCCATATAATCACCTTCTTGTTGCAAAAACCATTTACCGCATGATTATTATATCACAAAGGAACGTTATACGCAAGAAAAAAACAGGCAAAAGCGGCTTTCATCCCCATGTCTAAAGACAGGGGCTTTTCGCCGCCGTTCGGTAAACAAGCGCAAAAAATCCCGCCGAGAGGCGGGATTTTTCGTTTTTCAACCTTATTTCGTCAGATACGCCAGCAGCAGGGCGTAGGTGTTCCTCAGCCCGTCGACGTGCGTGCGCTCGTAGCCGTGGCTGTTCGCGGTGCCGGGGCCGATCGCCGCGTGGCGGATGTCGTGGCCCGCGAGCACGGCGCCGTCGCAGTCCGTGCCGTAGTGCGGGGTGAAAATATCCATCACGAAGTCCACGCCCGCGCCCTTCGCCGCGTCGCGCAGCTCGTTCGTCAGCCCCCAGTGGTACGGGAAGCGCGAATCCTTGGCAAAGATCGACACCTTGCGCTCGTCGGAGTTCTGGTCGGGGCCGGTCGGCGCGATGTCGACCGCGACCATGTCGCGCACGCCGTCCGGCAGCCAGGTCGTGCCGTGGCCGATCTCCTCGAACATCGCAAAGTAGAAGTAGACCTTGCGGTTCAGCTTTGCGCCGCCCTCGCGCAGCGCGCGGATCGCGGTCAGCAGCACCGCCGCGCACGCCTTGTCGTCGACGAAGTGCGACTTGAGGTAGCCGTTCGAGAGCGTATAGCGCGGCTCGAGCGCAATCATGTCGCCGGTTTCGATCCCGAGCGCGCGCACGTCCTCCGCCGTTTTCACGTTCTCGTCGAGCACGACGCACACGTTCGTGCGGAAGTCCGGCGCCGTCGTGCGCAGCTCCTCCTCGGTGACGTGGATGGAGTTCGGCGTGCGGCAGACCGCGCCGGTATAGACCTTGCCGTCGCGCGTGTGGACGCGCACGTTCTCCATCATGCAGTAGAAGGGATAGAGCCCGCCGACCGGGCAGACGTTGAGCGTGCCGTCCTTATTGATCTTGCGCACCATGAGCCCGATGTCGTCGAGGTGCGCCGTGACCGCGAGCGCGTCGCCCTCGCCGCCGAGGTCGGCGATCACGCCGCCCTTGTGCGTGGTCTGATAGGGGCAGCCCAGTTCGTCGAGCATGGCGCAGAGGACTTTCTGCACTTCTTCATACTGCCCGGTGGTGCTGTCCGCGCCGAGCAGCTTTTCAAAGGCTTTGAGGCAATACGCCTCGTCAAAATCGTACAATGCGGTTTCCCCCTTTCGGTTTCTGCGGTCTATTGTAGCGCATTGTACGCGCGATTGCAACACAAACGGGCGCGGGGAGCCTTTCTCCCCGCGCCCGTCCCGTTCACCCGCGGTACGGCGCGCCGTACCAGTATTCGTAGGCGCTGAGCACCTCGGGCGTGAGGCGTCCCGCCTTGAGCGCGGCGTTGACCTGCGCCGCGCTCAGCTTCGGCTTTGCCGCCTGCTCGCTTCGCTCCGCGAGCACGGCGTTGACCATCGCCTGCGCCGTACCCGCGCCGATGCCCGCCGCGGCGAGCAGGTCGTCGTCCGGAAGCGCGCCGGAATTGATGAGCTGCATCGCGTTCTTGTAGGCGTAGTCGCGGTTCGTCTGCGCGCTCTCGCGCGCATAGGCGTCAAGCTGCTGCTGCGAGCGCACCGCGTCGCGTTCGCGCTCGTAGGCGTATTTCTGCGCCAGCTGTGCGTCCTCGCGCGCGTACGATTCCTGCCGCGCGGCGATCGTATCGTAGCGGTCGATGAGCTTTTTGAGCACGGCGGCATAGTTGTCGGTCTGCTTCTGCGCCAGCTCTGCCGCCGCCTGCGCGTTCGCGATGTCGCCCGAAAGCTGCGCTTCGCTGATCGCGCGGTCAAGCCCCGCGATCGTTCCGATGCGCTCCTGCTCGCCCTGGCGCAGCGCGTCCTCGTAGTCGGCCGCGAGCGCGAGCAGCGTGCTCTCCGCCGCGCCGCCGGTCACGCCCTGCGCCGCCATGCGCTGGTCGATGTTCTTCTGCGCGTTCATCTTGTCGATATAGAGCTGGCGGAAGAGGTCGGCGTAGCTGCCGTTCGCGCTCGCCTTCTGCGCGCTCAGCGCGTCCGTCGCGCGCTTCACCGCCGCGTCCTGCGCCGCCTTCTGCTCGGCAAGCGCTCTGGCGTAGGCGCTGTTCTGCCCGCGGTAGAGGCTCATCAGCTCCTCGGCCAGCGCGTCGCTCCCGCCGCCGTAGCCGCCGCCATAGCCGCCGGCGTCGAGGAACCGCGCGTTCCTGCCCCAGTCGTAGTAGTCTCCGGAAAGCGAGCGGCCGGTCGTGCTGCGGCTCTCGCCGCCGTTCGGGTTTTTGCCCCAGTTGCCGTTGGCAAGCTTGATCGTGCGCTCCGGGTCGGCATAGTAGCCGTGGTCGCCGGTCTCGTCCGTACCGTAATACCCCACGCCGTCCGTGCCGTCCCACGAACCGAACTTGTCCGGAATATACTTCCCGCGCGTGTTCCACCACTGCTGGTAGATCTGCGCGTTGCTCTGGTAGCGCGGGTCCGCGCCGGAGATGTCGATGCCCTGCGCCTGCGCCTTGCGCGTGCGCCCGTCGAGCAGCGTCTGTATCTCCGTCTGGCTCTGCGCGTTCAGCGCGCCTGCCGCCCAGTCCGTCTGATCGTTGCGCCAGTCGCGCGTCGGCGTGACCGACTGCGTACCGACCGCCGGCGGCGTAACCGTCACCGGCGGCGTCGTCTCGCCCGCCGGTTCCTGCTCCGCCTTCTTCGCCGCGATGTTTTTCGCAATAGTCAGCGCGTTTTTGAGCAGCGTGTTGTAATATCCCATGTTTCATTCTTCCCTCACTTGTAAAGCCCCATGCGGTCGTTGACCACGAACTCGCGCAGCATGTCCTCGCTGAGGTCCAGCCCCTGCCCGTTGCCGCCGAGCGCCTTTGCCTCGACCAGCTTGCGGATCGTGGGATACGCCCACGGAGCGTCCTTCCTGATCTCTTCCAGCGTCTGATAGCGTTTCACCGTCTCGTCCTCCTCTCCGCCGGAAACAAGCTCCCGCGGCTTGATATACGTCGCTCCGGCATAGCCGAGGCTGCGCGTGCGCCGTTCCACCCAGCCGCCGTTCGCGTCGCTGCCGCCCGAGGTGTTGCCGTCGATCGTCGTGATGTGCGTCGCGGTCTTTTCCACGAAAATGCCCGTGTGG
>SVKM01000182.1 GCA_015068465.1 Oscillospiraceae bacterium | reverse complement strand
TATGCTATGACGCGGAGCTTGGACTGCTCCCGAAACACGAGGATGTCATCGACCGTCACGCCGAAGATCGCGGCAAGCGCCACGATGTTGTCGAGCGTCGGCATGGCGTCTCCCCTCTGCCACTTGTAGATTGCCTGCGGCGTGGAGAATCCGAACACATCCTGCAAATCCCGCACCGAGAGCCCGGCGCGCTGGCGCATCGCCGTGATGTTGGCCCCCGTCGCGATCATGTCAATCGTTGGCAAATCACTCATTTTGAAACCCTTCTTTCTACATTTGGACGCAAAAAAGCCGCTCGCCTCATACGAGACAAGCGGCCTGAAGGATTTCGGATTCGTCCCCGTTTACGGGTTACGCGATGATCCGGCAAACTGCGCTCTGGTCTCATATGGGCATGTCAAGTAACCGTACAGCTTACCCTTAAGCTCGTACAGCTCTTTACCATATTCGAGACCTTTCAGAGTGCGAATGTCGATCATGGTCTTGTTCCTTTCCGGGCAGCTCGCCCTTGTTTCTATCGGCAATATACCACAGAAAATGAACCTTGTCTATAAACCTGTGGTATAAAGTTGACCGGCTGCGCAATGGCTTCGCCGGGTATATGCAGTTTGGCGCGGATGCTAGTTCGTGCATGAAAAGGAAGCATCTATGCGCCAAAGTGTGCGCGGGGACTATAATCCATGATGGTTGAGCGTTCGCCCGCGAGGTAGCGGGAGTCCGCTTAACCTGTAAAAGGAAGTCCCTATGCGCCTATTGTGCGTCGGCGGGAGCTACAGTAGGTGGGGCGCGGTACTAGCGCGCCCCGGTGAAGGGTGGGAGGAAAGGAAGCTCCTATGCCGGCGCTGCCTGTCGCGGAGAGTACAATACATTTATCAGATGTAGGTCAAAAAGGAACTCTCTATGCGACAAAGCTGTTTTTTATTTCGCTTTTCCGTCCGCGCTGCCGTAGGTCCCGTCCACCAGGCTGAACAGCAGCGTGGATGTAACGGCCTGCGGCGCGAGGTTGACGACGTTTTCCTCAGCTACGCCCTCCGGAAGCTCGCCCATGTCGTTGACAATGACCGCGCCCGCCGCCTTGAGGAGATCCGCAAGCTGGAGCCTCTGCTCAAGCACATGGCGCATTCCGTCAATCAAGTCTTCGCTGTTTTCGCTGGGTACGATGCCATCGCCAAGCACTCCGCCATAGACATAGAACGTCTTGCAGACGAACATGCCGATGCTCATGTCGCTGCTGTCGTTAAACTGCAGCGGAACCGGTGCGAAGGCGATTTTTGCCGGATCGTATGTGAAGTTCTTGCTGCGGATATCCGACTCGGCCGGTTTCTGCGTCGAGACGACAAACTCGAACTTTGCCTTATCCGGTCCGCTGAACTCGTTGACGGACAGGATATAGACGTCGTTCGCTTCCGGTTCGAACCAGAACGCCTCAGCGGCTCCGTTCGGCTCCGGCGCGTCGGTCTGGTCTCCGGTGAAGATCACCTTGTCGTCCACCCGAAAGCCGCCGTTCCAGCCAAAGTGCTCGTTCTTCGAGCGCATGTGCAGGTCGAGGTCGATTCTGCACTTCTGCTGGTTGACCCAGTGGATGCCGGCCGTAAACGCTCCGTCCTGCCCGGTCATGATCCGCGAGCCGTAAGGGATGTGCCCCATCATCTGCTTTTCCGTATACGGCGCGGCATAACTGACGTACTCGGGGATAAAGAAAGTCTTTCCCTCCACGCTCGGGCGCAGTCGCTCGATGAGGAGAGCCTTCACTTTGTTAAAAAGCGAAGACAGCCGTTCAGCCGCTCTATCGTCCATGGTCGTGGCCGGCCGCAGCGCACCGGAGCGCACAAAAATACGACCGTTGCGGACCATGTATACGCCCGGCAGCTCGCTCAGTGCGAAGCACCGCAGCATAACGGCGTTCGCGAGCTTGATGAGATCGCGGTTGTCCGCCTGATTCACCAGACGCTCTACAGCGTCGTCCCTGCCGGCAAGCGCAAGCTGGATGACGTTCTGGAACGCCTCATCCGAAAGAGGCTTGTGATGCCGAACGGCAAGGCGACGGATCCTGTTGATGATCGGCGCGCAGCCCGGATTCTGCTTATAAGCGAGGAGAATCGGCTTATAGCGCAGAAACACCTCGGCAAGCGCGATCTCATTTGCGCGCTTAAGGATTTCATACGCAGTATCGTCCGCCGTTTCCGCCTCGTCGCGGATGGCTTCGATCAGGCGCGGGCTCTTGATGATCAGCGTTCCGCCCGTTGTCTTGTAAATCAGGTAGCGCAGCACCGACACGGGGTTTTCCGGAACCGTACCACGATAGCCATGCGCCATCACCTGGAACTCGAAGGACTCCATGTTCTCCGTTGAAACCGTCACATACGGGAGAAAACGCTGCATGGCCGACTTTTGAGCCTCGTTCGGGGCCTTCGTCGTCATGGCGAACTGACTCATCTGCTTGACGAGTTCTTCTTCTGTCAAGGTCTGGATCACCGTCAGCTTGTTGACAGGCAGCATGCCTTCGGGCAGCTCCAGCGCCTCGGCCCGTACATATGTCGGGATGTTCACGCCAACAGACTCCGCGCCGTAAGTTGTGAAATAGTGCAGGATCTGATGGAAGAAATACTCTTCCGGAGTCATATTGGCAACCGTGCTAAAAGACTTGTGGAAAGTCTCGTTGAAGCCGGCGGTATTCGCGCCATACGCCTCGCTCAAAATCTTACAAAGCGTCTCCGGCACGGTTACAGGCTTCCCGTCCCGTACCACGATAACGCCGGACTGCGCTAAGGTAAGCACGTCCACGGTTTTGCCCTCACACTCCAGCGCGGTTACCGGTACAGCCTTGAACATAACCGCAAGGTCCATCGTCAGTTCGTCAGTCAACTTGATCATTCTCTCCACCTCTTCCGTCTCTCAACTCTCAACATGGCCGATCTTACAGCCTTAAGCCGACCTTGTAAAGTGAACTACTGGTTTAATCCTGGCGCAGCGAGTAGGATTTGAACCCACGGACCCTTGCGGGCCTCCGGTTTTCAAAACCGGTGCCTTCAGCCGCTCGGCCATCGCTGCAAATGGTGGGACACCAGAGCCTCGAACTCTGATCCTGCCGGTTATGAGCCGGCTGCTCGACCGATTGAGCTAATGTCCCGTGTTACCTGCTGTCTAAACGCATCGAATTCGATGCGTTTAGACAGCAATGGTTGCTATGGATTCGCTGAAATTGTCTATGCTTGTCTGTTCCAGTACTCCGCAATGGCCTTCTTGGCCTTTTGCAAATACTCCTCGCGCTCGTCATCTTCGAAGCAGCCGAATCCTTCCGGCTGCGCTTCATAGACGAGTTCTCCCCACACGTCCGGGCATTCGACCGTGAAATTGCCCCAGCGGAGGCGCAGGTACCCGAGCATCTTGCCTTTCTGATCGACGGCGTCGTACTGTTCCGGGCACATATCGCAGGTCTGATGCAAAATAATGTCTTCTGCTACCATCTGTTCTCACCGTTTACGCGGGCAGGGCGGGCATCCCGCCCTGTCTCTGGTATCATTTGCTGTACTTGTCCGCGATGCTGCACGCGGCAACGGACTCAGGCTTGATGACCGCCCGATAACCACAGGCGTGGATCCAGCCGACGATTTCCGGGATCACCTTGCAGCTCGGTCCGTTCTTGCCGGCATCGACGTGGATGCTGAAGTTCAAGAGCTTCTCATAGTCGAAGCCGCCAGCTTCCCTCAGCTCATCCAGCGCCTCGATCAGCTTGCGCGCGTACTCCAGACTCAGCTGCGTTTCGTAGTACAGCTTCTGGCCCACGTTGGATATCCTGCGGACGTGCGTGATGTCGTAGAAGAAGATTCCGCCGTGGCCAACGTCATGGAGCGCAATCACGACCACGACCTTCGTGGTGTCGAAGTTCTGCGAGTCCGTGCCGATCATGACATTGTACTCGTGTCCGGCTTCCGACGCCCTCTCCGTGATGATCCGAGCGACGTCCTTGATGCTGACGTTTCCGTAGGTATGGCTTTGCATGGCTGCGCCCCCTTTCCTTTGAGATTTGGCAGGAGTGTCCCGATTCGAACAGGAATCCACGGTTTTGGAGACCGCCATTCTACCCTTGAACTACACTCCTATGTGGAACCCCAAGGCGGACTCGAACCGCCAACATACGGCTTAGAGGGCCGCTGCCCTGTCCAGTTGGGCGATTGGGGCATGTGGCAGCCGCGAGCGGAGTCGAACCACTCCCACCGGGGTCAAAGCCCGGTGTACTGCCGATATACGACGCGGCTATGGTACCTCAGAGTGGGCTCGAACCACTGACCTGCCGGGTATGAACCGGCCGCTCTGGCCAACTGAGCTACTGAGGCATAATGAATGGCGACTCCGACCGGTGCCGGCCCGGCTACCTCCAGCGTGACAGGCTGGCGGCTCTGCTGTTTGCCCTCGGAGTCATGGGGTGACTGACGGGACTTGAACCCGCGACCTCCGGAGCCACGATCCGGCGCTCTTCCAACTGAGCTACAGCCAACATATTTGCCCTTGCCTTCGGTTTCATACACAACTCTACACAATTTCCCGATTGCTTGATATTCGGACGCGACAGGCACAGGGCTGGTACCTATACCGCGTCTGATGGAGCGATAGACGGGCATCGAACCCGCAACAACCGGCTTGGAAGGCCGGTGCTCTGCCAATTGAGCTACTACCGCATCTGGTACTGTCGGCGGGAGTCGAACCCGCAGAGAAAAGCAAGGTTTGAGCTTGCCGCGTCTTCCTGTTGCGCCACGACAGTATATGGAGCCCTTGCCGCGATTCGAACGCGGGACCTTCCGCTTAGGGGGCGGCTGCTCTATCCAGCTGAGATAC
>SVKM01000181.1 GCA_015068465.1 Oscillospiraceae bacterium | reverse complement strand
AACTGGGGGCTCACGATCACATCGGCGCTGACCGTGAAATGCTCCGCCCCGTCGGGGATGATGCTCACGTCCTGCCCCAATCGGTCCAGCACCGCACCGACGAGATGGTTCGTGAAGCGCAGCCTGACGCGCTCCTCCCTGCCGGAGAACATGCCGAACACCTTGCGCGAGTACATCGCCATATCCAGCGAGCGGTACGCCGCCGCGCCGTCGCGCGGCTCGTCCACCGTTGTGATGTTCGTCATCTTGTCCACGCGGTAGTGGCGGATGCTGTCCGTCTCCGTCTCGTAGGCGACCATGTAATAATTCTCGTCGTCCCACGTCAGCGCGTAGGGGCTGACGATGTAATACGCGCCGTCCCGGCGATAGCGCCGCTCCTTCGCTACCGTGTACTCAAAGTACCGGAAGCGGATTTTTTTATTCTCCGAGATGCCAGCGTGAACGGCGTCCACGTTGTAGTAGATAGACTCGTTCATGGTCTTGACGCGCCCCGCGACGTAGACCTGCCGCTGGAGCCGCTGCGCGTCGTAGCTGCTTGCGAGGGTTTCGATCTTCTTGATGAGCGCGTTGGTCTTGCGCTGCGTGATGAACTTCGACGACTGCACGCTGTCCACCAAGAGCTTCAGCTCCGGCAGCTCAAAGCGGCGCGACGCGACGTAGTAGCCGTAGAGCTGCCCGTCGGCGACCTGCTCGACGTCCAAGCCGTAGGTGCGAAGCGCCTCGATGTCGTCGTAGATGCTCTTGCGCTCGGCGGCGATGTCGTGCGCGGCGAGGTGGGCGATGAGCTGGCGCGTCGTGACGGGGTGCTCCGCGTCGGAGTATTGGAGCAGATAATCCATGAGGTAGAGCAGCTTGAGCTTCTGCCCGGTCGACCTTGGCATAATAAGACCTCCTATCCTGTTTATCGTACAGGTATGCTGTTAGGATGAGTATACCAAAGGAAAGCAAAACCCGTCAAGAGCGGCTTGGTACGAATTTGGAAGGAGGCTTTTACAAATGAGCGAAGAACGTTTGCTGCAAAGGCTGGAGGACTTGAACGGACGGCTTGCGGAGCTGCGCGAGCGCCTGCCGCAAAGCTGCATGGACGAGCGGTACGACCGCCGCTTCTGCGCGCGGCTGACATGGAGTCGGCGGAGGTGCACGCTCGCCTGCCGCTCGGCGCGGTGCCGGATTGCTACAACCTGATGCTCCACACCACGCCGCTGACGCTCACGCGGCAGGGACACGAGAACACGTTTCAGGTCGTTTGGCCGGAGCAAGGTTCGTTCACCATTGAACCGCAGGAATCGCTCGACTCGCGCGAGGGGGATAAGCTTGTCTTCTCAAGGTGGTACGAAGACCCCGACTACCGCGAGGAGGTCATTGTCCGGAAGTATCCCACGGGCGAGGTGCTGGAACGCGCGAACGGCACGCTGATGACGATGCCGGACGGGCAGAAATGGATTTTTGAGTGAGGAGCGCTATGGTTGGACAATATGAGGTCATTGCCCCCTGTGACAGTACGCGGCTCAAAGCGATAGCGGAGCGAAATTGCACCTATCTCCTGCGCTGCGCGGACGGGACGCTCTACTGCGGCTGGACGAACGACCTTGACAAGCGCGTCGCGGCGCACAACGCGGGCACAGACGCGAAGTACACGAAGCCGCGCCGCCCCGTGGAGCTTGCGTACTACGAGACCTTTGCGACCAAACAGGAGGCGATGCGCCGCGAGGCGGAGCTCAAGTGCCTCACGCGGCAGGAGAAGCTGGCGCTGATCAAGGAAAGAGGTTTTTCGCGTTGAACGAAAAAAACTCTGTTTGGCGACTGATACTGAACTCATTTCAAAAGATTCCATTGATGGGATCTTTTGAAATGAGTTCGCATGAGACGTCAGCTGCGTCAGCAGCTGTATGCCACCAGCGGCGGCATCTGTTTCGCGCGCAATTTTACGCGCGGGCCTATGCAAGTTGTCCCCCGACTTGCATTTTTTTCAAAACGTGCTAGACTAAAGAAAACCCTCGCTGAAGGCGCGTTGCACCTTTTGCAAAATAACAAAAGGAGGCTTCTATCATGAGCGGTAATCCTAGAAATGGCGGAGCGGGAAACAAAAGGGTGAGTATCCAGCTCAAACTGATGGGTGTGCTGATCCCCATTATCATTGTTGCGATCATAGTGATTGTTGTTATTGTGCAAAATCGCACGACCGCCATTTTGAGAGAAGAAAGTGCAAATCTGTTGGAGAGCAATGCCGTCAGCACGGTGAGCAGGATCGAAGCGTGGAGCAACGGCATCCTTGAAAGCCTCGAAACTGAGGCAAAGACGATCGAATATCACGACCAGTGGACGCGCGACGAGCAAAGGTCGTACCAGCAATCTCTGTATGACCCGAACAGTGCGGTATATACCGGTATGTACGTTGCTACGACAAGGAAGGACATGATCGATCCGAGCGACTGGGTGCCGGAGGCCGGTTATGATCCGACGGCTCAGGGATGGTATTTGCAGGGCGTCCAGAACAGCGTGTTTGCGTTTGGCGATCCGTACGTCGACGAAGACACCGGCAACATGATCGTCACCGCGGCGCGTGCGCTGAAAACGAAGAGCGGGGCGGTGCGCGGTGTCGCGGCGGGCGATGTGGATTTGAGCTCTACCTCGGAGGTCGTTTCCACGGTGCGTCTGGAGCAGACGGGCGGCGCGTTCCTTGCGGACGCGACCACCGGTATTGTCATCGGTGCTGCGGACAGCAGTGTGACGGGCAAGACGCTCAGCGAGCTGTCCCCTGATTCCGTTTACGGACAGGCGAAGCAATGGGTCAGCAGCGGCAGCGCCGGCAGCCATCAGGCAAAGGTCGGTGGAAAGCAGTTTTACTTCTATCTCCAGTGGGTCCCCGGGACCAATTGGGCGGCTGTCTGCTTTGTCCCCGAGGCGGAGATTATGGCGGAGGCGAAGGCTCTGACGCAGCTTCTGACCGTTATCGCGGTTGTGGCGATCATTATGCTTAGCCTGATAATTTTCCTCCTGGTCAACAGAATGGTGCTCGCGCCGGTGAAGAAGCTCGACCACGCGGCACAGCGCATTGCGGACGGCGACTTGACCACCAAGGTGGACTACCAGTCCAACGACGAATTTGGCGCATTGTCCGACAATTTTGGCAAGACCGCAAACCGCCTGCACTCCTATGTGGATTACATTGACGAGATTGCGAAGGTGCTCGGCGAGATCGCGCACGGCAATCTTGCGTTCCGCCTGAGTCTCGACTACGCCGGCGAGTTTGCCAAGATCAAAAACGCGCTGGAGAACATCTCCGACTCCCTCAACGACACGATCTCGCAGATCGACACGTCCTCGCAGCAGGTGTCCGCGGGCGCTGGCAATCTGTCCGGCGGCGCGCAGAGCCTGTCTCAAGGCGCCGCGGAGCAGGCGGCGGCGGTTGAGGAGCTGTCCGCAACGATCACCGAGCTGTCTGCGCAGGTACATAAAAACGCCAATGACGCCAAGGGCATCAACGACCAGGTCAGCGCCACGGCGCAGCAGGTCGCACAGAGCAACGAGCGTATGCAGGAGCTGATCCGCTCGATGGCGGACATCAGCAACAGCTCGATGGAGATCGACAAGGTCATCAAGATCATCGAGGATATCGCGTTCCAGACCAACATTCTCGCGCTGAACGCGGCAGTCGAAGCGGCGCGCGCCGGCAACGCGGGCAAGGGCTTTGCCGTCGTTGCGGACGAGGTGCGCAACCTCGCCACCAAGTCTCAGGAAGCTGCGAAGAGCACCTCCGACCTCATCAAGGCGTCGGTCGAAGCGGTCCAGAAGGGCAACGGCATCGCCGATGAAACGGCGGCTAGCCTTGTGTCGGCGGCGGAGAACATCAAGACCATCACCGGCGCGGTCAACGAGATGGCGGAGGCAAGCGAGCAGCAGGCGGTGTCCATCGCGCAGGTAAGCGAGGGCATCAAGCAGATCGCGGACGTCGTGCAGAACAACAGCGCGACGAGCGAGGAGACGGCCGCTTCAAGCGAGGAGCTTTCCGCGCAGGCGCAGCTTCTGAACGACCTCGTTGAGAAGTTCACGCTTAGGAGCTGATAGCGGGATCGCGTTGAGGCAGCACGGATCTCTGCGTGGCCTCAGTAAAAGAAAATACCTGCGCTCAGACTGTCTGACCCTTGGGCGAATCATTTGGCAGGGGATCGGACAGTCTGAGCGCTTCTTTTTGCCCAAGACGCCGGGGACGGCGGAAGACGCTCATCTGAAAAAACTTACGCCTGCCGGTATCGGGTGGATTTCATGTGGCTGCCGGAGGGCGAACCCGTCCCTGACCATGCCACTTTCGCGCGATTTCGGAAGCGCTGCGGCAAGGAGATCGAGGATTTGTTCTACCAGTACACCCGCTACTGCTTCATGTCGATATGATCCGGGAGTACATGACGGCGCTCCAGCGGCGCTTCCACATCACCTCGGAGCGGTCGGCGGAGCTGCAGCGCGAGGCCAGGGCGGCCTGCGACACGCTCCACGACACGCTCAGCCGCGAACAGCGAAAGCTCCTGCTGCGGCTCATCGACGCGGAGACCAGCTGCCGCGACGAGGAAAAGCTCGACGCCTTCTTCTCCGGCTACCGTCTGGCGGACGGCGTCCACCGCGAGCTGCTCACGATCCCGCCGTACTCCTACGAGGACGAGAACGAGCGGCAGGCGCAGGAAGCGTTCCGCCGAGAGCACGGCGGAGAAGATTGACTACAGAGCGAACGGAGCGGCAGGAAATCGCCGCTCTGTTCGCTTTGCCGGTGCGCCTGGCGAGCACACGTTCTAACGGGTGAGAGTCCCGAGTCCGCCCGGCAGTGGGAAGGACATAGCCAAAGCCAAGGGTGTCCGTCGCG
>SVKM01000180.1 GCA_015068465.1 Oscillospiraceae bacterium | reverse complement strand
ACGGTACAAAAGAGCATCCACGAGCAGCAGCTCGCCATCAGTCCGCGACCGGAATGATGGCGAGCTGCTGCTCGTGGATGCTCTTTTGTACCGTGTAGCGCGGCAGCACCGAGAGATATTCGGGATTCTCCCAAATCAGGCGCAGCGCGAGCACGTCGCTTTCCAGCTCGCAGAACGGCTCGATCGAAAGCCCGTTTCGCAGCAGCTCGCGGTCGAACTGGTCGCGATAGGCGTTGTTGCGGTTCATCAGCACGAACGGGTGCCCGACCAGGTCGGCAAGCTTGAGGTTTTTGCGCTTGGCAAGGGGGTTTTCGGTATTCGTTACGATGACGATATCCTCTTCCGCCTCGAAGACCTTGACGAACTGCGGGTCCTGAAGCTGGTCGTCCAGCGTGTAAATGAGGTCCAGCTCGTTTTTGATCAGCAGGTCCTTGAGCCTCGTCACGCTGTCGCCGTGGATGTTGGCGATGACGTGGGGGAATTTCTCGTAAAACGCCGGAATGATATCGGAAAAGGAGGCGGTCATCAGCGAATCGAGCGTGCCGACGCGAACGCTGCCCGTGAGGTCGGCGCTTGCGGTGGCAAATGCGCTCGCGCGGGAAACGGCGCTGACGACGTCGCGCGCGTAGGCAACAAAATCCTTGCCGTACTGCGTGATCGACACGTTCTTGCCGATGCGGTCAAACAGCTGCACGCCGAGCTCGCGTTCAAGCTGCTGGATCTGGACGGTAACGGCGGACTGGGAGTAGTCCAGCGCCTCCGCCGCCTTGGAAAAGCTCTTGAGCTCAGTTACCTTCAAAAAAGTGGTCAGATTACGGATCTCCATATCTGCTCCTTCTCGCCTATTTATTATTCGGAACCAACTTATAAATTATTTTAATGGATATTTACCACAATGTCAAGAGGCGTCAGCGCAAAAACCACAGATCCATGTCCACACTGCCGTTGATGCCGTCGAGCTTGCCCGACGAGGTGTACTGCCACATTTTGAAATCGTAGATGAAGCGGGGATAGGCGCCGTTGTACTGTCCGGCGTACCAGATATCATAGTCGGCAAGGCGGGAGACGTCATATTTGATGTATCCGTCGTAGGTGTTCATATAGACCATCGGCGTGTAGCCTGCCGCCTTGATACGCTCGCAGAAGGCGACGGCGCAGTCGCAGACGACGGAGACGGGGAGCCCGTTCGTGCGCGCCTCGTCGGCGCCCGCGGTCTCCCAGTCGAAGACGACCGGCGCGTCGACGCGCTTGCCCTGAAGCTTTTCAATGACGAAATCGGCTTCCTCAACGGCCTCCTCGGGCGTGATCGCCTGGGAATAGAAGTAGTAGCCGAGGCGGAGCCCCTGTCCCTCGGCGCCGGCGTAAAATTCCTCAAAGAGCGTATCTTCATAGATGCTGCCCGAACCCCAGAAACGCCCGCCGACGCGCAGGATCGCAAAGTCGATGCCCTGCGCGGCGGCATTCCAGTCGATGGAGCCCTGATGCTTGGATACATCCACGCCGCGCAGCGCCGTCACATCGGACGAGGTATAGGACATGGCGGCGCCCTCGCCGGTAAAGGCGTTCTTGTCGTAGCGGTTGAACGCCGCGCCGGAGACGACGTCGATCTCGCGCGAGCCGTAGCGCACCGTCTGCTTCGCGCCGATGGAAACGGTGTTGCGCAGGCGCCAGACGATGGTCGATATCTCAGCGCGGGTAAGCTGCTGATCGGGATGATAGACGGTCTCGCCGTTTTCCTCCATACCTGTGAGCACGCCTGCTTCATACAGCGCCGTCACATAGGTATCGTCCACGTCCGAGAAGGGGGTTGCCGAGAATGACTGGCCATAACCGAGGGCGCCCGCCGCGAGGCGCGCAACGTCGAGGCGCAGGATCGGCTCGTCCAGATCGGCAAGCAGCTCGTCCGGGAGGATGCCGTTGGCGCGCGCGTAATCGGCGTAGCCGCTCGCCCAATGAGCGCCGGTCGCGCTCTGCTCCTCCGCGCCGGCGGCGAGCAGCACCAGCTTGAGCGCCTCACCGACCGTAACGGGGGAGGCGGGGTCGAAGCTGCCGTCGCCGCGCCCGCCGATGACGCCGCCCTCGCTCAACTCCATCACATAGTCGTAAAACCAGTTGCTCTCCTGCACATCGGAAAAGCTGCCGGTGTAGATGTTCTTTTCCCAGATCGGCGTGGTGGCAAAGCTGCCCTCCACGGTGTCGCCGAGGGAGATCAGATCGCCGGACGATGTGCGCACGCCGGTGAGCGTATACCCGAGCAGGAACATGGTCGGAAACGCGTCATAGACGCTTCCGCGCTCATAGACAGCAAAGTCGGTGGGGCAGATGACGCCGCTTCGCCGCTCGACGGAGAGCCAGCAGAGAAGATCCTTTGCCTCGGCGGCACCGTCGAAGTAGAGCGCCGCCTCCTCCAGCCTGCGGTCGGCGAGCCCCGGCAGGACCTTGCCGCCGGCATGGCTCCAGACGCCGAACGCGTGCGCCGTCTCCAGACGGTCGGCATCCTTTTCGCCGCGCACGATCTTCAGCAGCGCGCTGTTGCCGCTCAGCCATGCGTCGCCGGCAGTGTAGGTGAAGTCGACGAGCGCGTCGAACTGCGGCTGCGTGGGCTGGAGGTAGTTTTTTGCGAAGAAGCGGTTGAGCGTCTGCTCCGTCTTGGCAAGGTGCTCGCGGAGCAGGGCTTCGGCTTCTTCCTCCGTCACGCCGTTTGGATAGGCGCCCTCCTTGACCTGAATGCCGTAGCCGACATACCAGTGCCCGTTTTCGTAGTACATCTGCGGCGAATAGCTCTCATAGCGCTTGATGAGCTCGACGCCCGCCTCACCGGTCGTCATGTCGGCGTAGGCGCGGGCACAAATGGGAAAGGCTGCCTGCGCGAGCAGGCAGAGGAGCAGAAGGACTGCCGTAAGCGTATATTTTTTCTGTTTCATGGAAGCGTTCCTTTGTATCTTTTTTAGAGTCCGAGCTCGACGGCGCGGCGGAAGCGCACCTCGCCAGCAAGCGCCTTGTCGATCTGAGCGATCAGCGCGTCGCGGTCACGGTTGAGCGTTCCCTTGAGCGGGAGATAGTTGCTGGCGTGGTTGGAGCGGAAGATGCTGCCCTCGCTGTCAATGTGCTGCAAAATGACGCGGTTTTCCGCGGCGAGCTCCTTCGGCCCCAGCATCGTCAGCTCGCCGCGCTCGATCCAGTCATGCAGCGGCGTGCCGGAATAGACGCGCAGCGTCAGCATCGCAACGTAGTCCGCCTTGATGCGCGAGAGCGCTTCCGCGGTGGCAATCGCGTGCTCCTCGCTCTGCTCGCGCCCGCCCATGCCGTTGATCGCGGTGATCGAAAGCCCCATGCCCGCCGCCTTCGCGCGCAGTGAGTGCTCGACGATCTCCTCGACGGTCACGCCCTTGTCGTATTTGGCAAGCAGCGGCTCCAGACCGGTTTCCAGTCCGACGTAGACCAGCGCGAGCCCGCGCTCGCGGAGCGTTTGCAGCTCCGCGTCGGTCTTTTTCATCAGCGCCTTGGTCGAGGCGTAGGCGCTCACGCGCTCACATTCGGGGAAGCGCTCCCGGATGTAGTCCAGGACCGTGAGCAGGTAGTCCATCGGCAGAACCAGCGCGTCGCCGTCCGCGAGAAAGATGCGCTCGACGCGCGGATAACATGCCCTTGCCTCGGCGAGGTCGCCGAGTACCTGCTCGATCGGATTGACAGAGAAGGTCTTTTCCTTATACATGATACAGAATGCGCAGCGGTTGTGGCTGCACCCGAGCGTGCATTGGACGATCAGGCTGTACGCCTCGCTGGGCGGACGGTAGACGCTGCCGGAATAGTGCATATCAGCTCTCCTTCTTGCTCTGACACTTGCGCATAAAGCGCTCAATGTCGATAATCGCGCGTTGATGCGTGCCCTCTCCGATGAGTCCGGCTTCGTCATAGCCGGCGACCTTGAAATCAATTATTTTCCCGTTTTCGGAGATATGCGCCACCTCCGCCGTGACTCGGACAGTCATGCCGACTGGCGTCGGGGAGACGTGGGACAGCTCAATCTTCGTTCCCACGCTGCTCTGGCCTTCACTCAAAGACCGCTGCAGCAGGGTATACGCCGCGTTTTCCATCAGCGCGGCGAGGCGGGGGGTACCCAACACGCACAGTCCGCCGCTGCCGAGCGATTCGGCTGTGTCCGCCGCTGTCACGGCGGCTTTTACTTCAAAGGTATCTCCAACTTTCATGCTTTGCGGCCTCCTGCCAAAAATCAACAATTCATTTTACCACAAAGAAAGCGCCCGCACAAGTGCGGACGCTTTCTTTTGCGTGGTATATTTTCTCAGTTTTCCGCCTTGACGCGGATCCAGAGCTTGCTCAGCTCGCGCTGGAGCGTGACATTGTCGTGGAAGATCTCGTCGAGGGAATAGCCGCTGCGGGGGAGATAGGCTTCGTTTTCGGCGTAAAGGTCTTCGTTCGTGCTCATTTCCTTGAGGACCTCGGCGTTCGGGGAGGCGTAGCCGACGGTGTTGGAGTTGTCGAAGGCGGCATCATAGGTGAGGACGTAGTTGATGAACTCATGCGCGAGCTTGGGGTTCTCCGCGTTCTTGGGAATGACCATCGCGTCGCACCAGATGTTGGTGCCCTCCTTCGGCATGGAGAAACTCATCGACTCGTTCTCGTCGAGGATGACCGTTGCGTCGCCGCTGTAGACCACCGCGATATCCTTCTCACCGTTCATCATCGAGTCGATGACCTCGTCGGTGACATAGATCGGGGACATGGTGTTGTTCAGCTCGCGCAGCCACTCATACGCCTTTTCGATCTCGTCGGCGTCGTCGGTGTTCATCGAATAGCCCAGCGCCTTGAACGCCATCATAAAGGAGTCGCGCTCTGAGTCGTAGATGTAGATGCGCCCGGCGTAGTCGGTGTTGCGCAGGACCGACCAGCCCTGCTCCT
>SVKM01000179.1 GCA_015068465.1 Oscillospiraceae bacterium | reverse complement strand
GGTGCCGGCGCCGAAGATTGCTACTTTCATTGTCGTGTTCCTCCTGTATGATAATTTTGGGATCGCTCAGTGATTGGTGTAGGGCTCATGCTTGCGCTTTTCGAGGAAAGCGCCCATGCCCTCGCGCTGGTCCGCGGTGCCGAAGCAGGAGGCGAACGCCTTTTCCTCGCAGATCACCGCTTCGTCGATCGTCAGCGCTGCGCCGTCGTCGATCGCCTTCTTGCAGGCGCGTACCGCGATGGGGGCGTTGGCGGCGATCGTGGAGGCGAGCTTTTCCGCCGCGGCGTACAGCTCGTCCGCCGGATAGACCGCATTGACGAGGCCGATGCGCAGCGCCTCGTCCGCCTTGATGTTGCGCGCGGTGTAGATCATCTGCTTCGCCATGCCGGGGCCAACGAGCCGCGCAAGGCGCTGCGTGCCGCCGAAGCCGGGCGTGATGCCGAGCCCGGTCTCGGGCTGGCCGAAGACCGCCGTGTCGGAGCAGATGCGGAAATCGCACGCCATCGCAAGCTCGCAGCCGCCGCCGAGCGCGTAGCCGCCCACCGCCGCGATAACGGGGATGGGGAAGCTTTCAAGCTTCAGAAAAACGTCGTTGCCCTGCTTGCCGAAGGCTTCGCCGCCTGCGCTGTCGAGGTCCTTCATCTGCGCGATGTCCGCGCCCGCGACGAAAGCCTTGTCGCCCGCGCCGCGCACGATCAGGCAGCGGACGGTGTTGGTGTCCACGGCGTCGAGCGCCGCGTCAAGGTCGGCGAGCACCTGCGCGTTGAGCGCGTTGAGCGCCTCCGGGCGGTCGATAACGAGGTACGCGATATCGCCTTTGGGCTCATATTTCACGAAAGGCATGGATGATCCCTCCTTCTCAAATATCAAAAACTATTATAAGGGGGCGGGGGCTTTTTTGCAAGAGAAAGCGGCGGTTATTTTGTTAACATTTTAACATTTTCATTTTGCACTTGTCTTGCGGCGGCTTTTCGGGTATCATACGCAAGGAAAGAGAGGGCTGTCCCCATGAGAATGAGAAAGAAAAAGAACCTGATCCCGCGCATGGAACGCTGCGCGGCGTATCAGATCAAGGACCCCTATGAGCGCAGGGGCCGTTGGCGTGAGCTGATGCCGGGCGCGCGCGAAGTGCGCGTGGAGCTCGGCTGCGGCAAGGGGCGCTTTACCGCCGAAACCGCGAAGGCGGAGCCGGATGTGCTGTTTCTCGCCATTGAGAAGGTGCCGGACGCGATGGTCGTCGCGATGGAGCGCGCCGCGCGGGAGGAACTTCATAACGTATTCTTTGTCGATGCGGACGTAGACCAATTGCCGGAGTTTTTCGCGCCCGGCGAGGTCAGCCGCATCTACATCAACTTCTGCGACCCGTGGCCCAAGAGCAACCAGGCGAAGCGCCGCCTGACGCATGGCAATTTCCTCCGCCGCTATCGCAAGGTGCTCGCCGAGAACGGGCAGATCTGGTTCAAGAGCGACAATGTAAAGCTCTTTGCCTTTTCGGTTGAGGAAATCCCGCAGTTCGGTTTTGCGCTCAGCGAGGTGACGGACGATCTGCACGCGGACGGACCCAAAGGCGTGATGACCGACTACGAGGCGAAGTTTTACGAGCAGGGTGTGCCGATCCACCGTCTGGTGGCGACCATGCGGCCGTGGACGGAACCGGAGAAAGACGAAAAAAAGCAGCCGTGAGGCTGCTTTTTTCACTATGTAGCCGTTACTGCTCCAGCGAAACGACGCGGGAGTCCTCCGGACCGTAGAGATTGAGCATCTGGGCGACCGCGGAATAGACCTCCAGCCCGCCCGAGGTGCAGATCGTGAGCTTGCCGCGCGTCTGCGGATTGGTCAGATTTCGATAGACCAAGAGGTTTTTGACCGCGATCGCCTGCTGCTCGGCGGGGTCGATCAGCCGCAGCTCCGGGAAGCAGCGGTGAAAGTTTTCCGCGACGATGGGGAAGTGCGTGCAGGCGAGGATCAGATCCTTGACCGGCGCGCGGGAGAGAATGACGTCGATCTGCGCCGTGATCTCCTCGTCGATGACCGAGCGGTTAAAATCGCCGCGGTCGATGAGGCTCGCGAGGTCCGCGGAGCCCTTCGAGACAACGAGGCAGTCCGGGTTTCCCGCGTGGATGCGCGCTTCATAGGCGCCCGTGGAGACCGTGAACTCGGTGCCGATCAAGCCGACGCTCGGCAGCTTTTCGCGCACGATATAGTCCGCGCCGCTTTCGATGATGCTCACGAGGGAAAACGGGCACTCGCCGCGCAGACGGTCGATGAGCGACGAGATCGTGTTGCAGGCGATGGCGACGCACTTGACCTCCTGCGATTCGAGATACCGCAGCATACGCAGCGCCAGCGCGTAGATCTCGTCGGCGCTCCGGTTGCCGTAGGGGCAGTTGGCGCTGTCCCCGAAGAAGATGATATCCTCGCCGGGAAGCAGGCGCTGGATCTGGCGTACGACGGTCAGACCGCCGACGCCCGAGTCGATAACGCCGATGGGGCGTGAGTTTTGATACATAAAAGGCTCCTCCGATTCTTTCATCATTTTAACATATGAGAGAAAATTTGCAATAGCGCTTTTTTGTCGCTTTTTTTACGAAATTTATCTTGCATTCCACTGCTTTTTTGTTACCATAGTATCGGTGGAAGTTGGGCTTCCGCAAGACTATGATACAAAGGAACGTCGAAATATGACGATTTTCAATGTGATTTCGCTTTTTGGCGGACTCGCGCTGTTCCTCTACGGCATGCGCCTGATGGGGAACGGACTCAAGGAAAGCTCGTCCGATACGCTCAAGGGCGCGATGGAAAAGGTGACGAACAACCCGCTCGTCGGCTTTCTGCTCGGCATGTTTGTCACCGCGGTCATTCAGAGCTCGACCGCGACCATCGTTCTGACCTCCGGCCTTGTCGGCGCGGGCGTCATCACGCTGCACCAGTCCATCGGCGTGATCATCGGCGCGAACGTCGGCACGACCATCACGGGCCAGATCATCCGCCTGCTCGACCTCAACACGAGCGGCGGCGCGACCTGGATCGACCTCTTTAAGCCCTCGACGCTGGCGCCGATCGCGGCGATCGTGGGGATTTTGCTCATAATGGCGGTCAAATCCCGGCACTCCGACGTCGTCGGGCAGATCGCGATGGGCTTCGGCATCCTGTTTACCGGACTTTTGAACATGACCGCGGCGGTCAGCCCGCTGTCCGGCTCGGAGGCGTTCGCGCAAACCTTTGTCGGCCTCTCCGACACGCCGGTGCTGGGCTTCCTTGCCGGTACGGGCGTCGCGTTTCTGATCCAGAGCTCGTCCGCGACCATCGGTATCCTGCAGGCACTGTCCATGACCGGCGCGCTGACGTTCAGCTCGGTCTACGCCATCATCATCGGCGTCAACATCGGCGACTGCGTCACCACCGCCATCGTCTGCTCCATCGGCTCGAAGGCGGACGCGAAGCGGGCCGGCATCGTGCACATCCTCTTCAATATCTGCGGCTCGATCCTGATCGTCCTCGGCATTGCGATCCTGCACAGCATGGGCTATCTGGACGCGCTGTGGAACAAGGCTTTGAACTCCGGCGGCATCGCCAACGTGCATACGGTGTTCCGTCTGGTCTCCGCGCTGTTGCTGCTGCCGGTGTGCAGCCAGTTTGAAAAGCTCTCGCGCGTCATCGTCAAGGACGACGCGCAGATCGGCACGAGTGTGGAAAAGGAACTCGAGCTGCTCGATGAGAAGTTCTTCTCCTCTCCGGCGCTGGCGCTCTCCGGCGCCTCGACCGCGATCGCGACGATGGCGAAGCTCGCCCGCGAAGCGGTGCTCAGCGCCATGGACATTTTGCAGGAGTACGACCAGCACGCCGTCGACGTCCTCAACGAGAACGAGGACAGCATCGACCTGCTCGCCGACCGCGTGGACAACTATCTCATTAAGCTCTCGCCGCATGTGACGATGGGGCACGGCAGCGAGCTGCTCAACTATTATATTCAGTGTTTTTCCGAGTTTGAACGCATCGGCGACTACGCGGTCAACCTGACGGAGAACGCCGCAGAGCTGCGCGAGCGCGGCGCTGAGCTTTCAGAGGCGGCGCGCAGGGAGCTCGGCGTTCTGAAGGACGCGCTCGACGAGATCCTCGGCTATGCCTGCAAGGGCTTCAAGGCGGTGGACGCGCGCACAGCGCGGCGCATCGAGCCGGTCGAGGAGGTCGTCGACGACCTGGTCGCAACGCTGCGCGGCAACCACATCAAGCGCGTGCGCGACGGGAAATGCACCGTTTACGCGGGGCTGACGTTTCTGGATATGCTGGTCAACATCGAGCGTATCTCCGACCAGTGCTCCAACCTCGGTGTTTACACGCTTTCTATGTCCGACCATTCGATCCAGAGCAACCACCACGAGTATATCCATAAGCTCCATCAGGGCCAGAACGAGGAATTCAACCGCAGATACGCCGAGACGCGCGAGAAATACTTCGGCGCGCTGAGCGCCGTGGAGGCGGAAGACAAGGCAAAATAAGCCTGAACGCAAGAAAAACAGCGGAACGGGTCACCGTTCCGCTGTTTTGCGTTCCTGCCGGAGTTGCGCAAACAGCAGGAGAAAGAAGGGAAAGAGCACCATGCCGGCAACGCCGAAGGCGCGGAAGCCGACGTACATCGCCAGCAGGGAGAAAACCGGCGGAAGGCCTGCCTGAACCCCCAGAAGATGTGGTTCCAGTACGTTCCGCACAACGAGCGTGAGGAGATAAAGCATGGACAAAGCTATCGACTTAGGAAAGTTTTGCAGCAGTAATTCGATGAACGCCCAGGGAATCAGAACCGTTCCGGTGCCGAAGACCGGCAGCGCGTCGACGAGGGTGATGAGGAACGCAAGCAGCAGGGCGTAGGGGTGGCGCAGGAGGGTGAATCCGATGAGCAATTCGGAGAAAGTGACCGTGCAGAGAA
>SVKM01000178.1 GCA_015068465.1 Oscillospiraceae bacterium | reverse complement strand
GCGCGCGGAGAAAAGCCCCGTGACGCCGGAGGACTACTATTGGGACGTGGAGCTGGACGGCGGCAGGCTGTATCGCGCCGTCATCGTGGAAACGCCGAAGGCGGTCGAGGTGCTGCTGCTTTTCCATCACATCGTGCTCGACGGCACGGGACGGCAGGTGCTCGTGCGTGACTTTGAGGCGGCCTATCAAGGCGGGGAGATCGGCGAGGAGACGCTCACCGCGTTTGCCTTTGCCGAGCGGGAGGCGGCGCAGGAAAAGAGCGAGGCGTTTGAGGCGGACCGCGCCTATTACCGCGCGCTGCTCGACGACGCCGAGGGCGCCGCGCCGGAACCGGACCGCGGCGGCGGGAAGGAGTCGTTCGGCAGGCTCTTCCACACCCTTTCCCGCGTCGGAGAGGCGGACGTCCGCGCGAAAAAGAAGAGCGCCGGCGTGCGCACCAGCACGATCTTTCTCGGCGCGCTGGGCTGGGCGCTTTCCAAATTTGAGGGCGTCGAGCGTCCGGTGATAGCGTCCGCCATGTCGGGGCGGACGGAGGAGCTTTCGGAGAGCTGCGGAATGTTCGTGCGCACGCTCCCGATGGTGTGCGATTGCCGCGACGACCGGACGGTGGACGAATACCTGCGCACTCTGGACGCGCAGACCACGGAAAATCGCGCGCACAGCCTTTACACTTATCTTGATATGAATCGCGAACTGGGTCTTCACATGAGCGTGTGCTTCGCCTATCAGGGGGACATGATCTCGGATCGCGTGCTCTTTGACGGCGAGGAGCGGCGGATGGGCTTTTTGCGCGCGGATGAGTCGGATTATGAGCTGCGGCTTTATCTCTGGCGCAAGGACGGCGAATACCTCTTTGAAGCGCTTTACCGCGCGGATCACTACTCGCGGCCGTACATGGATTATCTCGCCGGCGCCTTTGAGCAGGCGCTTTGCGAGCTTCTTGCGCGCGATACGCTTGCGCAGATGCAATGCCTGAGCGAGGAACAGAGCGCGCTGCTGGATCGGTTCAACGCCACGGAAAAGGACTATCCCGTGATGGATCTCGTGTCCATGTTCCGCGCTGCCGCGGAGAAATACGCCGACCGTCCCGCGGTCCTGTTTCGGGATAAGACCCTGACCTATCGGGAGGTGGACGAGATCTCCGAGCGCATCGCGGGCTGCCTGCGCGCGCGGGGCGTCGGCGCGGGCGACGTGGTGTCCATTCTGATCCCGCGATGCGAATATATGCCCATCGCGTCGCTTGGCGTGCTGAAATCCGGCGCGGCGTATCAGCCGCTGGACCCCGGCTATCCCGAAGAGCGCCTGTCCTTCATGATGAAGGACGCCGGCTGCAAGCTGCTGATCGCGGACGGGGCGCTTTTGGAAAAGGTGCCGGAGTACAAGGGCGCGGTGCTGCTGACCGGAGACATCCCGGAACTTCCCGCCTGCACGAGGATTGAGGAGCATCCCGCGCCGGAGGATCTGTTCATTCTGCTCTACACCTCCGGCTCCACCGGCGTGCCCAAGGGCGTGATGCTGGAGCATCGGAATCTGTCCAATTTCTGCCAGTGGTATCGGGAATACTACAAGCTCGATGAGACGTGCCGCGTGGCGGCATACGCCAGCTACGGCTTCGACGCCTGCATGATGGACATGTACCCGACGCTGACCGCGGGCGCGTGTTTGTGCATCGTGGAGGAAGAGATCCGCCTCGACCTTGTGGCGATGGAGGCATGGTTCAACCGCCTCGGCATTACCCACAGCTTCATGACCACGCAGGTGGGACGGCAGTTCTATACGATGACGGAGACAAAGACGCTTCAATACCTGTGTGTCGGCGGCGAAAAGCTGGTGCCCGTCCAACCGGCGGAGGGCGCTCCGAGCCTGATCAACGGCTACGGACCCACGGAATGCACCATTTTGTCGACGACTGCCGTCGTGGACAGACTCTATGAGCGGATCCCGATCGGTACGCCGCTGAATAATTACAAGTGCTATGTGGTGGACAAAAACCTTCGCCGTCTGCCGCCTCTTGCGCCCGGCGAGCTGCTGATCGCCGGACGCGGCGTAGCGCGCGGTTACCTGAACCGCCCGGAGTTGACGGAGAAGGCGTTTATCAAAAACCCCTTCTCGAACGAGCCGGACTATGCCCGCGCCTATCGTACGGGCGACGTGGCGCGCCTGCTGCCCGACGGGAACATTGACTTCATCGGCAGAAACGACTCCCAGGTGAAGGTGCGCGGCTTCCGCATTGAGCTGACGGAGATCGAGGGCGTGATCCGCGAGTTCCCCGGCATTCAGGATGCGACCGTGCAGGCGTTTGAGGATGAGAGCACCGGCGAGAAGTTCATCGCCGCCTATGTGGTCTCCGAGGGAGAGACAGACATTGACGCTCTGAACGGCTTCATCCGGGCGCGCAAGCCCGACTATATGGTGCCCGCCGTGACCATGCAGTTGGATGCGATCCCGCTCAACCAGAACCAGAAGGTCAACAAGAGGGCGCTTCCCAAGCCCGAATTGAAAGCGCGGAAGAAGGATGCGTTCAGCGCCGCCGCCGCGCCGCTGAACGTGCTGGAGCAGAAGCTGAAAAAGATCGTCGCGGAGGTCGTCAATACGGAGGACTTCGGCGTCACCGACCGCTTCGGAGCGCTTGGCCTCAGCTCGATCTCCAGCATCCGCCTTGCCACGCAGATCTACAAGCAGTTCGACGTGCGGATGAACGCGCGGGAGCTGCTTGCGGAAGGCTGCGTCCAGAGCGTCGAGAACGCGATCCTTGAAAAGCTGCTCAATCAGGATGAAACGGCGGAGGCTCCTGCCGAAGGGAGAGAGAAAGCGCCGGCGCCGCGTTCCTGCCGTCTCAGCTTCGCCCAGCAGGGCGTCTATGCCGAGTGCCAGATCGACCCGAGCGCCGTCACCTACAACATTCCCTTTGTGCTGCGCGTCCCTGAGGGGACCGGCGCGGAGGAGCTGAGAGACGCCGTGCTCCGCGTAATGGAGGCGCATCCCTACCTCCTCTGCCGCTTCACGGCGGACGAGAACAACGAGATCGTTCAGGAGCCTATCCCGGATGGCGCGCCGGAGGTTCCGGTCCTGGAGATGGCTGCCGATGCGTTTGAAGCGCACAAGGCTGCATTCGTACGCCCCTTTGATCTTGCGAAGGGACCGGCCGTGCGCTTTGAGATCGTTCGCGCGGATGCGCTGTACCTGCTTGTCGACATGCACCATCTGGTGAGCGACGGCACTTCCATGGATATCTTTTTCCGCCAGCTCTGTCTTGCGCTGGACGGGGAAACGCCGGAGAGGGAGCGCTACGATTACTATGATTTTGTCGCTGAGGAAACGATAGCCCCGGGGGTGGAGGAATTCTTCGCGGGACAGATGGCGGAGGTCGAGGAAGCCACGCAACTCATCCCCGACATTTTTGAAGAGGACCTTCCCCACACGGAAAAGAGCGTGAGCGTTCCCACCGATTTTGCCGCGGTGAAAACGTTCGCGCAGGAAAACGGCGTGACTCCGGCGGGAGTCTATCTCGCCGCGTCGTTCCTTGCCTACGGGCGATATGTCTGCGAGGATACGGTGGCCATCGCCACGATCTCCAACGGGCGCGGCAACCTGAAGCTGGCGGATACGATGGGCATGTTCGTCAACACCCTGCCGCTTGTGGCAACCATCGACAACGGGGAGGAGACGAAAAGCTTCCTGCGCCGCGTGGCGAAGAACTTCTCCGACACCATCGAACACGAGAACTATCCCTTTGCCCGCATCGCAAGCAAGTACGACTTCCGCCCCATGGCGTCCTACACCTATCAGATCGGCGTCATCAGCAGCTATCACACGAAGCGGGGAACCGTCGCGGTCGGGAATGTCGGCGAGCCTGCGGCCAAGCTGCCCGTCGGCGTCTACATCACGGGCGAAGAGGGTACGGAAGCGATCCGGGTGACCTACGATTCCGCGCTGTTCAGCGAGGCGATGATGCGCGGCTTTGCCGAAAGTGTTGAGAATGCCGTGCGGGGCCTCATGGCCTGCCGTACGCTTGCGGACATCAGCCTCACGGGCGAGGAGCAGTGGAAGGCACTGGACGCCTTCAACAAGCCCTGGGATCTGAACTATGACCGCGCCGACACCGTCGTGACCGCCTTTGGGCGAAACGCACGGACGCAGCCGGACAAGACGGCGGCGGTGTTCCGGGACAAGACCTATACCTACCGGGAGCTGGACGAGCTGACGGATCGTCTGGCGGCAAAGCTGTACGAGCGCGCCTGCGAGATCACCGGCAAGACGTCCCTCGCGGAAGAAGTGGCGGCGATCCTGCTGCCGCGCGACGAGAATGTGTTTATCCTCCCGCTGGCGGCGGTGAAGGCGGGGCTTGCCTACGAGCCGCTGGACCCCAGTTACCCGAAGGAGCGGCTCAATTTCATGGTGAAGGACGCAGGCGTCTGCCTGCTGATCGCGGAGGAGGACCTTCTGGATCATGTGGACGAGTACGACGGCGCGGTGCTGACCGTGCGCGAGCTGTACGATATGCCGGACGCGCCGGCGGTTCCCGCTGCGCCGAAGCCGGAAGATCTGTTCATCCTGCTCTATACCTCCGGTTCCACCGGCACGCCGAAGGGCTGCCAGATCGAGCATCGCAACATGGTGGCATACGCCCACGGCGTGCGCAGCGATTTTTACCGGTCGGACGACCGGATCGCCGCCTATGCCTCCTTCGGTTTCGATGTGAACATGTCCGACATATTCTGCACGCTGCTAAACGGCGGAACGGTCTATCTGATCCCCGAGGAGATCCGCATGGATCTGGACGCGCTTGCCGCTTACTTCGACGAGGCGGGCATCACGGCGCTGCTGCTGACTACGCAGGTCGGCGTCCAGTTCCTGCAAAACCATCCCGCGCTCAAGACGCTGAGGATGCTGGTGATGGGCGGTGAGAAGCTGCCCGCCGTGGATCCGTCCAGACTCAGCTACACGATCGTCAACGGCTACGGT
>SVKM01000177.1 GCA_015068465.1 Oscillospiraceae bacterium | reverse complement strand
CCCACTTGCAGCTTTCGCGGTAGAGCGCGTCGACGGCGTAGTAGGGGTCGCCCGCCTTGTCCGCGATCATGCAGTAGAGCGCGACGTCGTAATCGCCGGTGGCGACGTAGGTGGCGTCGGGATCCTCCTGCACGGTCAAAACCGCGTCGATGCCGACGTTTTTGAGCTGCTCCTGCATCAAAAGCGCGATGGAGTCGAGCGAGCGCGCGGCGTAGTAGCAGATGTTGACGGAAAGCGGCGTGCCGTTCTTCTCATAGATTCCGTTCGCGCCGAGCGTATAGCCGTCCGCTTCAAGCAGCGCCTTCGCTTTCGCGGCGTCGGGCGCGGGCTTGGTGACCTGACCGTAGGGCGCGCTCGCGCCGAACGGCCCCACGGCGGGGGAAACCGTACCGCCGAGGTAGGCGGCGATGGCGGCGTTGTCCGTTGCCAGATTGATCGCCTCGCGCACCTTGCCGTCGAGGCGGGCCTTGTTGAGCACGTAGAACTGCAGGCGCGTCGCGGGGATCTCGGTGAGCGTGTAGGTCGCGGGATCGGCGGAGTAGATCTCCTTTGCGGCGGCGGTGACGCTGGTGTAGCCGTCGATGTCGCCCGCTTGCATGGCGCTGAGCTTGGTTTCGTCGTCCTGCATGTAGTAGAAGGTCACGCCGTCGAGCTTGACGTCGCCGTTCCAGTAGGCGGCGTTCTTTTCGACCTCGACCGTGCCCTCCGGCTCAAAGGACTTTACGACGAACGGACCCGTGCAGACCGGCGCGTTGTCAAAGTCGGCGGTCGCGTCCAGGTCCATCATGCCGAACTCGGGCGCGGCAAGATCGCTGAGCATGGTGGGATAGATGTCCGGCGTGGTGATGGAAAGCGCCTTGTCGCCGCTTGCGGCAAAGGCGAAGTCCGCGAGATAGGCGAAACGCTCGTTGACCTCCGCGAGGCGCTGAAGGTTGCGGATGACCATGTCGGCGGTGAGCGGCGTGCCGTTGGAAAACGCAGCGTCGGCAAGCTCGATGTTCCACGTTTTGCCGTCGTCGCTGACCGTATAGCCCTTCGCCAGCAGCGGCTGGATGGAGAGGTCGTCCGCGACGCGGAAAAGCGTCTCGCTCACGCCGTAGATCGAGGTGTACCAGCCGTAGTAGTCCTTATGAACGTCGAGACTGGGATAGGCGAAGCTCTCCGCAAGGCGCAGGAGCTTCGGCTCGGCGGAGGGCTCCGCCGCGGGCTGGGATTGCGGCTGGGAATCGGACTGGGGCTGCGCCTGACCGTCGTTTCCACAGGCGGCAAGGCCCAAAACCATGCACAGAGCAAGCAGCAGGGCAAGCAGCTTTCTTTTTTTCATGGCGTTATCATTCCTTTGCTTTTCTCGAAACGGCGCGAAAAGCGGCGCTTCAGTGTCGGTCGAGGAGCATTATAGACCATGACTTCCCGCTTCGGAAGCCCCCTGGGGGGATAATTCTTTCCAGCTGAGAAAAATTTCGAGTTAGGTATTGCTTACTTTGTTAGAGTGTGCTAATATACCTTCGAAGGGGTGCTCAAAGCGCCACAAAGAAGGGAGCGTTTTTCTATGTCTTGGAGCAAGCTGGCGATTTTTGCGGGCGGCGTGCTGTTCGGCACGGCGGGATTCAAGGTTCTTGGCAGCAAGGACGCAAAGAAGGCGTACACGCACGTCACGGCGGCGGCGCTGCGCGCGCAGGACTGCGTCATGGACGCCGCGACGAAGGTGCGCGAGGGCGCGGAGGACGTCTACGAGGACGCGAAGCGCCACAACGCCGAGCGCGCCGCGGCGGAGGACGCCGCCGTCATCGAGGACCGGGCGTAGGGAAACCATGAAATGCAGGATATTGCATGAATCCGAGGGACGGCTGCGCGTGCATTTGTGTGCGCCGCGCATGAGCTGCCGCCAGGCGGATATTCTGGAGGCGTACCTCGCTGCGGCGGAGGGCGTGGTTTCGGTCAAGGTCTACGACCGCACCGGCGACGCCGCCGTATGCTACGTCGGCGCGCGCGACGGCGTGATCGCGGCGTTTGCGGCGTTTTCGTATGAGAAGGCGGAGCGCCTCGCCGTCGTACCGGAGCATACCGCGCGCGAGATGAACCGCGCGTATGAGGAAAAGCTGGTCACGCGCGTCGTGATGCGCGCCCTCAAAAAGCTGTTCCTGCCCGAGAGCGTGCGCATCGTCCTCGCGTGGCTGCGCGCGGTGAAAATCATTTACAAAGGGCTCGCGTCGCTGCTGCGCGGCAAGCTGGAGGTCCCTGTGCTGGACGCGGCGGCCGTCACGGCTTCGCTGCTGCGCGGCGACCACAAAACCGCGTCGTCGGTGATGTTCCTGCTGGGCGTCGGCGAGCTGCTGGAGGAGTGGACGCACAAGCGCAGCGTGGACGACCTCGCGAGCGCCATGTCGCTCGGCGTGGAGCGCGTCTGGCTGCGGCTGGGCGACGGCACGGAGGTGCTGGAGGAGGTATCGAGGGTACAGCCGGGCGACCATATCGTCGTGCGCGCGGGCAACCTGATCCCGCTCGACGGCAAGATCGTTTCGGGCGAGGCGGAGGTCAATCAGGCGTCGATGACCGGCGAGGCGCTGGCGGTACATAAGACGTCCGGCAGCTACGTCTACGCCGGGACCGCCGTGGAGGCGGGCGAGTGCGTCGTCGCCGTGGACAAGGCGTCCGGCGAGGGGCGCTACGACCGTATCGTGCGGAGCATCGAGGAGTCCGAGCGGCTCAAATCCACGGTCGAGAGCCGCAGCGAGCACCTTGCGGACCGGCTTGTGCCGTGGAGCTTCGCCGCGACGGCGCTGACGTATCTCCTGACGCGCAACGTGACCAAGGCGATCTCTATTTTAATGGTGGACTTTTCCTGCGCGCTCAAGCTGTCGATGCCGCTCGCAGTGCTCTCCGCCATGCGCGAGGCGCTTTCTCACGGGCTTTCCGTCAAGGGCGGGCGCTTCATGGAGGCGGCCGCGCTCGCGGACACGGTCGTGTTCGACAAGACCGGAACGCTGACGCACGCGGAGCCGCGCGTCGTGGAGGTCGTCCCCTTCGGCGGACGGGACGAGGCGGAAATGCTGCGCCTCGCCGCGTGTCTCGAAGAGCACTTCCCGCACACGATCGCGAGCGCGGTGGTGCGCGCGGCAAAGGAGCGCGGCCTCGACCACGAGGAGCGCCACTCTAAGGTCGATTACGTCGTGGCGCACGGCATCGCGAGCGAGATCGACGGCGTCCACGCGGTCATCGGCAGCCGCCACTTCGTCTTTGAGGACGAGCTCTGCCGTGTCCCGGCGGGTGAGGAAAAACGCTTTGACGCGCTGAGCGTCGAGTATTCGCAGCTTTACCTCGCGCTCGACGGCGAGCTTGCCGCCGCGATCCTCGTCGAAGACCCCGTGCGCGTGGAGGCGGCGGACGCGATCGCGCGGCTGCGGGAGCTGGGGCTTACCAACATCGTGATGATGACGGGCGACAGCGAGCGCACCGCGGCGGCGGTGGCGAAGAAGCTCGGCGTCGACGCCTGGCACGCCGAGGTGTTGCCGGAGGACAAGGCGCGCTTTGTCCGCGAGGCGCGCGAGGCGGGCCATACGGTCATTATGGTCGGCGACGGCATCAACGACTCGCCCGCGCTCTCGGAGGCGGACGTCGGCGTCGCCATCAGCACGGGCGCGGCGATCGCACGCGAGATCGCGGACGTCACGGTGTCGGAGGACGACCTTTTCGCCTTCGTGACGCTGCGCGAGCTCAGCGAGGCGCTGATGCGCCGCATCCGGGGCAACTACCGCGCGATCTTGTCGTTCAACCTCGCGCTCATCCTGCTCGGCGTGTGCGGCGTGCTGCCGCCCGCGACGGGCGCGCTGCTGCACAACGGCTCGACCGTCGCCATCGGTCTTCGCAGCATGACGCGCCTGCTGGACGAGGACAGGGAAAAGAGAGCCTGACGGATCGGGGCGCGCAGCGGCGCAGCTTACCCGGCTGTTAGCTAAATCTAACGGAAGGGCAAAACACAAGACAGACATTCCAAAGGATCGAGGCGAACCCTATGTCAACACTGAAAACCACGCTTACCATCGACGGCATGATGTGCTCCATGTGCGAGGCGCACATCTGCGACGTGATCCGCAGGACCGTGCCGGAAGCGAGAAAGGTCGTGGCGTCGCACAAAAAGGGCGAGGCGTCCTTTTTGACGGAGGGCGTCGTGGACGAGGAAGCACTCCGCGCCGCCATTGCCGCGACGGGCTATGCCTGCACGCTCGTCACGACTGCGCCGTATGAGAAAAAAGGACTGTTCGGCAGGTGAATCGCCACATCAAAAAACCATTTGAGGAGGGCTGACGACGCATGAAGGCTGACTATAAAAACTGGGTGCCGAAGGGGATGCTGACGGGCTTTGCCGCAGGCGCTGGCGCGCTGGCGCTCGGCGCGGCGGGGCTCGGTGCGTTCGGCAAGGGCAAAGGGACAAAGGCGCTCGCCGCCGTGACCGCGCTCGCCGCGGCGGGCTGCGGCGCGTTTGCGGTATGGTGCGCCTATGCGCGCGGGCAGTTCTCCTACGACGGGAAGCGCAAGCTCTCCCGGCAGATCGTCGAGGGCACGGCGGAGTACGTTACGCTTCCCGACGGCGGCGTGGGGCTGGACGTCGGCTGCGGCAGCGGCGCGCTGACCATCGCCTGCGCGAAGCGCAACCCCGGGGCGCGCATGGTGGGCTGCGACGCGTGGGGGCCGGAATACGCCTCGTTCTCGCAGGAGGTCTGCGAGCGCAACGCCGCGGCGGAGGGCGCGGAGAACACGGAGTTCCGCGTCGGCAACGCGAAAAAGCTGCCGTTCGCGGACGAAACCTTCGACGCGGTGACGAGCAACTACGTCTATCACAACGTCGTGGGCGCGGACAAGCAAAAGCTGCTGCTCGAAACCCTGCGCGTTTTGAAAAAGGGCGGCACATTCGCTATCCACGACATCATGAGCAGGCGGCGCTACGGCGATATGCAGAGGTTCTGCGACGAACTGCGCGCGATGGGCTACGAGCGCGTGGAGCTGATCGACACGGCAAACGGCAAATTCATGAGCCGCGCCGAGGCGG
>SVKM01000176.1 GCA_015068465.1 Oscillospiraceae bacterium | reverse complement strand
TGAACCGCCGTGTACCGAACGGTACGCACGGTGGTGTGAGAGGACGCGCCCCTCACGGGGCGCTCCTACTCGATTTTATTGATAGAGATAGCTGTATTTGTCGCGGATGGTGAGGATGAACTCCTCCAGCATGGGCGGAAGCCCCGTTTCGCCGGAGAGGTCGTATTCCTTCACACCGTCGAACATGCGGATGCGCGCCTTGTTCCCATCCAGGAAGAGGACGCCGGCGTTCTTGCTGTCGTCCATGTCCTCCGCCGTCTGGAAAAGCGTGAACTTGTCGTGGCAGGGCTCGGAGGCATAGGGGCAGAACTGCGTGCAGTTGCCGCACTCGTTGCACATCTTGTCGACGTGCAGGATCTGGTGCGAGTGGTCGGAGAGCTTGATGACGACGTTCGCGCGGTTGGGGCAGGAGTCGACGCAGTTCTCGCAAACGGCCTTGCACTGCAGGCAGCGTTCGCCCTCGCAGCAGGCGTCCGATGCCATCGCGAGCACACCCTTCTTGGCGACCGCGCCGCTGTGGCAGACGTAGGCTTCCTCGGGGATGTCGTACTCGTGCTTCTTGCCCGTGACCGCCTCGCAGAACGCGGCGGCGTCGGCGATGCCCTCGACGATGGTCGCGGGGCCGCGGTGCGCGTCGCCCGCGCAGTACACGCCGGGAACGTTGGTCTGGAACGCGGGGCCCTTGCGCTCCATTTCGACGCCGTTCGCCGCCATGAGCGCATCGTCGACTTTCTCGCCGACGGCGGAGATGACGAGGTCGCAGGGGATCTCGAATTTTTCGCCCGTCGGCTCGGGGGAGCGGCGTCCCGACGCGTCGGGCGCGCCGAGCTTCATCTTCTCGCACACGAGCTTGCCGTCCGCCTGCTTCACGGGCACCGCGAGCTCGATGAACTCCACGCCCTCGTCGATGGCGAGCTGGAGCTCGTGCTCGTCGGCGGGCATTTCCTTCTTCGTGCGGCGGTAGAGGATCGCGCTGTGCGCGCCGGCGCGCTTGGCGACGCGCGCGGCGTCCATCGCGGTGTTGCCCGCGCCGACGACGACCACGCTGCCGGAGAGCGAGGGCTTGACCTTCGTCTTCATCTCCTTCATCCATTGGATGACGCCAGCGACGTTGCCTTCGATGTCGAGCTTGCCTGCCTTCCACGCGCCGGTGGCGAGCAGGATGTGCGTGTAGCCCTGCTTCTTGAGCTCGTCCACGGACGGGGCGGGCGCGCCGCACTTGACCTCGACGCCGTACTTTTGCATGAGCGCGACGTCCTTGTCGATCGCCTCGTCGCTGATGCGGAACGCGGGGATGACGTAGCGCGGCACGCCGCCGAGCTTCTCCTCACGCTCGAAGATGGTCGTCTCGACGCCTGCCCTGCCGAGGAAATACGCCGCGGCGATACCGGTCGGGCCGCCGCCGACGACGGCAACCTTCTTGCCCGCGATTTTCGCGGGCTTTTTGATGGACGCCATCAGCGCCTCGTAGCCGTGCGCGGCGGCAATGAGCTTGGTGTCGCGGATGTGGACGGACTCGTCGTAGAAATTGCGCGAGCACTTGTTCTGGCAGCGGTGCGCGCAGATCGTGCCGGTGATGAACGGCAGGGCGTTCTTCTCGGTGATGAGCTTGAGCGCGGGGCCGTACAGCCCCTTGCGGCAGAGCTCCATGTATTCGGGAATGTCCTGCTCGATCGGGCAGCCGCCCTTGCAGGGAGCGAGGAAGCAGTCGAGCCAGGGGACCTGCTCGCTGTTCTTGCGCGTGGGCAGGGGCTTGATGGGCTTGCGGTGATGGAAGTCGTGCTGCGCCGCCGCGGCAAGCTCCGAAATGCCGGCGGTATAGGTGCCGTCGAAGGCATGATAGGGCATTTTCTCAACCTTTTCGACCATCTGGCGCAGACGGTTGTACCCGCCGGGCTTGAGGATCGTCGTGGCGACGGTGATCGGCCAGATGCCGGCGGCAAACAGCTTGTCGCAGTTGAAATACTCCGCGCCGCCGGCGAACGAAATGCGCATCTTTCCGCCGAACGCACGGGAGATGCGGGAGCACATCTCGATCGTCAGCGGGAAGAGGCTGCGGCCGGACATATACATCTCCTGACCGGGCAGCTCGTTTCTCGTGGTGTCGACGGGGAAGGTGTTGGAGAGCTTGAGACCGAATTCAAGGCCGCACTTGTCCGCGAGCTTCTGCAGCCGCTCAAACATCGGCACGGCGTCCTCCCACTGCAGGTCCTCGTTGAAGTGGTGCTCGTCGAAGACGATGTAGTCGTAGCCCATGGAGTCGAGGATCGTGCGCGCGGTCTTGTAGCCGAGGATGGTCGGGTTGCACTTGACAAAGGTGTGCAGGTGCTTTTCGGAAATGAGGTAGGACGCGATGCGCTCGATCTCGTCCGGCGGGCAGCCGTGCAGCGTCGAAACGGTGACGGAACGGCTCACGCGCGGGGAAATGCCGTCGATGTAGGCGGCCTCCGCGGGGAACAGCTCCTTCAAAACGCGCTTGCACTCGATGAACTGCGGCGTTTTGGACGCGTCCATCATGTTGTCGATGTAGGTGTTGACCTTCTCGCCCTTGATGCCTTCCAGATCGTAGCCGACGGACATGTTGAACACGAAGCCGTCGGGGTCGCCGAGGCCGTAGACCCTGGAGATGACCTTGAGCGCGCACCACGCCTTGATGTATTCGTCCTGCGCCTGCGGCACGGTCAGTTCGGTGGACCACTCCTGATTGTAGCCCTCGTCCATGGCGAGGATGCAGGGGCGCGGCACGCAGGCGGCGAGCTCGGCGCCGTCCATCTTCTGCACGGTCTTGACCTCAAAGAAGCGCGCGCCGGCGAAGTACGCCGCGATGATGTTCTGCGCGAGCTGGCTGTTGGGTCCCGCCGCGGGGCCGAACGGCGTTTCAATGCGCTCGCCGAAGATGGGCAGCGTTTTGCCGCCGGCGTGGTATGCCTTATGGACGCCGAAGATGTCGCCGCTCGCGGCGTATTCGGTCACGATCCAGTTCATTAGGGATGCAAAGGGGATGGGGTACATTTTTTCAGACATAGGGGAAACCTCCTTGCTCACTGCTTTTCTCGTTTGAAGGTGATGATAAACGCGCCTTTGATTTGCGTGGACGTCGCCATATAATTATAAGTGGCCAGCTCCCAGCCCTCGGCGGCTCTCTGGTTCAAAAGAGCGTCCAGATCCTCCGCGTCGCGTTCGCTTGCCTTGTCGGACCAGAGCTTCGCGCCGACCCAAAGGATCTCGGTAAAATATTCGTACATAACATATCCTCCTGATTGTTCTTAGCCCGCCTTGCGCTGGTTCCTGCCATAGAGCGCTCTGCCGACAAGAAAGCCGCAGAATCCAATCACGGAGGAAACCAACATGAGTGTGACAAACAAAACGGTTAGCTGACGATCGGAATATTCCTTCTTCATGGCTCGCCCTTTCAGTACGTGCAGTGGTTCAGCTCGCCCCAGAGTTTCTTCGCGGCTTCGAGGATGTGCGCGTTGACGGCTTCCTCGTCGATGCCAATCAGCTCGCGGTCGCGCATCAGCAGCTTGCCGTTGGCGATCGTCGTCTGGCACTGGCGGCCCGTCATGCCGAAGATCATGTGGCCGTCGATGTTCGCGTCGGAGAACGGGGTGAAGGGCTTGTAGTCCATCACGATGATGTCCGCCGCCGCGCCGGGCTTGAGGACGCCGAGCGGGTCGGGGAAGTACTTCGCGCCGATCTTCGCGTTGTTCTTGAAGAGCATGTCCGTGACCTCGCACCACGCGACGTTCGGCAGGCACGCGTTGTTCCTCTGCGAGCACAGCGCGACCTTGATGGATTCCAGCATATCGTTGGTGTAGGCGTCGGTGCCCATGCCGAGCAGGATGCCCGCCTTGTAGAGCGGCAGCACCGGGCAGATGCCCACGGCGTTGCCCATGTTGCTCTCGGGGTTGTTGACGACCATCGTGTTCGTATTCTTGATGATGTCGATCTCCGCGCTGTTGACGTGGATGCAGTGGCCGAGGATCGTCTTCTCGCCGAGAATGCCGTGGTCCTGCAGGCGCTGCACCGGACGGCGGCCGTAGTTCTGGAGGCTGTCGTACACGTCGTTCATGCCCTCGGAAACGTGGATGTGATAGCCCGTGCGGCCGTTGTTCGCCTCGACCATGCGGTCAAAGGTCTTGTCGGAGATCGTAAAGAGCGCGTGGCCGCCGAACATCGCCGCGAGCATGGGGTCCTTGTTCTTTTCGCACTCCGCGATCCAGTCGGCGTTTTCCTGAATCGCCTGTTTGCACTTCTCCTCGCCGTCGCGGTCCGAGACCTCATAGCACAGGCAGGAGCGGATGCCGAACTGCTTGGCGCTCTCGGCGATCGTGTGCAGAGAGCCGGGGATCTCGCCGTAGGAGGCGTGATGGTCGAAAATGGTCGTCACGCCCTGCTTGATGCAGTCAAGGTAGAGCGCGTCGGCGCTTGCCTTTGTGCCGTCCATGTAGAGGTGGCGGTCGATCGCCCACCAGGTCCCGTCGAGCACCTCGTAGAAATTCGTGGGGTTGTTGCCCTTGATCGCGAGGCCGCGGGCGAGCGCGGAATAGATGTGCGTATGCGCGTTGATGAAGGCGGGCATGATGACGCCGCCCTTCGCGTCGATGATCTCCGCGCCCGGATATTTCGCCTTCAGCGCCGATTCCTCGCCGACCTCGACGATCTTCGTTCCCTCATAGGCGACCGCGCCGTGCTCGTAGTAGCCCTTGGCGTTTTCGTCGCGGGTGATGAGCCTTCCGTTTGTGACCAGTGTCATGCTGCCATTCCTCCTTACAAAATAAAAGGTGCTTCCGCAGGGCAAAAGATTTGAGCCCGTGCGCGAAGCACTACGTTCCAGCTAACAGAAGCTATTTTAATACAAAAAGCACAAAAACGCAAGAGGGGATTGCAAAAAAACTGGATGCTTTGCATGGAAGGAAAACCAAACTCACGTTGCGCTTTGCGCAACGTGAACAGCCAGGTTTCGCGGTTGCCGCACATGCGGTGAGCGAAACGGCGATTATCTTTCCTTTGTCGAAAGGCAGAGCCTTTTGACAAAGGAATACCCCGCG
>SVKM01000175.1 GCA_015068465.1 Oscillospiraceae bacterium | reverse complement strand
AAAACGAGTGCGGCGGATACCAGACGCACTCGTTTTCGGTAATCAAGCCGCTCTTCCACGCCCAGTCCACCGCGCTGCGCCCGTACTCGGAAACCTTCGCGGCATAGGGATAGTCGGTAAGCGACCCGTCCGTTTCCGGCGAGCCGGCAACGCGATACAGGCACACGAGCGCCTGCTCGCAGGTCATATACTCGCCCACGCCGAACTTGGAAGGCTCCAGCGCATTCATCAGCCGCTCATTTGTGACCCAGCTCACTGCGTCATAAAACCAGCTGTCCTCCGGGACGTCCTCAAAACGGCTGCGCGGCTCTACCGGTTCGCCGTGCGCGAACCGGTAGAGGATCGACGCGAAGGACTCGCGCAGCATACCATATTCCGGCTGGAAGATCGCATCATCGCCGACGCCGGTCATCAAGCCCGTTGAAACGACGAAGTTCACAGCATTGGCATACCAGCTGTCAGCGGCGACGTCGGTAAACGTATGGACCTCTTGCCCATCCGCTCCGTCAACGATGATGTCGACGCCGCCCTGTTCCGTGTTTTCACGGATCTGCCCCAGCGCTACGCCTTCGCCTACGCGCAGAACGGACATGGACGGCATTTCCGGCTCCTGCACGTCCTCTGTCGGTTCCTCGGCTTCCGTGGAGCGTTTCGCCGCCTCGGTTTCCTTTTTGACATGCTGATGCAGCAGGAAAATTGCCGCGACAGCCAGCGCCAGCAGGGCAATTCGCTTGATCAGCGTCCTCATCACAGGATCAGCAGTTCCTTGGGCGCCTTATGGATGATCTCGCAGCCGCCTTCCTTTACGATGAGGCAGTCCTCGATGCGCACGCCGAACTTGCCCGGCATATAAATGCCCGGCTCTGCGGAGATGACCGCGCCGGCGGGCAGCGGTTCCTTCCAGGTCGCGCTCGCGCGCGGGGACTCATGGATCTCAACGCCGACGCCGTGGCCGAAGCCGTGGCCGAAGTACTCGCCGTAGCCCGCGTCCGCGATGACCTTCGCCGCCGCGTTGTGCACATCGCAGCCCGGCACGCCCGCCTTCGCCGCCGCGATGCCCGCAAGCTGCGCGTTGAGGACGATGTGGTAGACCTTGTCCATCTCCTCGGTCACATGTCCGATGGCGACGGTGCGGGTCATATCGGAGCAATAGCCGTGATAGATGCAGCCGAAGTCCATCGTGACGAAATCGCCCGCCTCGATGACCTTCTCGCTCGGAACGGCGTGCGGCTTGCTGCCGTTCGCGCCGGAGGCGACGATGGGATCGAAGGACATATTCTCCGCGCCGTAGTGCAGCATCAGATAGGTCAGCCGCGCGGCAACGTCCTTTTCCGTCATACCCGCCTTGAGCTCGGTGCAGATGTCGGCGAGAGCCTTCTCCGCGATGCGCTGGGCGCCGATGAGCGCCTCGATCTCCTCGGGATCCTTGACCGTGCGCAGCGCCGTGAGCAGCTTGGTTGCGGGCTTGAACTCCGCCTTGGCGACCTTTTCCTGATAGGTCTTGAGCTCCGCGACCGTCATGTACTCGTCCTCAAAGCCGATCGTCCTGAGCCCGTGGCGCTCGACCGCCTCGTTGAGAAACGCCGTGTAGCCGTGGCCGGTGGTCGTCATCTCGACCTTGGCGCCCTTGACCTGCTGCTGCGCCGCCTCGATGTAGCGGGAGTCCGTCCAGTAATAGGTCTCATCCTTCGTCACAAGCGCCGCGCCGTCGGTCCCGGTGGAGTGGAAGCCGGAGGCGTAAAAGCGGTTTGCCTCGCAGGTGAGGAGCATCGCGTCGATGCCGTATTCGTTGAGCTTTTCACGGATCGCTGCAAAATGGTTCATGGTCTTTCTCTCCTTTTTTGTGTTATCATGCGCTAATCCCACATTATAATTACTATTTTGAAAAATGCAAGCGAAAAAACTCATCTTCCGCCGGGGCGATAGGAGTTTGTGTTCACGTTGATGAACTGCGCCTTGAGCTTGTCATAGATGATACGCTGGCTGGAGTAGATGCCGCTGTAGCCTGAGAGAATGAAGCTCAGCGCGCAGGCGAGCGCAAAGTACAGCATCCCGCCCGAGCCGAACAGCTCCAACGCCAGAAAAGTCGACGCCAGCGGGCAGTTGACCGCGCCGCAGAACACGGCGGTCAGCCCGATCGCGGCGGCAAAGCCCGCCGGAACGCCGAGCAGCGGCCCGACGACGCAGCCGAACGTTGCGCCGACAAAAAACGAGGGGACGACCTCGCCGCCCTTAAACCCCGCGGCGAGTGAAATCGCCGTGAAGGCAAGCTTGAGCGCGAACGCCTCCGGCGCCGCCTCGCCCCGCTCCACCGCGCGGACGATGACCGGCATGCCCGCGCCGTTGTAATCCGTCGTGCCGAGCAGCAGCGTCAGCGCCACGATCGCCGCGCCGCCCGCCACGACGCGCAGCCACGGGTTTTTGACAAGCCTCGACGCTTTCTTTTCCGCAAAGTGGATCGTCTCGCAAAAGAGCACTGACACAAGCGCGCAAAGCGCCGAAAGCAGCGCGACACGCAGCAGCATTCCGGTCGTGAGCGGCGGCGCCGCCACCGCAAAGGACGTCGCCTCCACCGAAAAGAAGAGCGATACGCCGTAGGCGGTCAGCGCCGCGACCAAACAGGAAAACATCTCGACATAGTAGATGCTGCCGACACTCGTGATCTCCATGGCAAACACGGTCGCCGCCATCGGCGTTCCGAACAGCGCCGAGAAAAACGCCGCCATGCCGATCGACGTCGTCGTGCGCATGTCCTTGTCGTCGAGGCGCAGCAGCCGTCCGGTCTGGTAGCCGATCGTTCCGCCCATTTGCAGCGCCGCGCCCTCGCGGCCGACGCTGCCGCCGCCGAGGTGGGTCAGAAGCGTCGCGAAAAAGATTGCGGGCAGCAGCTTGAGCGACACGCCGCTGCCGGAGTGGACCTCCTCGATGATGTCGTTCGTGCTGTGTCCCTCCATGCCGAGAAGCTTATAAAGCCCAACGATGGCGAGCCCCAGAAGCGGCAGCAGATAGAGCAGCCACGCGTGCGCGCCGCGCAGCTGCGTAGCATACTCAACGCCGATGTGAAACGCCGAGCCGAGCGCGCCGCAAAGCGCGCCGGTCACGAGCGCGACGCCCAGCCACTTCCCCATTGCGCCGAGGTAGATGCCGCATATCTCGCGCAGATCCTTAAAAAAATGCTTCATCACGCCTCCGGCTTATCTTCGTCCTGCCCGTCGGAATCGAAGAGCTTGTTCCAGAGCTCCTGCGCCTTGTGCAGCAGCTCTTCGACGCTTTTGCCCTGCGTATCGCGCACATCGTGCATAAAGTTCTTCGCGCTTTGCTTGAACAGCAGCATCAGCGACGCGGACAGCGCCTGGCGCGTTTCCTCGTCCAGATCGCGGTAGGTCTTGAGCATGCCGGCGGCGCTTTTGAGCTTTTCCTCGTTCAGATCGCTCAGCGTCCGCGCGCCGGTGCCGGTGAGAACCTCATAGAACGCCTCGACGAACGCCTTGCGCTGCGGGATGCTCAGTTCCGAAACGACGGTCTCGAGGGTTTCCTCGTTGCGCTTGCCCGCAAGCGAGAAATCGTCGAGGTGGACAAACGCGCGTCCGTGCACCTCCCAGGTAAAGCCGTTGTGCTGCCCGATGCCGCCGCTGCCGGTGCTGTGCACGACGGTCACCGCCTGGCCGTGCTCCAAAATCTGCCCGATGATCGACGACTGCGGCTTGAACGAGAGGATGCGCGGCTCAATGCGGCGGTAGCCCGGAAGCTCGGACAGGTCGCTGCGAAAGCCCGGGCCGTCATTGTTGTAGACCTGTACGATGCGCTCCTGCACATCCTCCGGCGCATATGCCGCGCTGTAGACCGCGAGGTTGCCGCCCTTGGAGTGCCCGCCGACGCGCAGCTTCCGCCCCGCATACTGCCGCGCGATGCGCACGAGATAGTCCAGAGCCTGCTTCTGCGAGGGGATCGTTTCCAGCACGCCCATGTTGAGGTCTTCCTTCCAGCCGACGAGCGTATCGTCCGTCCCGCGGAACGCGCAATAGACCGTATTGTCCTCCAGCTCGGCGCAGACGGCGGCAAACTGCTCCTCCGCCTCCTCGTCGAGTATCTCCTCGTACGCGCCGAAGCGCACCGTGCCGAAGCGCGCGCTCACCGCCGCGCGGCGCAGCAGCTCCAGCACGTCGTCCGGGACGAACACGCCCAGATTCTCGCCCTCCGCGCCGTGCAGGGCAAAGTAGCGCTCGGACGCGTCGCGCAGCAAGACGCCCTCCCCCGCGCCCGGCGCGGGCAGGACTCCCGAAAAATCGATGTGGGACAGCTTTGCGAGAACAAGGTTGTCCACCTCGTTGAAGCCGTCCATGGAAACCGGCACGTCGCCGCGCCAGTCCAGATAAGTGATGATATTTTCCATATCGTTTCATTCCTGTTTTCAAAAATGGGATAATATTATATCATGCGCCGTCCCGCATTTGCAAGGCGCGCGGTGCACAAAAAGAAGGCTCCGGCAGCCGCCGAAGCCTTGCTTTTTGTATGGGTCACTTCCGCTCCGCCGCCTCCAGCGTCGCAACCGTCAGCGCGCGGATATAGACCTCCGTCGCCTCGACCATCGCAAAGCCGTTGGCAAGGCCGGTCGACGGCCCGTGCGTCTGGCTCTCGACAGCCTTCATCGACTCGGACGCGAGCCAGTACATCTGGATGATGGCGCGCACCAGCGTGCCGAAGTCCGAGTTGTCCAGCTTCTCCGTGCCGCCGATGTTCTTGCGGATATCCGCCGCCACGGTGCCCGCCTGAAAACCGACCTTCTCGCTGAGCTCCTCAAACGCCATCGCCACATCGGGGGACCCCATGGCAATGACCGAGCCGTCCTTGCGGCTCAGGCAGATGTTCCCGTCGTCCGTGATCTCGGAGCTCGCGATCGCGGCGCTGTCCTTGAGCGCCTCCTGGGCAAAGGATTTCAAATCAAAAAGCATGCAGATCACTCCTTGTTGGTTTATTTTACTATAATCGGTTCAAAATTGCAACCGGCTCGTCCACATTTCTGCTTTTCTTTGTTTCCGCACCCTTTGCGCGCCGCGGCATAGGATGAAGCGGCGGGAAAAACCGCCTATCCTTCCGAAGGGGTGATCGATATCAATCGTTTTCAGAATAACTGCGGCGTAAACGCCGCGTCAAACAACAACTGCGGCTGCGGCTGCCACTGCTTCTG
>SVKM01000174.1 GCA_015068465.1 Oscillospiraceae bacterium | reverse complement strand
TCATCCTCTTCAACCCCGCCAAGGGCTGCAAGCTCCCCAAGATGGAGAAGAAGGAGATGAAGGTGCTGCCGGAGGAAATGATCGGACCGTACCTCGCAGAAGCCGAGCGGCGCGGTCTGCTCGCCGCCTTCTTCCTTGAGTTCGTGACGGGGCTGCGGCGCGGCGAGCTGCTGGCGCTCCTCTGGACTGACCTCAATATCAAGGAAAAGACGATCTCCGTCACCAAACAGGTCTACCGCATCAACGGCGAGCTGGTGGTCAACAAGCCAAAAACACACAACTCCGTGCGGACGCTGGCGATCCCGCAGAAGGCGGTCAGTCTGCTCATCGAGGAGCATATGAAGCACCCCGGCAACCCCTATATGTTCCCCTCGCCCAAGACCGGCACAATGTTCGACCCCGACTCGTTTCGGCATACGCATGATAAAATTCTCAAAGCAATCGGCGCGGAGCACATCCGCTTCCACGATCTCAGGCACACATTCGCCACCCTGTCGCTCAAGAACGGCGTGGACGTGACGACGCTCTCCGCCGCCCTCGGTCACTTCAGCGCGGGGTTCACGCTGAGCACCTACACCCACGCGACGAAGGAGATGAAGCGCGACGCCGCCGACACCATCGGCGAGGTCATCAGCAAGGCGATGTAACCGAAAAAAGCCAGCGGCACGAAGCAGGCTCGTCCTGCCCCGTGCCGCTTTGTGCTGTCCGCTCCCACCGTATTCTGGGTCAGGAACTGGGTCAACGCCTGACCCAGATTCTGACCCATTACGTTTCTCAGCAAAAGTGCAGAAAAAGTTCCGGTTTTCTACCGAAAACCGGAACTTTTTGGTGGAGACTGCTGGACTCGAACCAGTGACCTCCTGCGTGTGAAGCAGGCGCTCTAACCAGCTGAGCTAAGCCTCCATATGGGCGGGACGCCGCGCGCCCCGCGTGGTGACCCGTACGGGATTCGAACCCATGTTACAGCCGTGAAAGGGCCGTGTCTTAACCACTTGACCAACGGGCCGCGTGTCGGCGCAAACTATGCTCGCTCCGTTTCCGGCGTCGGCCTGCGGCCACGCTGAAAACTTCGTATCGCTGCGTTGCGCCTCCTCTTCCTCGCGAAACCGCTGCGCCGGGTTTCGCTCGGAGAAACGAGGGTTACGGGAAATTGCGGGATTAAGCGCGCGGGACGCCCGTTCGGGACGTCCCGCGGCTATGGTAGCGGCACCTGGATTCGAACCGGGGACACTGCGGGTATGAACCGCATGCTCTAGCCAACTGAGCTATGCCGCCAAATGCTCCTGCCGCGCAGGACAGCGTTTAGTATAGCAAAGATAGTTCCCGTTTGTCAATATCTTTTTGCGGAAAATTTGTGAAAAAAGGGCGTTCGGAGCTTCTCCGAACGCCCTTTTGCACGCTGAGGCTTACAGGCCGTACAGTTCGCCGTACTTTTTCTCCAGATAGTCGGTGAACACCGTGGGGTCAAACGGCTCGCCCACGGCGTTTTGGAAGACCTCCGCCGGGGTCATCAGGCTGCCGTACTGCCAGATGCGCTCGCGCAGCCAGTCGTTGATGGGCTTGAAGTTGCCCGCGCGCACGCATGCGTCGACGTCGACGGTCTCCTTCATCTTGCGCAGGTACTGCGCGCCGTAGGCGCTGCCGAGCGCGTAGGACGGGAAGTAGCCGATGTTGCCGCCCGCCCAGTGGCTGTCCTGCAAAACGCCGCGCTTGTCGTCGGGCACGTCCACGCCGAGGTATTCCTTATAAAGGCGGTTCCACTCGCGTGGAAGGTCGCGCACCTCGATCTCGCCGGCAAACACGCGCTTTTCCAGCTCATAGCGCACCATGATGTGCAGCGCGTAGGTCAGCTCGTCCGCCTCGATGCGGATAAGGCCCGGCTCCGCGCGGTTGACGGCGCGGTAGAACTCGTCCACCGTGCGGTCCTTGAGCTGCGGGAAGTACTTCTGCGCCATCGGGAAGACGTACTCGCAAAACGCGCGGCTGCGCCCGATGATGTTCTCGTAGAAACGGCTCTGGCTCTCGTGGATGCCCATGGACACGCCGCAGTCGAGCACCGTGTAGGCAAGCTCGCGGGCGCCGCCGGTGTCGTAGAGCGCGTGGCCGCCCTCGTGGACGACGCTGTACATCGAGTTGGAGAAATCGTTTTCGTAATAATGCGTGGTGATGCGCTCGTCGAGGTGGGAGCCGAGGCTCGTGGTGAACGGGTGCTCGGTCGTGGCGAGGCCCACGCGGTCGAGATCGAGCCCGATGAGCTTCATCAGGTCATAGGAGAACTTCTCCTGCTCCGCCGCCGGGAAATTGCCGAACAGCACGCTGTTGTCGAGCTGGGGCTTTTCCTGCACCTTCTTGAGCAGCGGCACGATGTGCTCGCGCAGCGTCGCGAAGAACGCCTCGCAGCGCTCCATCGTCAGGCCCTCCTCATAGCGGTCGAGCCAGTAGTCGTAGGGCTTCTTCTCCGGCGCGCACCAAGCGGCGATCTTCTTGTGGAAATCGAAAACCTTTTCGAGGATCGGCTCGAAGAGCTTCCAGTCGTTCGTTTCCTTCGCCTTGTGCCATACATCGTCGGACTCGACCATCAGCTTCTGGAAGGCGATGTACTCGTCCTTGGGGATCTTCTGCATCTGGCGGATGTCCTTGAGCAGGAGCTGGACCTGGCGCTTTTCGTTGCGATCCAGCCCGTCCTTGTTCGCGTCGAGGAAATCCAGCAGCTCCACGGTGTCCTTGCCCGTCGAGAGCTCGTACATCTCCTGGCTGAGGATGCCGAGCGTCTGCGCGCGGTTGTCCGCGACGCCCTTGGGCGCGGCGGTCACGCCGTCGTAGTAGATCACGCCCATGGCGTGGCCGAACGCCGCGGTCTTCTGCTGAAGCGCCGCCAGCTTCTCTTTGGCTTCGTTCAGGGTCATCGGTGGTGTCCTCCTTGTGTAAATTTCCTGTGCCAGTATACCGCTTCCTCGCGCAAAAAGCAAGAAGGGGTCGCCGTCGCGCCCCCTTCTTTACGCATTGTCTACAATTCGTCGGCATAGCCGCACAGCAGGAACAGCGGCTTGACCGCCACGACCTCGTCGTACTCCTTCTGCGTCACCGTGACGCTCGAATTGAGCGCCTTGAGGTCTGCCTTCATGGTCTCATACGCCTCGGAAACGCTCTGTGCGCGGCCCTCGCGCAGCACGCGGATCATGCGCTCGAGCACAAGCGGGTGCGCGTACTGCGCGGGCACGGGGATGTTCCCCTCCTCCTCGACCATCACACGCGCGCGCGCAAGCGCCCCGTCCCATTCCTCCTGCGCATAGCGCTTGTTGTTGCGTCCGGTCGGCAGCACGCGCGTCGAAACGACGAGAAAGATGACCGCGAAGCCGAACACGGCGATCAGCTCGGCGTAGTTCTGCTTATGGAGATACATATAGACGCCGAGCGCCGCGGCGGCAATACCGAGCAGGAAGATCGCGACCGCCGCGAAGCGGTAGCTCGGGTTGATGCCGTCGATGGTGCGCTTCTGCTTCGCCGCGAAGGCGAGCGCGTCGGTCACGTCGCGGCGGCGGCGGAGCTTCTCCTGCGCCGCGCGCAGCTCGTCCACGGCGGACTGCGCCTCGGGGGTAAGTTCCTTCAGGTAGCGAGCCTGCTCCGCCTCCTCCGCCTCGCGCAGCTTGCGCTCCGCCTCGGCGCTGTGCGTCGGGATGCTCGGGTGCTCGCGCTCGATGACGGCGAGCAGGCGGTCGACCTGGTCCTCGAACTTGAAATAGCTCTGCTTCTCGTGCCCATCGGCAAACTGGACGACCAGATACGCCATCGCGCCGAACATGCCCTTGCCGGTGAAGCCTCCCTTGCTCATGGCGACGCGCTTGAAAACGCGCTTGACGTCGCCGTAGGTCGTGTAAAAGCCGCGGTCGATGTACCGCCCGCCCAGATAGAGCGCCTTTTCTCCGACGCCGCAGGGTCCGAATTTCCGGCAGTTCTTCCTGTCGGCGGCAAGCGTTTCGGCGTCGAGTTTGGTCGTGCCGATGCATCCGGGTGCAAACAACATAAGAAAACAACTCCTTGAAAAAAGGCGGGAGAGAAACTCTCCCGCCTTTTCGTGTCTTTTGGGGATCTTACTTCGCGGTGACGGTGCTCTTGGCGCCTTCGTTCTTCTTCGCCTTGCTCAGGAACAGGGCGAGCATCGCGACGGCAAAGATGATGCCGACGGGATAGCCGACCGCAGCGTTGTTCTTGAGCGCAGGGATGAGGCCCATGCACTCGCCCGCCATCATGAAGTACGTCATGGAGACGGCGCTCATGAAGGTCGCGGGAACCGCGCAGACCCAGTAGTTGCGCTTGTTCTGGGACAGGAACATCGCGCCGGCCCACAGAACGATCATGGCGAGGGTCTGGTTGGACCAGGAGAAGTAACGCCAGATGATCTGATAGTCGATGAAGCCGAGCGTGTTGCCGAAGCCGAGGAACGCGCCGATACCGAGAACGGGGATGCAGAGGTACAGGCGGGTCTTCCAGTTCGCCATGTCGAGCTTGAACCAGTCGGCGAGCGTGAGGCGCGCGGAGCGGAACGCGGTATCGCCGGAGGTGATCGGGCAGGCGATGACGCCGAGCATGGCGAGGATCGTGCCGACCTTGCCCATGGTCATAGTGCAGATCTCATAGACGGTGTTGGCGTTGCCGCCGCCCATCTCGTTGAGCTGCGCGACGCCGAGCAGCGTCACGCCGGCAGCCGCCCAGATCAGGGCGATAATGCCCTCGGCGACCATCGCGCCGTAGAAGACGAAGTGGCCCTGCTTCTCACTCTTGAGGCAGCGCGCCATCAGCGGGGACTGCGTGGCGTGGAAGCCGGAGATCGCGCCGCAGGCGACGGTGATGAACATGAACGACCACACCGGGGTCTGCTTGGGGTGCAGGTTGGCAAAGTTGTTCCAGATCTCGGGAACGGGCGTGCCGCTCGTGAGCGTGCCGAACATGACGCCGATCGCCATGATGATCAGGCAGATGCCGAACACGGGATAGATCTTGCCGATGACCTTATCGACGGAGATAAAGGTCGCGATGAAGTAGTAGGTGATGATGATTGCCAGCCAGAACACGGAGCTCGTGACAATGCTGGTTTCCGCAGCACCGTTCTTGAGGAACAGCGTCTTGAGAAGGCCGGCAGGGCCGACGGCGAACACGGTGCCGACCATGATCAGCAGGATCACGGAGAACACACGCATGACGTTCTTCATCGTGCCG
>SVKM01000173.1 GCA_015068465.1 Oscillospiraceae bacterium | reverse complement strand
CGAATTATCCGCAATTATCCGACTTTCGTGCGAAAAAGGACGTGCCGCAGAACCTTTCATTCTGCAACACGCCCTTTATCCTATGGATCTTTACGCCTGGGTCGCCGATTCCTCGGCGGCCTTTTTCGCGGCGGCAGCCTTTTCGGCGGCGGCCTTCTGCGCCGCCTTGAACTTCTCCTTCTCCTCGGGGGTCGGGATCGGCTCGATGGCGTTGCGCGGGCACGCCTTGGCGCACATGCCGCAGTTCTTGCACTTGGAGTAGTCGATGACCGCGACGTTGTTCACGACGTGGATCGCGTCGAGCTTGCAGGTGCGCTCGCACATGCCGCAGGCGATGCAGGAGTTGGCGCACACCTTCGTGACGGCGGGACCCTTGTCCTTGTTCGCGCAGTTGACGATCACCTTCTGCTTGTACGGGACCTCGACGATGATGTGGCGCGGGCACGCCTCGCGGCAGGCGCCGCAGTTCGTGCACTTCTCCTTGTCCACCTCGGCGACGCCCTTGGCGTTGATGTGGATGGCGTCAAACTGGCACGCCTTCACGCACTCGCCGAAGCCGAGGCAGCCGAACTGGCACGCCGTCGGGCCGCCGGCGACCTTCGTCGCGGCAAGGCAGCTCGGGGTGCCGACGTAGGTGAAGTTCTTCTGGCAGTCGTCGCCGCCGTTGCAGATGACGTGGGCGACCATCTTTTCGCCCGCGCCGGCTTCGACGCCCATGATGGCGGCGATCTTCGCCGCGCCCTCGGCGCCCGCGGGCGCGCAGGCGTTGACGGGCGCCTTGCCGTTGAGGATGGCTTCCGCGCAGCCGGCGCAGCCGGGATAGCCGCAGCCGCCGCAGTTCGCGCCGGCAAGCGCGCTCTGGATCTGGGGAAGGCGCGGGTCGGTCTCGACCTCAAAGGCCTTCGCGGCGAACGCGAGGATCAAGCCGAAGACGATCGCGATCGCGCCGAGGATCAAAACAGCATACAAAATCGTACTCATGACCGTTTCCTCCTTAGTGCCACACTTCGAGGCCCGAGAAGCCCATGAAAGCAAGGGCAAGCAGACCGGAGGTGATCAGCGCGATCGGAAAGCCCTCAAAGGACTTGGGATAGTCGGAAAACTCGATGCGCTCGCGCACCGTCGAGAACAGGTAGATCGCGAGCAGGAAACCCAGACCGCCGGTGATGCCGTAGACCACGGACTCGATGAAGTTGTAGCCGTTCTGGACGTTCAGCAGCGCCACGCCGAGCACCGCGCAGTTGGTGGTGATGAGCGGCAGATAGATGCCGAGCGCCGTATACAGCGACGGCATGGACTTCTTGAGGAACATCTCGATGAACTGCACCAGCGCCGCGATGACGAGGATGAACGCGACCGTCTGCATAAACTTGAGGTCGACGCCCAGCACGCTGGTCTCCTTCACGAGGAAATACTTGTTGATGGCGAAGGTCACCGCGGACGCAATGCCCATGACGAACGTGACGGCGATGCCCATGCCGATCGCGGTGTCGGACTTTTTCGACACGCCGAGGAACGGGCAGATGCCGAGGAACTGCGCAAAGATAAAGTTGTTCGTCAGAATCGCGCCGAGCGCGATGGCAAGCAGCTTTGTCACTTCCATTACTCAGCCGCCTCCTTTCCCTTCTCCTCCGCCTTTGCCTTGCTCTTGCCGAGCGCCCACTGCATCGCCGCGATCAGCGCGCCGAGGCAGAGGAAGCCGCCGACCGGCATGGTCAGGATACCGGCGGGCACATAGCCCGAGGGCATGATCTGGTGACCGCTGAACGTGCCGGAGCCGAAGATCTCGCGGAACGCGCAGAGGATCACGAGCACGAGCGTGTAGCCGAGACCCTGCGCAACGCCGTCCACAGCGGAGGCGCCGATGGAGTTCTTGCTCGCAAATGCCTCGGCGCGGCCGAGGATGATGCAGTTGACGACGATCAGCGGGATGAACACGCCGAGCGACGCCGCAATGTCCGGGAAGAACGCCTGAAGCGAAAGGTCGACCATCGTGACGAAGCCCGCGATGACGACGATGAAGCACGCGATGCGCACTTCGTCGGGGATGATCTTGCGCAGAAGCGCGATGATGATGTTCGAGAGCGTCAGAATGATGAGCACCGAGAGGCCCATGCCGACGCCGTTGGACATCTTGGTCGTGATCGCCATCGTCGAGCACATGCCCAAAAGCTGCACCGTGACGGGGTTGTTGGTGATCAGACCTTCCTTGAATTGTTTACCGATATTCATTCAGCCTTATCCTCCCTTCTCAGCCCAAGGCTTCCGCGACGGCGAGCGCCGCGTTGACGCCCTTGGTCACGCCCTTGGAGGAGACCGTCGCGCCGGTGATCGCCTCGACGTTTCCGCCGACCGACAGGCTGCCCGCGCCGGACATGCCGATGAACTGATCGAGCACGCCGACGCCGGAGGGCAGCGCCTCATTTTCCATGACGCGCGAGCCGATGCCCGAGGTCTCCTTGTTGTCGACGATGGAGACGCCGGTGACCGCGTTGTCCGCGTCAAGGCCGACGATCATCTCAATGTCGCCCTGCGAGCCGGAGGCGACGATCTTGAACGCGTAGCCGATCTGCTCGCCGCCCGCCTTGACGGCATACGCCTCGGTCAGCTTCGCGCCCTGCGCGGCGGCGGCTTCGGTCATATTGTCCTTCACGTCGATGATGGGGAACTCGTCCGCCGTGGTGGCGACCGCCCTGAGCGCCTGGATGGTGTTGGCGTTGTTGATCTCGTAGATCCTGTCTCTGGTGATGGCGTCCACGCCGCCGAGCAGCGCCGCGACGACCAGGCAGATCGCGGTCAGCGTACCGGCGACCTTGAGGATGAATTTGCCTTCGATCTTCATTTCTTCGCCGCCTCCTTTGCCTTCGCCTTCTCCGCCGCGGGGTCTACGCCGAAACGGACGGGCTTGACGTGCTTGTCGATGATCCACACCGTGCAGTTCATCAGCAGGATCGAGTAGCAGACGCCCTCGGGATACGAGCCGAACGTGCGGATAAACACGGTCAGAAGACCGCAGCCCACGCCGAAGATGAGCTGGCCCTTCTTTGTGACCGGCGAGGTCACATAGTCGGTCGCCATGAAAAACGCGCCGAGCATCAGTCCGCCGCCGCACACACTGTAGAGCATGTACTGCACGGGGTCGTTGCCGTGCGGGAAGAGCAGCGCGAGCAGCGCGACCGTGCCGATGTACGCAACGGGAATGTGCCAGGAGATGACCTTGCGGAAAATGAGATACAATCCGCCGATGAGCAGCATCATCGACGAGATCTCGCCGGCGGAGCCGCCGATCCAGCCGATGAACATATCACCGATGCTGTGCGTGGCGGTGAGCGTCGCGAAATCCGATTTCATCAGTGCCATCGGCGTCGCCGCCGTGACGACGTCCACGCCGGAGAGCGACAGCGGAGCCTTCTCGCCCGCGGCGATCCAGCTCGTCATCTGGGTCGAATAGCACGCGACCAGCGCCGCGCGGCCCGCAAGCGCGGGGTTCATGAAGTTCTTGCCGAGACCGCCGTAGAGCTGCTTGACGATCACGATCGCGAAGAAGTTGCCGACGACGAGCATCCAGTACGGAAGCGTCACCGGGCAGACCATCGCGAGCAGCAATCCCGTGACGGCGGCGCTGAGGTCGCCGAGCATCTGGGGCTTCTTGAGCGCCTTGCGGTACAGCCACTCCCAGCACATCGCGGACGCGACGGACACGAGCGCCGAAACGAGCGCGCGGAAGCCGAAGCGGTAGATCGACCAGGCAAGCGCGGGGACGAGCGCGATGATCACGTCGAGCATGATCGAGCGCGTGTCCTCATTGTTGCGGATATGGGGGTTCGAGGAGGCGATGAGCTTCAACGCCTTGTAATCTCCGGTCATGTTCACTCACGCTCCTTTCTTTTCGTCGGCGGCCTTTGCCGCCTCCGCCGCCGCTTTCTTTTTCGCGGCGTCGTCCTTGACGAGCTGCTTGCCCGCCTTGAACGACTGCGTCAGGTGCAGGCGGCCCGGGCAGATGTACGCGCACGCGCCGCACTCCATGCAGTCCATGATGTGCGCCGCGTTGAGCTCGTCGATGCGCTTTTTCTGCACATACATATAGAGGTAAAGCGGCTCGAGGTGCATTGGGCAGGCCTCGACGCAGCGACCGCAGCGGATGCAGGTCGGGTTATCGACGGTTTTGTTTTCGTCGCCGGCGAACGCGAGCAGCGCGCCCGTGCCCTTGGCGACGGAGATGTCCGCCGTGTACTGCGCCATACCCATCATCGGGCCGCCGGCGATGAGCTTGAAGGTGTTGTCCTTCAATCCGCCGCAGGCGTCGAACAGCAGGCTCACGGGCGTGCCGATCGGGCACTCGATGTTCTTCGGCTCGACCACGCCGGAGCCGGACACGGTGACGACCTTGCGCACCACCGGCATGCCGGTGGTAACGGCGCGGTAGATCGCGCACACGGAGTTGATGTTGAACACGGCGCAGCCGATCGCGCTGGGAAGTCCTCCCGGCGGGACCTGCTTGCCGGTGATCGCCTGGCAGAGCTGCTTCTCGCCGCCCTGCGGGTAGCGCGTGCGCAGCGGCTGGACGACGACGGGCGCCTTCATCTCCTCGATCGTCTTGTTGAGCGAGTCGATGCCGTTCTGCTTGTTCATCTCCACGCCGATGATGACCTTCTCGACGCCGAACATCTTCGCAAGATAGCCGCAGCCGCCCACGATCTCCTTCGGACGCTCAAGCATCGCGCGGTGGTCGCCGGTGATGTACGGCTCGCACTCCGCGCCGTTGATGATGACCGTGTCGACCAGGCCGATACCGCCGGAGATCTTGACGTGGGTCGGGAACGTGGCGCCGCCCATGCCGACGATACCGGCATTCTTGACGATTTCGACCAGTTCCTCCACACTCAGGAGGTCGGGATCGGCGGGGGCGACGACCTCCTCGCTGAGCTCATCCTGGAAATCGTTGTCGATGACCACCGACATGACGTTTCCGCCCATCGAGTAGGGGCGCGGCTCCACTGCCGCGACCGTCCCCGATACGCTTGCGTGGATCGGCGCGCCAAGGCCCTTGGTCTCGCCGATCTTCTGGCCGATCTTCACATGGTCTCCCTTTGCGACGATCGGCGTGCAGGGCGCTCCGAAGTGCATCGACATCGGGATGACGACCTGCTTCGGCGGCGCAAGCTGCTCGATGGCCTTCTCATTGGTCGCGGCCTTCATGTCGTGGGGATGAACGCCGCCA